>JAJDTI010000174.1 GCA_022827245.1 Pseudomonadales bacterium | reverse complement strand
CCGGCGCCGACGACGGCTTCGTGTTCCGGCTGGACCCGGACGGGTCCGTGCACGTGTTGGCGCAGGGCATCCGCCTGGCCAACGGCATCGCGATGGACTACGACGAGCAACACCTCTTCGTCTGCGAGACCACCGCCTGCGACGTGCTGCGCTACGCCATCGAGGACGACGGCAGCCTGGGCGCTCCCGAACGATACGGCCCGGTTCTGGGCCTCGACATTCCGGCCATGCCGGACCAGCGCCCGCTCCCGGTCGAATGGCGCAGCCGCCTCGGCCTCACCGACGGCTGCGGCTTCGACGTGGACGGCAACCTCTGGGTGACGCTCGTGATGGCGAACAAGGTGGTCGCGATCACCCCGGAGGGGGAGGTCGTGACCATGCTGGACGACCCGGAAGGGAAGCTGATGCGCAACCCGACGAACGTAAGCTGGGGCGGCGACGGCCTGCGCGACCTCTACATCGGGAGCATCACCTCGGACTACGTGGCGAAGGCGCCGAGCCCGGCGGCCGGGATGGCGCAGGCGTATCAGCGGCCGTGACGCGCCCGGGCGTCAGGTGATGTCGAAGCCCTCCACGCGCGACCGCAGTTCGTCCTTGCTCACTTCCTCGAGCTTCTCGCCCACCATCCAGCGGTAGCCGAACGGATCGAGGAACGTACCCCGACGCTCCCCGTCCGCCTGCTCGGCCACCTCGTGGAGGACCTCCGCGCCGGCCTCCACCAGGCGGCGGGCGATCTCGGCCGCGTCCGCGACCCGGATGTGCAGCGCCGCGCTCGAGCCGCCGAGCGACTGCGGGCTCCGCGCGCCGGAAATCCGGGAACTCGTCGGAGAGATAGAGCGTGGCGCCCCCGATGCTGATCTCGGAATGCCCGATCCTGCCTTCGGGGTCCGTGAACCGGGCGCCGGTCTCGACGGCCCCCCGAACGCTTTCTCGTAGAAGGCGATCGCCGCGGCGCAGTCTTGGGGGGAGAGATAGGGCGTGAGCTGGACATCGGTCACGGTGGACTCCAAATGAAGAGACGTGCCCGATGCCCTCACGGCGCCAGGCGGGGACCAACAGGAGGTCTGCCGCCCCTACTCGCCCCAGAGCACCCGAATGCCCCGCGTGTAGGCGACCGGCATCACGGTCAGGTGATCCTCGTCCGGGAAGATCCTGACCGTCAGTTCCAGCGAGGGATAGCGGCGCACGGCGAGGCGCTCGGCCATCGTCGCCACGGTGGAGACGATCTGCGACGCGGACCAGATCGGATGGGCGGCCTCGGCTTCGCCGGCGCTGAGAAACACCCTGGCTTTCAGGTCCGCGTTCCTCTCATGCCAGGCCGCTTCCATGTCGAGCCACGGCTGGTAGGCGGCGGGGCTGCTGATGATGTACTTGGCGAAGCTCTCCGGCCTGTTGAGCAGGACGTACAGACCGAACTGGCCGCCGCCGGAGTGACCGGCGTAGCCCTGATCGTCCAGGTCCATGCGGTACTCCCCGGCCAGCATCGGGCGCAACTGGTTGACCAGGAAGTCGAGAAACCCGGGGGCGCCGCCGATCGACTCCGCCGGCATGGGGGCGAACATCGGCCCCATCAGCGACTTGTCCGGGATGAAGTCGTAGCTGCGGCGACGCTGGAACTCCGCCGCGTTGGTGTCGGCCGGAGCACCCACCGCCACGACGATCAGCTCTGGCGAAAGGCCGAGCGCGTCTCCGGTCAACGCCCCCTGGATCAGTTCCAGGTTGTTGTCGGTGATCCAGAGCGTCGGATACGCCCTGTCGGTCAGGTGGTAGCTGGCCGGCAGGTAGACCCGGACCTCGTGGTCCCACTCCCACCCCTCGGCACGCACCAGGCGCACGGAGTCCACCGTGCCCCGGGTGGGTATCCTGCTGTCCGGGCTGTACCGGGCCATCACGTCGTCCGGCATGTCGAGGGGCCGCATCGTCTCCCCCTGGTCGTCCGCCTGTTCCTCGGCAATCGCAGGGAAACCGGAGAGAACCAGCCCCAGAACAACGCCCCCCATGACCCGTCGCACGAGCTTGGTCATTTCCGATCTCCTCTGGTTCAAAGCTTCGCCTCAGACCGCCAGCGCCATGGCGTTCCTGCGCGGGTCCCCGCGGGCGTGGGCCGTTCCGTCGGCGTCCAGGAAGATGCCCTCGAACGAGCCGAGTTCCCAGTTCCACGGACTCACCACGGACCAGGCGATGCCCCGCTCCGCCGCGGCGGTGCGGACCTGCTCGTCGAGGTCGACCTCGATGAGCAGCGTCCCTTGCGGGCCGGTGTAGGGAGCGCCTCCGAACGACGGCCGGTCGATCGATTCGCCGATCGGGATGCCGAAGTCGAGCATGTTCGTCGTGTTGTGCAGGATGTTCTGCAGCAGGCTTCCGCTCGGCGATCCGGACGCCAGGATCGGCCGCTCGCCGTCGAAGACGATGTTCGGGCAGACGTAGGCCGAGATGCGGTCGCCCGGCCCGGGCATGACCCGGAGGTAATGGGCGCCCGCCGCGACGACCGTCACGCCGCCGGCGAAAAGCCCGTTCGACCATGGCAGCGACATGCACGAGTGGAGGACGGTCGCGATGTTGCCGTCGGCATCCACCGCCGTCACGTGGTTGCTGCCGGCGGGCGGCGGCGCCGGACCCGCGTCGACCTTCTGATCCATCTGCATCAGCTCGAGCCGCATGCGCGCATAGTCCTTGCTGAGGATCAGTTCCAGGGGCAGTTCGTGAGTCGCCGGATCGTGCTGCCTGAACCCGTCGAGATAGACCTGGTTGGCGATGCGCGCCATGTGGAACAGGGTCTCCGCGGAGTCCGTGGGCGGACCCAGCTTCTGCAGGTCCAGCAGTTCCACCATGTTGAGGATCTCGATCAGGTGCGAACCGCCGTGGTCCGGCGGCGGCGAGCCGAGCACCTTGTAGCCGCGATAGCTGCCCTCGGCAGGCGGCTGCCAGCGCGCCTCGTATCGCTCCATGTCCTCCAGGGTGAGGACCCCACCCGCCGCCTGCACCACGTCGACGAGTTCCTTCGCGAACGCGCCGCGGTAGAAGAAGTCGCTGCCTTCCTCCAGCAGCGCCGTCAGGGTGTCCGCGGCCCGCTCCTGTACCAGCAGGTCGCCCGGCCGCAGCATGACGTTGTTCCGGGCGAAGATCTCCCGGCCCTGGGGTGTCCGGCCGGCCTTCGCGTACTCAGTGAACATCTCGCCCCACAGGAACGGGTGGATCTCGAAGCCGTCCCGGGCATAGCCGATCGCGGCTGCCATGGCGGCTTGCCGCGAGGCCTGTCCGTGACGGGCATGGGCCGCCTCGAAGCCGGCCCAGAAACCGGGCACGGCGACGCCGCGGCCGGTGGCGACGTCGGCCAGGCGAAACCGCTCGATCGCCGCCGCGGGGCGCGCCGCACTGCCGTTCACGTAGGTCGTCTCGCCGGTCGCCGCATCGAAGTGCAGCATCGAGAGCACGCCCGTGATGCCGGTCATGTGCGGTTCGACGACGGTCTGGCAGATGGACGCCGCGAGCGCCGCGTCCGCCGCGTTGCCGCCGGCCTTCAGCACGTCCACGCCGGCGCGGGTCGCCAGGGGATGGGAGCAGATGACCATGCCCTTCTTGCCGGAGGCCGGCGCCTTGCGGCCGAAGTGGGCCGACTCCAGGAGTCGGCGCCGCTCCTCGTCGGAGAGCCGTTGCACCCGGTCGTTCACAACCGGCCCCGATGCGTTGCAGCCAAACCGATCCCTCCCCGGTGCTTCGCGCCGGGATTGAAGCAATGTTGCGGCCGCCGTGCAACCTACTGCACCACACGATCGAGGCGCGTTAGCCGGTGCGCCGGTAGGCAAACATTCCATTCAGGAAATTGGTGGCGCGACCCTGGCCGTCATCGCCCCAGAAGCCGACGTCCCAGCCACGGTTTCCCCCGGCCGCCGGATCACCAGGCAGAAATCGGTCCTCGCCCAACGGGATCATCTCGGTTTCCACACTGTCCGACAGTCCCATACGCCGGAACACCTCGCTGTTCAGTCGACCAAGGAGCTTGTCTCCGGACAGCCTGATGTTCATCACGTTGCCGAGCGATTCGTAGCGGCCGCAGTAGCGTTCCGCCTCGAAGGCCACCGGCTCGGCGTTCTCGGCAGTGAGTTGTGCCGGCTTCCGGATGCCGAACAGGTCCGGAAAGACCGTGTCGAAAATCGTATCGGCCAGTGGGTAGCCCTGATCGGCCACGTTTACCGTGGTTGCGGCTGCAACCTGCTTCTCGGGGCACCAGAGCAACATGGAGGATCCGCCGAGATTGGTGCCACTGTGCCCGTGAATGGTGTGGCCTTCCCACTGTTTCCAGTATGGGCCTATGCCCCATTTCTGCGCCATCAATCGAGTGGGTAGCTGTACCTGGGGCGTGTGCATCTCGTCTACCGCAGCCGGGCTCAGTATCTGCTTCCCGGAGTCGCACCGGCCCTGGTCCAGGAACATTTTCGCCAACCTCACCAGGTCGGAGGCGCTGGCGCAGAGTGTCCCGCCCGCCGGCCCCATGGATCGCGGCAGTGCCCAACGGCGCAACAGTTCCAGGTCCGATCCGGTGGAGGATCGCACGTAGCCCAAGGCGAGCGGGTGGAACAAGAGTTCTTCTGCGAACGCCGCGGTCTGCTTCAACCCGATGGGATCCAGCACGAGTGCCCGCAACAGCGCTTCCCAGGTTTTGCCCGTCGCCCGCTCCATGACGTGGCCGGCGGTACTGCTGCCGGCGTTGCTGTAGCCGAAACCGGTGGCCGGCTCGAAGACATGTGGGACGCCGGCGAGCGCCGCTACATAGGATCTTACGGCGTCATCCCCACGCCCGTAGTCCTGGTAGGAGCCATTGTCCATTCCGGCGCTCATGGACAGCAGATGCCTGAGCGTGATTTCCTCCTGCGCCCGGAAGCTCGACAACACCAGATCGGGTATCCAGGTCTTGATCGGTACATCCAGCTTCAACGTGCCCGCGTCGACCAGCGCCATGACCATCGCAGCGTTGAACACCTTGCAGGTCGAACCTACCTGGAACAGCGTGTCGTGGGTGACGGGAAGTTCCTGCTCACGATTCCGCAAGCCCGTGGCAAAGGCACGCAGTCGCCCATCGTGAAGCAAGGCCAGTTGAGCGCCGGCAACATTCAGACGCTCGGCGGCCTCATCCAGAAGTTGCTGCAACTGCTGGTCATTCATGCGTGAGCGCCGACTGCAGCAGTCGGCGCCGCTCCTGCTCGGAGAGCCGGTTCACTAGAACGCGTAGTCGTCCTCCACGGACTCGGTGCGCCGGGTGGCCGTGACCAGGATCTCCTCCAGCACGGTGGTCTCGGACGCGGCGCTGTCCTCCGCGAAGGCCGGCACCCCGGCGCCAGGGGACAGAAGGAGTAGAACGGCACCGGCGGCCGAGCAAGCAGAAGAGCGTTCCATGAGCCTGAACCGGGAGAGAGAGACAGTCGAGTATCCCACCGCCCCCGTGCCCCGTCCATTGACCGGGCTGCGCATTGACGCTCAGGGACCCGGGTCCAATACTGACCGTCGCCCGGACCAGAAAAACATGTGGAACGCCATGCCCCGCACGATCCGGAACGCCCATGCCCTCGCGATCGCGCTGGCCCTCACGGCTTCGTTCGCGCTCGCCCAGGAACCGCCCGACCCGCCCACCCAGACCACCGTCTTCGAGGTCGCGCCCGCGCCCGGCCACGCGCCCGAGTTCGAAGAGGCCCTCAGGCAGTACATGGCGTGGGCGAAGGAACAGGGGTCGACGTGGCGCTGGGAGGTGTTCGCGGTCACCCATGGCAAGCGCGTGGGCAACTACCTCCTGGTGAGCGGGGACCACAACCTGGGGTCCCCGTAGGCGGAGTCCCGCCGCAGGCTTGAGGAATCGCCCTGGCCACTGACGCCGACAAGGTCCGCCTGCCGATCAAGCTCGGCTACGGCTTCGGGCAGTTCGCCGAAGGGGCCAAGAACGCCGCCTTCGGCACGTTCGTACTGCTGTACTACAACCAGGTGCTCGGGCTTTCGGGCAGCCTGGCGGGCCTCGCGATCTTCATCGCGCTGTGCTTCGACGCCGTGACCGATCCCATCGTGGGCTCGGTTTCGGACAACTTCCGGTCGCGCTTCGGCCGGCGCCACCCGTTCCTGTACGTGGCGGCGGTCCCGATGGCGTTCGCGTTCTATTTCCTGTTCGCGCCACCGGCGGGGATGTCGTCCATGGCGCTGTTCGCCTGGATGACGGTCTTCACCGTGCTCGTCCGCGGCACGATGACCCTCTACTACGTGCCGCACCTCGCCCTCGGGGCCGAACTCACGGACCACTACACCGAGCGGACGAGCATCGTCGCCTGGCGATGGGTGTTCTCCATCGTCGGCAACCTCGCCGCCGTCGTGTCCGCCTTCGCCATCTTCCTGGTGGACATCGATGACCAGCCGGGGGATCTCGTGGCGACGAACTATCCGCCCTTCGCCCTTGCACTGGCCATCGCCATGGCCATCTCCATCCTGGTCTCGGCCGTCGGGACCCATTCCCAGATCCCGAATCTCCCGGCCACGCGGTTCGTTGCGCGACCGGGGCTGGGCGCGGTGCTGAGCGGCGTCTTCAGGGACACGTGGGAGGCGCTACGCAACGCGTCGTTCCGCTGGCTGGCGGGGGCGGCCCTCAGCTCCCAGGTCATGGTCGGGCTGCAGGCCGCGCTGCAGTTGTACATGGCGAACTTCTTCTGGGAACTGGACGACCAGTCGAAGATGCTGCTCCTGATGGCGACCCCGGTCGGGTTCTTCGCCGGCATCGCCATCACCCGGCGCATCCACGAACGGTTCGACAAGCGCCGCACCATGCTCGTTGGGGCCACCCTGTACTACGCGTTCACGGTGGGACCCATCGTGCTGCGGCTGATCGAATGGTTCCCGGCCAACGACAGCCCCCTGCTCACCCCCATGCTCGTCGCCTTCGGCGTCGCCTCGGGCGCCGGCGGCCTGGCGGTGGTGTCGAGCAACTCGATGATGGCGGACGTGGCGGACGAACACGAGCTCGACACGGGGCGCCGCCAGGAGGGGATCTTCTTCGGCGCTCTCTCATTCGCGTCGAAAGGAGCCGCCGGTCTCGGCACGCTCATCGGGGGGCTCGCCCTGGACGTCATCCAGTTCCCGGTCGGCGCGGCGCCCGGCGCGGTGGACGCCGCCACGGTGTTCCACCTCGGCGCCGTGTACGGCCCGATGCTCGGCGTGTTCGTGGTCTTCACCGTCTACTGCCTGATGCACTATCGCTTGACCGAGGAGCGGCACGGGGAAATCATGGCGGCGCTCGCCGAGCGGCCGGCCCATCATGAGCAGACACAAGAAAGCCCTTGACCCGACCGAGATCGCCGCCATCGAGGATGCCGCGATCGACTTCGGCGACATCCCGGAACTGGACGAGGCGTTCTGGCAAGAGGCCCGCCTCGTCGAACCCGACCGGACCGAGCAGATCACCCTGCGCGTCAAACGGTCGGTGCTGGAGCACTTTCGGGCTCCGGGGAAGGGCTACCAGACGCGGATCAACCGTGTCCTCGAAAGCTACGTCCGCGCTCGGGGCAGGTAACGGACGGACAACGTCACGGAGAGCGCCAAGCTGGCTGCGCCCGCTGACCCTCTCACCAACAGCAGGTTTCCCATGAGAGCGTTGCGAACTCCCGACGAGCGCTTCGAAGACCTCGACGGCTTCCCCTACCAGCCCAACTACCTCGAGGTCGACGACGGCGACGGCGGCCGGTTGCGCATGCACTACGTCGACGAGGGTCCGGCCGACGGCGAACCGGTGCTGCTGCTGCACGGGCAGCCAGTGTGGTCCTATTCGTTCCGGAAGATGATCCCGCCGCTGACCGCCGCCGGTTACCGGGTGATCGCTCCGGACATCGTGGGCTTCGGCCGCTCCGACAAGCCGTCGCGGCGTTCGGACTACACCTTCGCCAGGCACGTGCACTGGATGCACGGGTTCGTGCGCGGACTGGCGCTCACCGGCATCACGCTGCTCGGGCACGACTGGGGCGGCCCGATCGGGCTGCGGGTCGTCACGGCGGACCCGGAGCGGTTCGCGAGGATCGTCGCCACCAACACGGGGCTGGCGGATGCCCGCGGGATACCGGACGAGATGGCCCCGAAACTCCGCCAACTGCTGGCGGACACCCCCCTCCTGCCCCCGAAGCAGCTGGATGCGGTCATGCGCGGGCGCATCGCGGGATCCGAGCGGCCGGGCGGATTCCAGGATCAGACCCGGGACGCGGTGGCGGGGACCGATGCGCGGCCGGCGTTCATGTACTGGATCCGGTTCTGCGACGCCTACCCCGACTTCGATCCCGGCGAGATCGTCGCGCTGTGGCTGAACGACTGCTCCGCCGAGGAGCGCCGCGCGTATTCCGCACCCTTTCCCGCCGAGGAGTACACGCAGGGCGCGCGGCAGTTCCCGAGCCTGATCCCGCTGTTCCCCGACGACCCCGCGGTGCCGGACAACCGCCGGGCATGGGCGATCCTCCGGAAGTTCGACAAGCCGTTCCTCACCGCGTTCAGCGACAGCGATCCCGGAACCGCCGCGATCCAGTTCCAGCAGGAAGTCCCCGGCGCGAAAGGCCAGGAACACGCGATCATCGCCGACGCCCTGCACTATCCCCAGGACGATCAGGGCGAAGCGCTCGCCGCGGTGGTCATCGACTTCATGAAGGCGAACCCGCTATGAATCCATGGGCCGACGCCAGGCCGCGCACCATCGGGGACCTCGGCCCGCACGTAGCGCGCCGTTACCCGTTCGAGTCCCGGTTCGCCAACGTCAACGGGTGGCGGATGCACTACATCGACGAGGGTCCGCGAGACGCACCGCCCGTGTTGCTGCTGCACGGCAATCCCACCTGGGGCTACCTGTGGCGCGACGTCATTCCGCCGCTGCTGGCAGGCGGTTACCGCGTGATCGTGCCCGACCAGGTCGGCTTCGGCCTGTCGGAGCATCCGCACGCCGCGAGCGCGCACAGCCTGGACAACCACGCGGCCAACCTCGTCGCCCTGGTCGACCAACTCGGGCTCGACGGCATCTTCTTCGTCTGTCACGACTGGGGCGGCCCGACGGGACTCTCGGCGCTGCTCACCCGGCAGGAACGCGCGGTCGCCGTCGCCGTCATGTCCACCTGGGCATGGCGCGAGCCCTCCTCCGAGTTCCACCGCCGGGTCATGCCGTGGAAGACCCTGCACGCCCCGCTGGTCGGGCCCTTCCTGTCGGGGCGCCAGGCCGCGTTCCCCGGCCGCACCACCTATCTCTCGGTGGTCGACCGCGAGCGCATTCGGGCCGACGCCCTGGACGCCTACGTCTCGGTATTGCCCGACGTGGGCGACCGGCGCCTGACCTGGCAGTGGCCGCGTTCCATCCCGATCGATCCGGCCACGGATATCGCTGGGGAGCGCTTCGACTGGCTGGAGGCCGGTGTCCGCAAGCTCAAGCTGCCGGCGACCGTCATCTGGGGGCGCGAGGAGGTGGTGTTCACCGCCGACGCGTTCGCGCCCAGATGGCACGAGATCTGGCCGCACGCGGAGGGCACGCACCTGGTCACCGGCAACCATTTCCTGCAGGAGGACTCGGGCGCGGAAATCGGCGACCTCCTCGCCGAGTTCGCCGGGCGTCACGTCCCCGTCACGGAGGAAGGTGACCGATGAGCGTCCGCCGCATCACGCAACGGCCCCCGGGCACGCGCAGCGTACCGGTGCTGACCGATCCGGACGTCAGTCACTACCCGGAGTTCGCCGCATTCCTGTCCGACACCTTCGAACTGAGTGACAAGCCCCTTGACGCCCCCGGGCTGCTCGACGTCGACGGCCGGGTCTACGAACTGGTCTTCGTTGGGCGTTCCGGGCGTCCGTTCCCGGCCGCCGTCGAGATCGCGGCGCTGGTGCCGGGGCTCGAACCGATGGACACGGATCAGACCGACCGCGACCTGTGGGCGATCACGGAATGGCTGATCGAGGGGGTGGGAGAACCCTGGACGGTCGAGGCGCTCCGGACGACCGGGGATATCTTCCGGGTGAGACCAGCGTAGGGGACGGGCTTGTCCCGTCCCGTTTCGGATTCGGGCGTGAGGCCGGCGCGGGCGCCCGCAAGGGGCGCCCCTACACCGCAGACCGCTGGAGCGCTTCGCGGTCCCGTTGAAACCGCCGTCCGCCGTAGAAGAACAACGGGATCGACGCCATCGACACGAACGTGAATCCCAACAGCGTGCGCGTGTAGGGATTCGGCACCCCCGCGTCCTGCAGCAGCTCGATGACGAATCCGGCGATGACGGCGCCGGCGGCGATGCCGAAGAGCTGCAGCATCAGGATGGCGAACGCGACCACGGTGCCGCGAACCCGCGGGGGCGCCAGTTCCTGCACGGTGGCGAAGGTCGGCCCGTAGAAGACGCCGAGCTGAAAGTAGATGAAGAACACGCCCGGCCAGAAGAGCAGCGAGTCCGGCTCCACGATGCGCAGGGCCACGTTGAAGGGCGCCAGCGCGAGCATGATCCAGAACAGGAACATCGGCCGTCCGATCCTGGTCCTGCGCATGAAGATGTCGCCGCCGTAGCCGCCGGCGAGCGTGCCGAGGATCCCGCCGAAGATGGCGAACCAGGCGCTGATCTCGGCGATCTCGGTACGGTCGAAGCCACGCTCCCGGACGAACCAGAGTTGTTCGAAGACCGCCGCACCGAGCAGCAGGCTGAACGCCACGGCGCCGAGCACCGTCAGGGTCAGCGCCGGCGCATGCCGGAGCGCGGAGATCAGGCCTTGGATGATCTCTCGGAACGACGGGCTCCGGGTCGGCGTGGCGGCCGTTGAAACAGCGCTCCGCTGCACCCTCGGCGTCTCCTTCAGGAACAGCATCGCCAGCGCAAGCACGACGCCGATGGCGCCCAGCGCATAGAAGCAGCCGCGCCAGCCCAGGTACGGCTCCAGGTAGGCGACGATGAACAGGCTGCAGGCGATTCCGATCGGCACGCCCAACCCGTAGATGCCCGTGACCACGCCCAGCCGGTCGGACGGGTAGCGATCCCCGAACAGCGACATCGCCGCCGGGGTCAGCACCGACTCGCCGACCCCGATGAACGCCCGCGGCAAGGCGAGGCTCGCGAAGTTGTAGGCCATGCCGGACAGCGCCGTCAGCCCGCTCCACACGCCGACGCCGGCGGCGATGAGCCGAGTCCGGTTCATGCGGTCGACGAGCGTGCCCATGAACAGGCCCATCACCGTGTAGAACACGATGAACACGAGACCCGTCAGCAGGCCGAACTCGGTGTTCGTGAGGCCCAGCTCCGGCACGATCCAGTTGGCGAAGCTCGACAGCAACTGCCGGTCGACGAAGTTGAGAACGTTGAGGAGGGTCAGAAAGGCCAGGAAGCCCACGCCGCCGGTGCGCAGGCCCGGTTCGCGAGCGTCCTCCGCCGGATCTCCTCCGGTCACGGCCAACCCGCCGCTGCCCGACCGGCTCCGCGAGTCCGTCCGGCGCTCACGCTCCCAGACTGTCCGCGAAGCCGGCCAGCGAGCGTACGGTCTCCCGAGCCAACTCGGGAACGAGGTCCGGCATCGCGATCTCGGGCACGTGCACGGCGCCGTCCACGGTGCGCGACACCGCCGGCACGCCAGCCTCCTGCAGCTTCCTCGCGTAGACCGCGCCGTCGTCCCGGATGAGGTCGAGTTCGTAGTTCGTGACGATGTGCGGAGGCAACCCCTTCAGGTCATCCCGGGTGGCGTGGAAGGGCCAGGCCATCGGATTGGTCTCGTGGCTGTCCTCGGGGTCATAGACCCTGGTCATGGCGCGCATCATCTCGTCGGTGCCCTGGTAGCCCTGGTTCTCGCGCCACGCGAGCAACTCCGGGGGCACGGACGTGTAGAACCCGAGGATCATCGGGGCCATCGCGAAGACGCCATCGATCGCATCGACCCACCCCTCCAGGTTCGCCTTGACCGCGGTCGCGACGGCGAGGTTGCCGCCACCGGACTCACCGGCGACCACCAGCGAGGAGATCCCCAGGTCGCCCCGGTTGGCATGCACCCATCGCACGGCCCTGGCGCAGTCGTCGAGGCCCCCCGGAAAGGGGTGGTTGCCCAGCACCCCGCCGGCGTTTCGAAACTCCACGCCGACGACCACCATGCCCTGTTGCGCCAGGGTCTTTCGCCACCGAACGGTCAGCGGACGCCGTGCCGTGGTAAAGGCCATGCCCCCGCCATGGATGTGCAACACGCACGGCAGCTTCCCGCCGCGGTCCTTCGGCATGTCCAGGTAGAGATCGATGTCCCCGCCGTCCCCCGGAATGGCTTCTTTCCGCTCCAGGAGGTCCGCGAACGCCGGCATCGCCGCGAGGGCCGCCGCATCCTGGCCCATGAGCGTCCGCTCCATGGCGCTCACCCACTTCAGGCAGTCGTCGTAGCTCGAATCCAGGGTCACCCTCGGCAACGACGCTCCGGGTCCGCCCGGAGGCGCGGCGGCAAGCGCCCGACGCACCCGCGGGTCCAGTCGCGGGTCTTCGATCATGGTGAGCGCCGGGTTGCCGAGCCGGCCCGGCAACACGACATCGGTCGGGACCGCCCGGGATTCGGCGTATGCCCGCCCGGAGCCGAGCAGAGGCACCGCGGCGCCCGCGCCCGCAAGGCCCCGCAACGCATTCCCCAACAGTCGCCGTCTGCTTGGCTGTTGGCCGGGTTGACGAGAGATGTTCTTCAACGGGAAACCCTCCAGGGCAGATACGGTTGCCGGGACCGCCCGGTCCGCAGGGCCGGCATCGCGTCGCAAGCGCACATCAACCGGAACGCCGCAACGCAAAGCCGACGCGTTCCATCCTGACATCGTTCGAGGATCCCGCGAAGTCCCCCCACCCGATGTCCGCAATCAGCGCATCGCCCCGCTCCCGGTCCTCCCCGGACAGGGACAGGTAGGCGTCCCGCACGCGCTGCGCCTTCCACGCCGAGAAGATCGAGCAGAAGCGCCGGTACGGCTGGCCGAAGAGATCGATCTCCGGCGCCAGGCCCTGTTCCACCTCATCCCCCGGCGCGGCCGCCGCGAGGACAGGCTGCGCGAGCTGCTCGACGCTCGCCGCATACGCGGCGCCGATGGGCCCAATGTAGCGCAGGTACGCAAGGAACGGTTCCGTCAGGCCAAGCGCTCCCTCCGCCGGCATGCCGTACGCGGCGTGCATGTTGTCCAGGAAGTAGCTGAGGTCGGCCGCTTTCGTCTTCAGGTGCGCCTGCGCGGACCCGTGATCCCTGTACTGGTGCGGGTAATAGGCCGCGTAGAGACAGCAGTCCGCCAGGCTCGGGTGTGGCCCGAACGCGAACTGCCTCGGGCCGACCGCCTGGTCCAGCAGTTCGGTCGCTTCCTCGAGGAGCCGCTGAATGGCGCGTTGCCCCGGCTCCTGGTCCAGGCCCAGCGCCGGGAGATAGCTCTGCATGCGCTCCGCGACCGCATCGCCGTCGGCCCAGATGTCGTCTCCGTCGCCCTGACCGAAGAACCGGTTGAACTCCGCAATGACGAAGCGCCTGGCGTCGGGGTCGTTCCACCGCGTGTGCATCGCGGTCACGACCCAGAGTTCGTCGACGAAGAACTCCACGACCCTCGTGACCAGCATCAGCACGGGATCCTCCGGAAAGACCGGCCGCTCGGGATGCCGCTCCTCGAGCGCGTCGACGATGACGGTCGTGTCCTGGAGAATCTCGCCGCGGTCGCTTTCCAGCACCGGGAAGACCGTCCGCCCCACCGCCGGAGCGATCCGCTCCCGGTAGGTCGCGGGCTCGTAGACCTCGACGAAGGGGATGCGCTTGTAGCCCAGGCAGGCGCGCGTCTTCGCCGAGTAGTAGGAGACCATCGGGCCGTAGTGTGTGTACATGAACGAATTCCCTACTTGAACGCCGGAAGCACCTCCGCCACGAACCGCTCCGCCAATGCCGCGATCTCGGGCCTGGGCATGGCGAGGTCCGGACCTCCCGCGAGGATAAACCGGTCCACGCCGAGTTCCGCGAGTTGCGAGAGGCGGTCGACGCAGTAGGAGGGCGGCCCGTAGATGCCGAACTCGTGGGCGAAGTCGCTGGTGATGAAGTCGCCGCCGTGCGCGCCGTGTCGCTTCATGTCGTAGGACGAGTGGATCTGCCCGAGGATCTCCCGGGCCTCGTCCGAGACCGGGCCCACGACCTTGCCGTGCATGGCCGCGAACCGCCCCTGGCTCGTAATCGCAGGGGCCGCCATCTTCCAGGCCAGCTCGCCGTCATCGTGGACGACCAGGTTGACGTACGCGGAACAGGGAATGTCGCCCGCCATGCCCGCCTTGCGCCGCGCCTCCCGCGCAACGTCCATGCCCCACGCGACCCGTTTCGCGCTCGCGCCCAGCATCAGGTCGATCCTGTCCGCGTGCCGCGCCGCGATCGAGATGACCCGGGGACCGGTGGCCGCCACGCCCACCGGCACCCTCGGGAAGTCCCGCAGCCACTGGATCCGACTCGCCTCCGGCGTGTCCGCCAGGTGGAGCCTGTGCACATCCGCGTCCGGCGCGAACTCGACCGCTTCGCCACGCAGGTAGGACACGAGATCCGAGAGGTATTCCTCGAACGCTCCCGCCGGCGTGGGCGCGTACCCGAGATGGGCCAGCGCCGAGTCGCCGCGGCCGATGCCGAGATAGGCGCGGCCGTTGCTGACGACCTGCAGCGTCGAGAAGGCCGACGCCGTGACCGCGGCGTGCCGCGTCATGGAGTTGGTCACGCCGGTTCCCAATCCGAGGCGGGTGGTCTCCTTCGCGGCAGCGGTGAGGCTCACGAGGGCTTCGGGCGCCAGGTTCTGGGTGTCGAAGAAGAGCAGGCCGTCGAAACCCGCGTCCTCGTAGCGGCGGGCGAAGGAGAACGTCCCGTCCATGTTCTCGGCCGGCTGCTGCCAGTAATGCGTGGGACGCGCGAGCCAGAATTCTGCGTTCGCCATGGTCTGCCTGCGGGAGTCGGCCGCGGAGTTTTCCGGTGTCGCGGGCGGATGGTACTACCAGTTTCTACAGCGAAGCCGCAACGGAGGCGCCTTGCTTCCGCCGTTCCGGGACGCGATTTGCACTGAGGCGGACCAAGGCATAGGGTAGACGCCCGCTCGACCGTCTACCCGGACGACACTGCCATGGGACTCAACATCAAGAACGACGAAACCTGCCGGCTCGCCGGCGAGCTGGCGCGCCTGACCGGCGACACGATGACGGGCGCCATCACCATCGCACTGCGCGAACGGCTCGAAAGAGAGCGCCGCGTCCGCGGAGCGGAGAGGCGGCTCCAGGAAATGCAGGCAATCGCCGACCGCTGCGCCCGTCTGCTGGGGCCAGGCCCATCCGCCGTCCAGCATGGCGACGTGCTCTATGATGAACGAGGCTTACCGCGTTGATCGTCGATAGCTCGGCCTTGCTGGCGATACTCTTTCGAGAACCCGAGGCGGCGCGGTTCGAGCATCTGATCGCGACCACACCGAGGTGCCGCATGTCCGTGGCGAACGCCCTGGAGGCGGCCATCGTGGTCGAGGGGCGCGGTGGCGCCGCAGCCGGAAGCGAGCTGGACGCGTTTCTCGAAACCGCCGGCGTGGAGTTGGCGCCGGTCACCGCCGAACACTTCGGGGCGGCCCGGCGTGCCTGGCAACGGTTCGGGAAAGGCAACCATCCTGCTGCGCTCAACTTCGGCGACTGCTTCGCCTACGCTCTCGCGGAAGCAGCGGGCGAACCGCTGCTCTTCAAGGGCAACGACTTCGCACGCACCGACATCCCGTCGGCGTGAGGAACAAACACATGGGCGACTACTTCAGCAACGGTGAAGCCCACGCGTACGCGCTACCCAATCGCGGCCGGCTTGAATTCACCGAGGACGGGGACGTGCATCCCGACATCCTGGACGCCTATTGGCGCTATGGGTTCTATGTGCTCGAGGGGGTCATCGATGCGCGGGAAGTCCAACGCCTGCTGGCGGACTTCGAGAGCGCCATGGCCCGTGCCCCCACGCAAGAGGGCGCGAAGCATGACGCGCAGGGCAGGCCTGCCATCGACCAGGAGTTCGAGCGCGCCACGTTCCAGTTTGCCAGGCCCTTGAGCGACCCCATGGGGGCCACGGACGTCGCCGGCGGCCGCTATCCCGTCAAGATGACCGAGTTCGAAGCGCCCCGGGACGCGCCGGAGCAGGTGGTCCTGCAGATCAGCGGAAGTCTGCAGATGATGGACGCCAATCTCACGCTGTATGGACACCCGGGCCTGCTGCGGGTCGCCGAGGCCATCAACGGGCCGGATTTCGTCCCCTTTACCGACGCGGTCTGGGTCAAGCCCGCCCACTACGGCGCCGCCGTGTCCTGGCACCAGGATGGGATGACCCACTGGGACAACCCGGGCCTCGACGCCGGAACGCACGGCTTCAACTTCATGGCGCAGTTGTATCCCACCAACCCGATGAACGCCCTCTGGATCGTTCCGGAGAGCCACGACAGCGGCAAGACCGACATCAAGCGGCTGATCGCGGAGAACGGGGGCTCGGACCTGCTGCCGGGGGCCGTCCCGCTGCTGTGTGCCGCCGGTGACGTGGCCGTCTGCAGCCGACAGATGCTGCACTGTTCCTTTCCGAACAGGTCCGCGCACCCGCGCGTGACTTATGTCTTCGGCTTCCACCGACGCGCCTCGGTCGAAGGAGTGAGGGGACGGAACTTCCGCTCCGGGCAACCCGTTGTCTACGACCACGAACGCATTCACGGCCGCTCCCGGATCATCCAGCTCGCGATCGACGCGCGGCAACAGAGCTATCCGGACGAAACGCCTTACGTATACCAACCATTGGCGGAAGAAGCGGATTCGCTGCGCTGGTCCCCACGCACGCGCGAGACGGTTCTGAAGGACTACAACCAACTGGACCTGATCATCTGACGAGGATGCCCGCGAGCGATGGACAGACCCCCGTAGCCCGCCTGGTGGAGGTGTACGGGGTGGATCATTCGCCCTGGGTGCAGGCCGTGCTGCTCGGGTTGCGCGAACGGGGCATCGAACACACGCTCGTGTCGGTTCCCCCGGTCCGGGTGTTCCGGCGCTCCGGGATCCTGATGCCGGCGGCCCGGATCGACGGCGGACCCTGGATGGTCGATTCGGAGAAGATCCTCGTCGCCCTGGGGTTCCCGGAGGTCTCGGACGACGATCGCCTCGCCCTGCGAATCGCCCAGGGCGGCAGCGCCATGCACCGACGCAACGGCCGCTGGGAGTTCCTGAACCGCTTCGGCCTGGTCAGGGAAGAGCATCCGTCCTGGCCGCGGCGCCACTGGGACGCCTTCTGGCGGGCGTTCGCCGCCTTCTACTTCTTCTCCGTGCTCACCGTCGCGCGGCGCGTACGCGGCCGGCCCACGGCCGAGAAAACCGTAACCGATTACGCGACCCTCCAGGAACGGCTCGCCCCGGATGCCGAATTCTTCGGCGGCGCGCAACCCGACATCGTCGACTTCCAGCTCTTCGGCATCGTCCAGATGCTCGCGAGCATCCCGGGGCCGCCGCTCGACGCCGTCCGCGAGGACCCGTCCCTCGAGCGCCTGCGCGGCTGGATCGGCCGCATGCAGCAGCGGTTTTCCGGCCACCGGAACCTCTACAGCGGACCCTTCTTCGAACCGACGCTCCCAGCCCGCGAAGGGGCTCCCGTCACGGAGCGCCTCGCCTTCGCGTGCGGGGCCGGGCTGATGTGGCTGGGGTTCCCGGTCGCCTTGGCTACGACGATCTTCTACGTGCGTCGCGTTCGGGTGTTGGCTCGGAAGCGCGTCTGAGGCAATCGAAGCGCTACGGCACCTCGCCGGCGAGTACCGAACGGTACACCTCCGCATCGACGTTACCTCCCGACAGCACCACGGCGACGCGTCGGCCCGCCTGCCGCGACGCCTCCCGGCACAGCGCGGCGAATGCGGCGGCGCCGGCGCCCTCGGCGACGTTGTGGGTGCAGCGATAGAGCGTACGCATCGCCTCGGCGATCTCCGCCTCGCCGACCTCGACGATGCGCGCGGCGCCCCGGCGCACGACCTCGAGCGCCTGTTCGTTCGGAACGCGGCAGGCCATGCCGTCGGCGAACGTGCGCGCCGAGTCCGTGGAGACGACGCGTCCCGCGGCGACGCTGCGCGCCATCGCCGGGGCGCGGGCGGCCACGACTCCGACCACTTCGGTGCGCAGCCCCATCAGGTCGCGGGTGCGGATGACGCCGCAGATCCCGGAGCCCATGCCGACAGGCACGTACACCGTATCGAGGTCGGCGACCGCCTCGAAGAGTTCGCGGGCGTACGTCGCCACGCCGCGAACCAGGGCCGGGTGGAAGGACGGGACCATGAAGGCCCCGTCGATGTCCGCCCGGCGCGCGGCCTCGACCCGAGCCTCGTCGAAATCGTCGCCGAACGTGACGACCTCGGCGCCCCAGCCGACCATCGCCTCGTTCTTCTCGACACTGTTGCCGCGCGGGACGAACACCGTCACCGGGATCCCGAAACGGCGCGCCGCGAACGGAACGCTCTGGCCGTGGTTGCCGCGCGTCGCCGTCACCATGCGGCGCGGCAGCCGGTCCGCGCGGTGGAGTTCCTCGAGGAGCACCACGCCCCCGCGCACCTTGAACGCGCCGATGGGCGTGTGGTTCTCGTGCTTCACCCACACGTCGCAACCCACGCGCTCGCACAGGGACGGCCAGCGGTACTGCGGAGTGGGCGGCATCGCCCCGGCCACGATGCGGCGCGCGTCCTCGAGTCCGTCCAGGTCGAACATCCGAATCGCCCTTCACATTTCCATGCAATCCGCTATGTTGACGCGCCGCCATCGGGCCGCCAACCGGTCAAGGGAGAGAAGATGAAGCAAGAGACGGAAGTCGTCGTCCTGAAGGAACTGCTCCGCCAACTCGACGAGGGCCGCAACGTGGACGCCGGCGTGCGCTACCGCGTGCCGACGGATGCGTATGTCTGCCCAGAACTCGCCGAGCAGGAGTGGTCGAGCTTCTTCCAGGATCATCCGCAGCTCATCGGCCTGTCGGGCGACCTCGACGAGCCGGGCCGGTACTTCACCACGGACGACTTTGGCACCCCGGTGCTCGCCACCCGCGACGACAGCGGCCGCTTCCGCGCCTTCCTGAACGCCTGCCGGCACCGCGGCGTCCGCGTCGTCAACGAACCCCGGGGCGAGGGCCGGCGCTTCATGTGCCCGTTCCACAACTGGACGTACGCCAACGACGGCGCCCTGGTGGGCGTTCCGAGGGAGCGGGACTTCGGGCCCGTGGACAAGTCCTGCACGGGCCTGATCGAGCTGCCCGCCGTGGAGCACCACGGCATGCTCTGGGTGCATCCGAAGCCGGAGGGCAAGCTCGACGTCGCGGCGCTCCTGGGCGATCTCGAGGAGGAGCTTGCGAACTGGAACTCCGGCAGCTTCGTCCGCCTCGGCGAGACCGTGATCGAGGGGGACCTCAACTGGAAGCTCGCCAACGACACGTTCGGCGAGACCTACCACTTCCAGCGGCTGCACAAGGAAACCCTCGGCCAGCTCTTCTACGGCGACGCCCTCGCCTATGAGACCTTCGGCCGCAATCACCGCTTCGTGTTCCCCGCCCGCTCCATCGACGAACTGCGCGACCTGCCCGAGTCGGAATGGTCCACGGACAACGCCGCCAACGTCCTCTACTACCTGTTCCCGAACATCCAGTTCAACGTGTCCCGCGGCCAGATCCTGGTCATCAAGATCTACCCGAAGAAGGGCACGCCAGGGCGGTCACTGACCCGCATCGGCTACTACTACAGCCCGGAGGCGGCCGCCGCCATGGCCGCGGCCGAGGCCAGCGGCGCCCGCGTCATCGGCGCGGAGGACGCCTATGACGTGGACGCCCGGGACGAAGCAACGATCCTCGGCCTCGAAGCGACGCGCGAGGTGTTCGACAGCACCATCGAGCAGGAGGACTACGCCATGGGCGAGCGGGCGCAGCAGGTCGCCGAGAACGGCACACTGACGCACCTGCTCTTCGGCCGCAACGAGCCGGCGCTGCATCACTACCACAACACCTTCCGCGAGGCCCTCAACCTGCCGCCGCTGGAACGGGTGGACTGAACTCGCGGGCATGAAGCCCCCGTGATCGTGGGGGACGGGCGTGTCCCGTCCCGGCGCGAAAAGCTCCTACGCCACAGGCTCGCGGCGGCCGGCCACATCGGCCAAGGCAAGCAGCAAACGGTCCTCGGTCGGGCAGTCCACGATCAGGTCCCCGATCCGCTCGAGATCCGCCGGTTCGCCCACGTCGGCGACCGCCTCCGCCACCGCCCGGCCGGCTGCGGCTCCGAAGCGCCGGGCGGCCAGGCGCGACAACATCGTGCGCTCGTGGCTCAAGCCCTCCGCCACGCCCTCCGCACGACCTTGCGCAACGCCCTCGGCCACGCCCTCCGCACGCGCGCGTCCGAAGTGCTCCTCCTTCCACGCGGCGAACCGCACCTCGATCATGCTCGTCATGTCCGACGCCTCCAGTCCCTCCAGCGCCGCGAACGTCGGCAACTCGCCACCGTCCGCCAGCCTGGTCCACAACTCACCCGCCCACGCGTGCAGCGCCTCACGGAACGGTCGGTGCTGCGAGCCCGCGAAGCGGGCGAACTCCTCCGCCAACGCCGCCGACAACTCCTCGGGAGACCGCGTCCGCAGCAGTCGCGCCACCGCCCGCAGGCGGTTGTATTGCCCCCAATCGTCCGTCCGCGAACGCACGAGGTCAAGCAGCACATACGCCTGTGGCTGATACGGTCCCAGGAGCACTGCCGCCTCCCGCGGCAGGTCTCGCAGCGGCTCGAAGCCGTCCGCCGCCTTCCACGGGGCCGCGCCGTCGTACACCACCAGCGCCAGCACTGGCGGCGTGTCCGCTGTCGGAATCACGCCCTGACGCCGCAGCGTGTCCAACTGCCGCAGCGCATAGTCCCGCACGCGGTCCGGCATGCCCATGTCGTCGCTCGACTGAAACTCGGTAGGCGCCACCACGTACGGACGACGTCCGTCGGCCAACGCGCCCTCGCGCAGGTCGACGGCAAACAGCGCGTCGCCCTGCCGTTTGCTCAGGTCCGCCGCCACGCTGTCCCCGGTGCGCAGGATACGCACCGAGGCCGGATCCAGGTGGGGCCAGAGCGCCGGCGCCGCCACGCGCAAAGTACCCGCGCACACCTCCGGCAGCGCCCCATGGCCGGCCCGCCGCCGGGAATCGGCAATCTCTCCCGGAAGTGTGCGCCGATGTCCCGCCGGCGCGTGCGAGACCGGCTCAGCAGACTGTTGCGCGGTCGGCCGACCCCGCGGACGTTTCCGGTCAGGCCACCCTCGGGTCGTAGAATCCCAGTGCGGCGTACATGTCGAATCCAAGCAGCCGCCTGACTTCCGGCGACAGCTCTGCCATGCGTTCCCGAGGCACGTCCAGGTACTGGTTCTCTTCCTGCCGCACCCAGCCCAGCGAATAGGTCAGGATCACTCCGTAGCGCCAGTCCCGCGAGGTGTTCGCCCCCGCGCCGTGCAGCGTGCCGCCCATCCAGAACAGCACCGCGCCGGCCGGCATCTCCGCGCTCAGGATCTCGTCGGGCCTGGCCTTCCTGTCCGCGGGCCATCTGTGACTGCCCGGCACCAGCAACGTGCCGCCGTTGTCCGCCCGGAACTCGGTCACGGCCCACATGCTGGCCACGATGATGTTGGGGCGCGGCAAGGGAAAGAACGTGAACGAATCCTCCTCCCGATGCAGCACCTGCTTGCGCGCCCCGGGGCCTATTTCGACGGCAGCGGAGACATGCAACTGGTAGCCGTGCTCGCAGTTGGGCCGCAGGTGGGTGTCGCAGACCTGCCGGCTCAACGGGTGCGGCACGAGCCGGTCGGTGATGCTGGGAGAGCGCGCGACCAGCGCAGAGACGCGCCGCGTGTGGCCGGGGTAGAACTTCGTCGGGTCATCCTCTTCGATCAAGCGCGCCTTCGCCATGTGCGGCGCCAACTCGTCCGCAATGGCTTGGCGTAGCTCGGCGTCCATGACTCCGGTAACCACGGCACATCCCGCTTCACCCAACGCCTGGGCGACATCGCCGGAAGACGCGCCGGCGGAAAACTGAGGTATGGGCATCTGGTCTTCTCCCCCGGCCAGGCTGATCGCCATGCCGCAGCAGGCGATCTGAGCTTTCGCCGGCCTGAAGCTCTCAAGTCACGGGTTCCTGGCGGCTGGGCACGTCGGCCAGCGCGAGCAGGAAACGTTCCTCGGTCGGGCAGTCCACGATCAGGTTCCCGATCCGCTCGAGATCCTCCGTTTCTTCGACCTCCGCGGCCGCCTCCGCCACCGCGCGGCCGGCCGCGGCTCCGAAGCGCCGAGCGGCCTGCCGCGACAACATCGTGCGCTCGCCCTCCGCCACGCCCTCCGCACGACCTTGCGCAACGCCCTCCGCACGCGCACGTCCGAAGTGCTCCTCCTTCCACGCGGCGAACCGCACCTCGATCATGCTCGTCATGTCCGACGCCTCCAGTCCCTCCAGCGCCGCGAACGTCGGCAACTCACCGCGGTCCGACATTCGCGCGCGCCAAACTTCTACGGCACAAACTCCTGGGAGCCGCTCACGCCGGCCAACGCAAGCAGGAAACGTTCCTCGCTCGGGCAGTCCACGATCAGGTCCCCGATCCGCTCAAGGTCCGCCGCATCGTCCACTTCCGCGACCGCCCCTGCCACCGCGCGGCCGGCCACGACTCCGAAGCGCCGAGCGGCCTGCCGCGACAACATCGTGCGCTCGTGGCTCAAGCCCTCCGCCACGCCCTCCGCACGGCCTTGCGCAACGCCCTCCGCACGACCTTGCGCAACACCCTCCGCGCGCGCACGTCCGAACTGCTCCTCCTTCCACGCGGCGATCCGCACCTCGATCATGCTCGTCATGTCCAACGCCTCCAGTCCCTCCAGCGCCGCGAACGTCGGCAACTCGCCCCCGTCCGCCAGCCTGGTCCACAACTCACCCGCCCACGCGTGCAGCGCCTCTCGGAACGGTCGGTGCTGCGAGCCGGCGAAACGCGTGAACTCCTCCGCCAACGTCGCCAACAGACCGTCCAGTGACGGCGCCCGCAGCAACCGCGTCACCGCGCGCAGGCGGTTGTATTCCCCCCAATCGTCCGTCCGCGAACGCACGAGGTCAAGCAGCACATACGCCTGCGGCTGGTACGGTCCCAGGAGCACTGCCGCCTCCCGCGGCAGGTCTCGCAGCGGCCCGAAGCCGTCCGCCGCCTTCCACGGGGCTGCGCCGTCGTACACCACCAGCGGCAGCACTGGCGGCGTGTCCCCTGCCCGAATCACCCCCTGACGCCGTAGCGTGTCCAACTGCCGCAGCGCATACTCCCGTATGCGGTCCGGCATGCCGGCGTCGTCGCTCGACTGAAACTCGGAAGGCACTATCACGTACGGCCGACGTCCGTCCGCCAACGCGCCCTCGCGCAGGTCGACGGCGAACAGCGCGTCGCCCTGGCGCTTGCTCAGGTCCGCTGCCACGCTGTCCCCGGTGCGCAGGATCCGCACCGAGGCCGGATCCAGGTGCGGCCAGAGCGCCGGCGCCGCCACGCGCAACGTGTCCGCGCATACTTCGGACAGGTCGAACAGGAACTTGAACGCCTCGTCGTGGCGCATCGCCATGGGACGACGATAAGCCCGGGGACCTGCCGCCGAGAATCGGCGATCTCTCCCGGTGGCGTGCGCCCGTGTCCTGCTGGCGCGTGCGAGATTGGCTCATCAGCATCGCCGCGATAATCGGATGTAAACGGATGGGCAATCGGATGCGGCCAACATCGACGTCCAGTCCTTCGCGACCCGGGACGAACAGGAGGTCGCCGGGTACGCCGCCACGATGGAGACCGTGTTCGCGAACTGGCGGGCCATCGATCTCACCGAGAACCACATCCGCCAACTCCACCTCGAGGTCCTTGCGCACTCGGAGAAGGACGCGCGCCATCGCGGCAACTACAAGACCCTGCCCAATCACGTGGAGGCGTTCGACTCCGAGGGACGGCGCATCGGCGTGGTCTTCGAGACCGCCACCCCGTTCGAGACGCCCTTCCGGATGGCGGAACTGGTCGACTGGACGCGGGCCCGCCTCGACGGCAACGCACTGCATGCGCTCCTCGCAAATCGGCGTATTCGTCGCGACGTTCCTCGCGATTCACCCCTTCCAGGACGGCAACGGCCGCCTCTCCAGAGCGCTCACCACCCTGCTGCTCCTGCGCGCGGGTTACGAGTACGTGCCGTACGGCTCGCTCGAAAGCGTCATCGAGAACACCAGGGACGCGTACTACCTCGCACTGCGGCGGACGCAGGCAACGATCGGGACCGACGCCCCGGACTGGGAGCCCTGGCTCGACTACTTTCTCACCGCGCTACGCCAGCAGAAGGACCGCCTCCGGCGACGGATCGACCGGGAGCGGATTGTCCTGGGAGACCTCCCCGATCTTTCGATCCGGATCCTCGACATCGCCCGGGACACGGGCCGCGTGAGCGTGGCCGACGCCGTCCGCGTCACCGCGGCAAGCCGCAACACCATCAAGGGACACGTCCAGGCGCTCGTCGCGGCGGGGCACCTCCGGCGGCACGGGGCGGGGCGAGGGACCTGGTATTCGCTCAGCTAGGCTCCATGGCCAGCCCGCGCGAAAACCGCAGGAACTGGACTGCCTCGACGGCGGACACGTACCATCGATCACGAGGCGCCAGCCATGGAATCGCCCATTCTCGATCCCACCGCAATCCCGTCACCGTGAAACGCTGGACGCTTCGCCTCGCCCTGGGCCTGCTGGTCGTGCTGCTCGCAGGCTACGCGATCCGAAGCACGCTGCTGCCGGCCCAGTCGGCCGCCGTGTTCGTCCAGTATGACGAGGACGCATCCTGGCAGCCCGCGCCGGAAAGTCCCCTCTTTCAGAGCGGGCAGCTCGAGTTCGCCGGCTTCGAGCCCGTTCAACTGGCGGGCGAAGACCTGGGTGCGTGGAACGAAGTCGTGATCGTCAACTTCGACCGCACGGCCGACTACCAGGAATTCGTGCGCAGGATTGCCGCTGAACAAGGCATAGCCCGATACCACCTCATGGAGGTGGCGCCCCAGCCGCCCGAGCTTCTGCACTTCACGAACTGGCGCCTGCGCGGCTTTCGCGACGACGCGTCGATCGACCCCGGGGGCAAGGTGCCGATCGAAGCAGCGGTGGCCGACACCAGGTACATGGCGCAATGGCTGAACCTGTTCGACGGCGCCTACCGCGACGGGATCGTCATGCTCAATCTCCTTTCGCGCGAGGACGATCCGCAAGACCCCACCGGCGGTCCGGACAGCGATGCGACCGCCGAAGAGTTGTACGATCGATACGCCGAGGTAGCGACTCGGGTCCTCGGCAAGCTGGGAGGCCAGATCTCGGTGCTGGGCGCGGTGGATCGCGTCGTCGTCGGGCCCCGGATTCGAAACTACGACGTGTACGCTTTCGTGTTCTATCCCTCGGTGGACGTCTTCGAGGTGATGTTCACGGCAAAGGACCGCGTGGCAGCACAAGTACACCAGCGGGCAGGCCTGAGCGCCGAGGGTTCCGCCGGCTACTGGGTGAAACCCTACCCGGAGTTCACCCCCGGAGCGCCGTAGAGACCTGCGGCGCCACATCCACCACCTGGGAGCAAACCATGTCCACAGACCTCCACCTACCGGGGCGACTCGGCAACCCGGACGCCACGGTCGAAACCGACGGACGCTGCGATCCGCGTATCGTGGCCGTGTCGATGCAGGAGTACGCGCCTGAAGTTGCGGTGCCTCCCGCCGACGCCTCGTACGAGGACTGTCTCGCCTACTGCGCGGGCCTCGAGGACGCGGTGGACGAGACCCACCCACTGCAACTCGAAGTGATGCCGAACTTCGATCACGTCGAGCAGTCGACCGAGACGATCCAGGGGCCGGACGGCAAC
This sequence comes from Pseudomonadales bacterium, assembly GCA_022827245.1. Lineage (GTDB taxonomy): Bacteria > Pseudomonadota > Gammaproteobacteria > Pseudomonadales > Azotimanducaceae > VXNE01. The sequence goes on along the minus strand of JAJDTI010000174.1, from coordinate 60,595 downwards.
GACATCACCCTCTACATCCACCGGCCGAAGGGGGTGGATGGCCCGCTACCCGGTCTCGTGAACCTGCACGGCGGCGGGATGGTCATCCTGACGGCAGCCGACCCCGACACGACGCGCTGGCGGAACACGCTCGCCGCCGAGGGCCTCGTCGTGGTCGGCGTGGAGTTCAGGAACGGCGGCGGCAAGCTGGGCCCGCATCCCTTCCCCGCGGGGCTGAACGACTGCGCGGCGGGCGCGCGATGGACACATGCGAACCGGGACGCGCTCGGCATCTCGACCATCACGGTCTCCGGGGAAAGCGGCGGCGGGAACCTGTGCCTCGCGACCGGACTGAAGGCCAGGCAGGAAGGCTGGGTGGACGAAATCGACGGGATCTACGCCCTGTGCCCCTACATCTCGGGCGCCTATGCGAACCCGCCGAGCGAACTCCCGTCTCTCGTCGAGAACGACACGTACATCCTGGGATGTCAGCAGATGGACCGCCTGATGACCGCGTACGATCCCGAACGCTCGAACGACGCCAACCCGCTCGCATGGCCGCTCGCGGCAGAAGCGTCGGACCTCGAAGGGCTGCCGCCGCACGTCATTTCCGTCAACGAACTCGATCCGCTGCGCGATGAAGGCCTGGCGTACTATCGCAAGCTGCTCGCGGCAGGCGTCTCCGCGGTCGCGCGCACCGTGCACGGCACGACCCACGGCGGCGACATCGGGATGCCGGACATCATCCCCGAGGTGCACCGGGAGACGGTTCGGTCGATTGTAGGGTTTGCGGGGAGCCTGTAGGGGACGGGCTCGTCCCGTCCCGTCCCGGATGCACACACGTCCCGGCGCGGTCAGGAAGCCCGCAGGCCCTCGGACTATCCCGACAACAGCGCCCGACGGACCGCCTCGGGCTCTTTCTGGATCACCCGGAGCAGCGTCTCCGCCGGGCCGCTGACGTTGCGGGCGCCTTGCTCCCACTTGCGATAGCCCGACAGGCTCATCCCCATCAGGGGCGCCATCTGCGCCTGCGTCAGTTTGGCTTGCAGGCGGACCTCCCGCGGTGTCACGGGGGTATGTACGATCGCGGGGCCTTCGCCCTTTGCATGGGCCAACGCTTCCCCGAGCGACTCGACCAGTTCCTTTCCGAAAGTACTCATCATGTCTCCTGTGCCGGGAAGCTCGTCACCGGCGAGGGGTTCAGTGTCTGCATCAAGGGCGCCTAACATAACCCAATGGGGTACGTAACGCCAAGCGCTTGCTCCGATCCGACTTGTCGCCGACGGCCAGCAGCCAGGGACGGCCGACGCTTGAGGCCTCATACTGACCGGAAGCCTGACCAAACGTGGCCTGTGACGGAGGCGTGGCAATGCAAATCGGGTTCATCGGCACAGGAATCATGGGCGGAGGCATGGCCGCCAACCTGCTCGCGGCCGGCCGCGCGCTCTCCGTCTTCGACATCGACGCCACCCGCATCGCACCGCTTGCGGACGCCGGCGCCGTCGCAGCGGACTCCGTGACCGCGGCTGCCAACCGCGCCGACGTCGTGATGATGTCCCTGCCCAACGCCGCAGCCGTGGAGACGGTCGCGGCGGAAGCGCTGTCCGCGATGCCACGGGGCAGCGTGCTGATCGACCTCTCGACCAGCCCGCCGTCGCTGTCGCGCACGCTCGCCGGGCAAGCCGCGGAACGGGACCTCGCCTTCCTGGACGCGCCGGTCAGCGGCGGTCTGCGCGGCGCCCGGGACGGTACGCTCTCGGTAATCGTCGGGGGCGAACCCGCTGTGTTCGAACGCGTGCGAAGCCTGTTCGACGACATCGGCGCGAACGTCTATCACATGGGCGAGGCGGGCTCCGGACAGACCGCCAAGCTCGTCAACAACATGATGGCGTTCACCAGCATGTGGTCCCTGGTCGAAGGCCTGGCGCTCGGCACGAAGGCGGGTATCGATCCCAACCTGCTGCGCGATGTCGTCAGCAACTCGAGCGGCAACACGGCGGTCTGGCGCAGCGGCACCGCAGCAATCCTCAAGGACCGGCTCACGCCGACGTTCGACCTGCAGCTCGTCAGGAAGGACCTGCAGCTTGCGCTGGACCTGGCGGAAGAGCTGGGAGTCGAGACACCGATGGCCAAGACGTCAGGCGAGTTGCTGGATCGGTTTATCGGCCTCGGCTTCGATACCGAGGAGATCTACGCAACGATCCGGCACCACGAAGAGGCCCTGGCCTGCAAGATCCGCGGCCGCTGACGCGCGTCGCCACGGGCGAGGCCGCGGGTTTTTCCAACCGGCGGCTCCCAACCGCTCGCCAAGCCCGGCACTGCGATACCATCCGACGTCGAAACGCACGCAATCCAGGCGCTACCCATGTCCAAGGAAACCAAGTACTCCGTCTGCACCATCTGCGACATCGGCTGTCAGCTACGCACCGAAGCCGAGGACGGCAAGGTGAGCCGGGTGCTGGCCCACGACAACCCCATGCTGGCCCGGAACATCTGCTTCAAGGGGGTCGCCGCGCCGCACATCCACAACCACAAGGACCGCATTCGAGTCCCTCTCAAGCGCGTTGGCGATCGCGGGGAGGACCGGTGGGAGGAGATTCCCTACGAGCAGGCGATGGATGAAATCGCGGCGCGGCTCAAGCAGGTGGTGGACCGGTACGGCCCCGAGGCGCTGGCGGTGTCCACGTCGGGCTGGAACACCCAATCCACCCACGCCACGGACCGGCGCTTCATGAACCTGCTGGGCTCGCCCAACTGGATCAGCGGCGTGGCGCTGTGCGCGGGCAACACGGCGGCCGTCAACCGGCTCACCTACGGCTGGTTTCCCCAGCCGGACTACGAGAACACCAAGTGCATCGTGCTGTTCGGCCACAACCCCCGCAAGCACTCCTGGACGCCGATCTACAACGCCATCAACGCCGCGCGGGCACAGGGCGCCAAGCTGATCGTGCTGGACCCGCGCGTGTCGGACCAGGCGGAGACCGCCGACCTGCACCTGCGCCTTCGGGCGGGCACGGACGCCGCCATGTGCCTCGGCTGGTTGAAGGTCATCTTCGATGAAGGGTTGTACGACAAGGAGTTCGTCCAGGACCACTGCGTTGGCTTCGACCAACTGCGCGAACGGGTAGACGAGTATCCGCTGGAGCGCGTCGAAGCCATCACGGGCGTCGACCGCGAGCTGATTGCCGAGGCCGCCCGCCTCTATGCCACGTCCGCGGGCGCGGTGATTCCCTGGACGCCGATCACCGACCAGCAGGTTTCATCCACCTCGGCTATCCGCCTGCACTCGATCCTGCGCGCGGTCACCGGCAACCTGGATGCCGTGGGCGGCGAAACCCTGGGCGGATTCAACCCGGACTACATCCCGGAGTCCGAAATCGGCCTGCACGAGGCCCTGGCCGACGAGCAGAAGGCCAAGCAGCTCGGCTACGACGACCATCCGGTGTTCACCTACCGCGTCGCCGAAATGCTGAAAGGGCCCACGGAAAAGGTCTGGGGCTTCCCCTACGCGGACATCGTCATGGGCTGCCAGATGGCCAACCCCACCCATGTGTTCCGGGCCATGGCGACGGGGGAGCCCTACCCGGTCAAGGCGTTCATTACGCTGGGCAACAACACCCTCCTGAGCTATGCCAACCAGCACCAGATCCACCAGGGGCTGATGAACCAGGAGTTGATCGTCGCCCACGAGCTGTTCATGACGCCGACCGCCATGCTGGCCGACTACGTGCTGCCGGGAGACGTGTTCACCGAGCGCAACCACATCGCCGATGGCTGGAGCTGGAGCACGCGGTTGACCTTGTCCCAGAAGGTGGTCGATGCGCCGGAGGAGGCTTCGAGCACCTTCCAGTTCTGGCGCGACCTGGCGGTGCGCTTCGGCTTCGGCAACGAGTTTCCCTGGGCGAGCCCGCAGGACATGCTCGACTACCGGCTGTCGCGCTCGGGCCGCACCTTCGCCGAATTCGAGCAGTCGGGCTACATGGAAGCGCCGCCACCGGAATTCCACAAGTACCGACGCACCGGATTCGCGACGCCCAGCGGCAAGGTGGAGCTCTTTTCCAGCGTGCTGGACGACCTGGGCTTCGATCCGCTGCCCTACTACCGCGCGGCGCCCGCGCCCAGCGAGGAATATCCGTATCGCGTGTTCACCGGCGTTCGCGAGGATGCGTTCTTCCAGACCGGCCAGCGCAACATCGAGGTGCTGCGCCAGCGCTCCCCGATCCCCAGGATCTTCCTGCATCCCGAGGACGCAAGGCGCGAGGACTTGAAGGATGGGGACTGGGTCCGGCTCGAAACCGCAACCGGCCAGGTCACCGCCGAGCTGTCCGTGCAGGCGAGCATGAAGGAAGGGCACCTGCGCGTGCCCCACGGCTGGTGGTACCCGGAACTCCGTGGCCAGGACAGCCTCTCCGGCGCCTTCATTTCCAGTGACGCCGTGCTCTGCTCGGATGACGACGAATTCCTGGATACGGAGCAAGGCGTCCCCCACTTCAAGGGGTTCGCCGGCCGGATCAGCAAGGCCGAGCGGCCCTCGTTAGCGATCGAGCGATTGGAGGCGGCCAAGGAGAAAGCCCGCGCAGCCAAGCGCGTCGCCTGAGTCCCGGAACGGCGCTACGCGCCGTCCGAGGGCGCGAACCGAAGGTTCGTCGTGCCCTCGATCAATCCAACGTCACCGCCAGCAGCGGCGGCCGGGGATCGACCCAGTTGTGATCGAGCGGCAGATACGCGGTGCCGTCCCGCACGGCGATGGCCGAGATCGGTCCGCCGTTCTCGATGCCCAGCGTGCGCACCAGGCCTTGCTCGGGGTCGATGACGAACAGCGTGTTGTAAGGCTCGCTGACCGCGTACAGCAGTCCGTCCGCGTAGTCCAAACCCGACAGCTGGTATTCGGACAGTGAACGGCCGGGCTTGAGCTGTCCCCGCAGGTCGTCCTCGAACGTCAGTTCCCGGAGCAGCCGCCCGGTCGCGTCGATGACGGCGATCGCCAGCGTCTCGTCGGAACTGAGGTAGAACTCCCCGGTCTGCGCGTTGTGGGCGATGCCCTCGACCTCGACATCGCCCCCGCCGGCCAAGCTGGACAGGTCGATCGACGTCTCCAGCGAGAACCCCGGCTCGGCGCCCTTGCGCCAGATGTCGATGCGATCCCCGATCTCGCCGGTCACCGCGACCCGCTGCCCGTCGATGCCCACGACGGCCTCCATGCGCCCCTGGCGCGTCACCAGCAGCCCGCCCAGCACCGCCGTGTTGGAGCGGACCGTCGTGAAGTCGTCGCTCACGACGAAGAGCTCGGCCTGGTCGGTGACGATGGCGAAGGCGCCGTCGGCTTCGAGGTAAGCGATGCCGGAGGGCTGGTCGATCTCAGGCGGCATCGCGGGGGCCGCCTCCACGGCGGTGACGAACTCCGAGAGCTCGAGCGGTCCAGCCCTGGGATCCGCGACGAGGCCGCTGTCGTCATCGGCGAGGTAGTCGAGGAGGATGTATGCGCCGAGAGAGGTGTTGGTCAGCATCAGCAGGATGCCGATGACCAACGCGAATGCGATCGCTACGGCGACCACGGTGCGACGGTTCTTGCTCTGTCGTTGTGAGGTCACGTGGGCTCCCTGGCAGCCTTGTAGGGGACGGGCTTGTCCCGTCCCGTCTCAAATTCAGCCATGACTCGGACCGGCCTTGTCCGGCCCCTTGCGCTCGAACGACTCCGGCACGGGCAAGACAAGCGTCGCCCCTTACGGTCCTTGGCCATCTCGATGTCCGCGGCTAGGATCGCTACTCGGCCGCGCTTCCGGTTAGGGGGCGCGGGCGCAACGACCGGTCTTCGTCACACTGGCGCCATTAGTCGTACGACGACGAATGCGATTCCCGTCGCAAAACTACCCGCCGCGACCATCCCCCCGATGACGCCGCCAAGAACCCAAGCCTTGGTTGCGACTTGCTGCAGCTGAGACTCGACCCAGATGAGCCGTTCGTTCACGTTGCCCAGGGTCGGCGCGCTTTGTGGGGTGGGACCGGTGGTGCTCACCATGACTCGCGTTCCCTCGCAATCGTCGAAAAGGACTGTAGCATGGCCATGCTCCACCGCAGCGACCCATTGCCCCGCCGGCGCGCGCGAGATTCGCGCACCCGGGCGCTGGCCAGAAACCCCTCGACGCATCGCTGCCTACAGATCCTCCGGCCTTCGCATGGCAACTCGGGTTGAGTCGTCCTCTCTGCTAGCCTCCCGCACCCATCTCCTGCGGCCCGACAAGAGGACCTCATGCTGAAGATCTATCACGTCAAGGGCACCGTGGGGTCCGTCCCATCTGGTTCTGCGAGGAGCGCGGGCTGCCTTACAAGATCGAGCCCATCGACTTCTCGCCCGAGTTCCGCTCGAGACCGGAATGGCGTGCACTCAGCCCGACCGGCAAGGTTCCGGTGATGACCGACGGGGACGTCACGATGTTCGAGTCCCGAGCCATGGTGGACTACCTCGTCGAGCGGTGCGGTGGTGGGGACCTCGTGCCCGAGCCGGGTACGGCGGACAGCGCGCGCTGCCGACAGTGGTGCTGGTTCGGGGAGTCCACCTTCGCGCGCCCGGTTGGCGAGCTTGCCAATCACCACCGTATCGCGCCGGAGGGCGGGACCGTGCCGTTCGTGATCGAGGACTGCCGGGCGAAGATGCGCCTGTGTCTCGACGCGCTCGAAGGCGCTCTCGTCGACACCGATTACCTCGTCGCGAACACCTTCGGGATAGCCGACATCATGACCGGCTACACCCTGGCGCTCGCGAGCCACCGCAGCATGGTGCCCGAGGGCTATCCCAACAGCGACGCATACTTCGCGCGCCTGCGTGAACGGCCGGGGTTTCACGCGGCGAGTGCCGCAGGCTGAGTAAGGACGCCGCACGTTCTAATCCCGAGCTGGGTAGCGGCCGTGCCGGGACCGCGGGGGTGCGAGCGCTGCTAGGTGAACCGCCGCGCGCCGGCACCAGCGTGCCCGCGTCACAGCCTTCACAACCATGGAATCCGCGCCTCGAGGTCTCGGCTCAGCGCCCAGCGCACCGGCGACCCGTGCCTCGGTCATCTTCTGGCCGAGGGTCTCCAGGGCGCCCTCCGCATCCCTGTCGCCGCAGGCCGCCGCGACATTCAGCCAAGCGTATGCCTGAGCTGCGTCCTGCGGCACACCCACACCCTCGGCGTGCATGACGCCCAAGGCATACTGGGTGCGGACGTGTCCCTGTTCCGTCGCCCGGCGGTACCAGGAGGCCGCTTGCCCAGCGTCCTGCGGCACCCCATCACCCTCCGAGGACATGAGACCCAAGTTGAACTGGGCGCGAGCCGTGCCCTGTTCGGCCGCCCAGCGAAACCACGCGGGCGCCTCGGCGTAGCCCTGCGGGACTCCCTGGCCTTCGTCGAACCTGACGGCCAAGTGGAACTGGGCGTTGGCGTCCCCTTTTGGGCTGCACGCTGCAGTTCCTCCACCTCGGTCATCGGCGTGGCGCCATCCAATCGGCGCACCACAATGGCAAAAGCGGCCACCGCAAGGTCCGCGCGGAGCGTGCGATGTGCCCGGTCAAGCGCATCCAGGGTGCAGTCCTCTCGGGACACTCCGCTTTTCCGTGGAACGTCGCACCGCCGGATGGCCACGGGGCAGGGCCGGAGACCGACATCAGCAACCTCATTCGCCGATCCGTGGGCATCCCTCCCCGCCTGTCCGCGACGGCCGCTTTTAGCCGTCCAGATCCGACGCCCGAACCGATAGTTCTAGTTGTCGTTACGCGGCGAGAAGTTCCGATCGTCGCTGCCCAACGCCGCACTCACCGCTGACGGCGGAACCGTCGCTCCCGTGAGCGAGCGCTCCACCGCGCCCTCCCGGTTCGCCTCCGCCCACTGCACTGGGCGACGACCGGCATCCGCGTATCGAGCCACCGCGACAGTTCGACGGAAGCTCTCGGGCGGCGAAGAGGAGCGAACTCCCGGCCAACGGTTCCCGTTCCGGGGTGTCCAAGGCGATGGCCGATACGCGGGTTCTAGAGAATCATCAGCTCCGCCCGGCTCTTGGACTGTTCGTCCTCGATAAGGAGCCTGTTGCCGCTCTCAAGACGTGCATCTATTTCCCGATACATCCTGAGCGCCTGACGCAGTAAGGCTGTCTTACTGAGCTGCTTCTTCGTAGACAAGGCCGCCAAGGCATCCATTTCCGGCGCAGTGAGGTTGAGGGTCATGGTCCGCTTGGTCATCCGGCATTCCCCGCTTGCCGTTCGAAGCGGCAGCTTACACCCCCAGTGCCGATGGAACAAATACACACCAATTGGCCGTTGACCGGCCAAAAATCATAGAGTAGAGTGGCCATCCATGAAAGGTCCTCCGGCAGCGGCTTGCCCCTACGAGACTACGACCGTCGGCAGCCATCAGCGGCCAAACCGCATACGCGTGCTGAGCATACACGGTGGGGGAATGCGGGGAGCGTACGCTGCCGCCTTTTTGAACGGGCTGGCGGAACAGGCGGCGCGCCGACAGGGCCTCGTTGAAGCTGACGTCGGGCGAACCTTCGATTTGATCGTCGGGACTAGCACCGGGGGGATTCTCGCCTGCGCGCTCGCCGCCGGCGTTCCGTTGGGAGAGGTGCTTCAGCTCTACCTGCGGCACGGCAGGGAGATTTTTCCGGTGAAGCTGCCCGGCCGCGTGGACTTCGAGCTAGTTCGACAGATGTTCACTCGCAGCAAGCACTTGGCACGAGGCACTGAGGCCCTCCGCACTGCGCTCCGTCGCAGCTTCGGGGACCGCACCGTTCGAGATGTGTACGGAGCGAGAGGCATCGCATTGGCGATTCCCGCAGTTGACATGAGCAACCATCGCGGCTGGGTGTTCAAGACCTCTCATCTGGGAGGCCATCGGGACGACGGCTACACGCTCGTCGACGTTTGTCTGGCAACCTCGGCCGCGCCAATCTACCGATCTATGGCTTGGGTTGCTGACGCCCTGCAAGCGGGAACCCACCAAGTGTTCGTCGATGGCGGCCTTTGGGCGAACAACCCGATCCTGGTCGGCCTGGTGGACGCTCTGCGAATGAGCGGCTCAGGTGACCGCATCGAGCTGTTCTCCCTGGGGACCTGCTCGCGGCCCCCTGGCGACCATTTCGAAGAGGCCGACATGCACCGCGGGTTTTCCGATTGGCGATTCGGCGGCGGCCCGATGGGAGTTTCCGTTGACGCGCAGGGCTACGTCTACGACAACATCGCTGACATGCTCGCCGACCATCTGGACCGCGACTGTCACGTGATTCGTTTCCCCCAAGCGGGACCACCCGCCAACGCGATGGGGCTACTTGACCTCGATGATGCGAGCGACGAGGCCATGGACTTCCTGATCAGCCAGGCGAGCGCGGATGTGTCTCTCACTCTCAGCGCCTGCGACAAGCGGGACTCCCAAGGCCGGCTGCTTTCCCAGCTACTGAAGGACATGCTGCCACCACTCTCAGATTCCAAGGAGACGGAGTGATGACACCCTTCGCATCGGAGCGTGGGGTCCCCGTTGGATTTCCCGGCACAAGACCGAGCCCCTAGGAGGCAAAGGATGCATAACTGCCACGAAGACATGCTGGCGTTCCACGACGAGAAGGTGACGCTCCCGGACGATGAGCGACGCGAGATGCGGACTCGGCGAGACGCTAACCGAACGCGGCTGCGCGCCGGGTTGAAACGAGAGGGTCATCCCGCACCCAGCAAGTTCCAGTCGCAAGGCTCGTACGCCCATCGCACGATGGTGCAGGATCCCGATAAGGACTATGACATCGACGACGGCGTCTACTTCGAAGAAGCGGACCTGAAGGGACCCCGCGGCGGCGAGCTGACGCCAGCGGGCGCGAAGGCGCGGGTTCGGGACGCCCTCGATGACCCCCAGTTCAGCCAGCCGCCGGAGATCCGGACCAACTGTGTCCGCGTCTACTACAAGGCCGGCTATCACGTAGACGTGCCCGTCTATCGCATCGTCGAGACCACCGACTTCCTGGGAAGGACATCCACGCACTACGAGGTGGCGAGTTCGAGTTGGAAGAAGTCTGATCCAGCCGCAGTCACAGACTGGTTCAACGAGAACAACGTTTCGAAGAGCCCGGACACCACAAACGGCCGCCAACTCCGCCGCATAGTCCGCCTTCTCAAAGCGTTTGCGCGTAGCCGAGCAAGCTGGCGCGAGCGGATCGCCAGCGGTTTCACGATCACGGTCTTGGCCGTCGAGTGCTACAGGGCAGGCCACGGTCGCGACGACGAGGCGCTGTACTACACTATGGCGGCCATCCGCGATCGACTCAACTGGGATCTTGCGGTCCAACACCCTGTCGTCGACGGCGAGTTGCTAGCCACGGCAGACGACGCCAAGACCAAGTGTCTTCGGGAGAAACTGGACTGGGCGCTCGACCGGCTTGAGGTTCTGACACATTGGAATTGTGAGCACGCTGATGCGTTGAAGGCTTGGGACAGGGTCTTCGCCACAAGCTTCTTCGGTGACCGCGACTCCCAAGTCTCCACGGACTCGAGTGCAAGCTCGGCCGGAGGCATCGCAGCAACGATCGGTGAGACGGAGACATCGACTCGTCGTCCAGCGGTGCACCACAATGGTCGACGACTCGCCTGACTTTCGGATAGCCTTCCGCCGGAGACATGGGGAGGCAATCGCCCGCGTCGACGACTGGGTGCGGACTCACTCGAACGGCGGTCGCCTGTCGGCGCACACGACCGCAAGCTACGCGGATGGTGGGTTCGAGACGGGTTGGCGAGTAGGGCTTCCCGTTGCGGGCGCCCTTACCGAGTTCCATTTGCTGGTAGACGCCTCGTTCCCTTACTCCGCGACGCGAGTCGCCGTCCCCAGTGCCCCGCCCGCTCCCGCTTGGCCACATCTCGAGCGCCACGGGTTGCTCTGTCTCCTGCCTACCGACGGTTCCGTCTCTTCCGAACGACCTGCCGATGTCGTGGCGGACCTACTGGAAACGGCATGCGAACTCGTCGCCGAGTGCCTGCGCGGCGGCAATGTTGACGAGTTCCGTGACGAGTTCCTCAGCTATTGGGAACTGACCCAGCACCCCAACGCCAAGCAATTCGTGAGTCTCCTAGAACCGGAGGGGCCCTCTCGACTCGTCCACGCCTGGTACGGCCGCGAAACGATCATCGTAGGTGAGGACGCGGAGGCGCTGCAGCGTTGGTTGCGGCGGCGCCGGACGCCTGCTGATTCACCTCCAGCGATCAGCGAAGCTGGACTGATATGGCTGCCAGAGCCACTGCTGCCCACCGCCTATCCGAACGATGCGGCCGCGTTGCTTGAGCTTGCCGAGACCCGCGGCGCCGGACCCGTCGTGCGCGCGCTCATCAACTCCTCATCCCGCGATATCACCGTACTGCTCGGCGCCTCGAGCCGCAACGGGGTCTGTTACGGCGCAACGACCGTTCCACTACCGCAGAAGGCCGGCAGGCAACGGAACTTGGAGGAGCTACACCGTGGTTTTCGCCCCGGTCGTCTGCCCGAGGATGTGCTCCTGCGGCGCCGGCTGTCCCCCAGCGTCAGGCTTCGCCGCGCGGTTGTACAGCGCGCGGACCACCGCTGGGTACACGGTCGGGATCGTGACGACACGCAGGGTGATCTCCGGACAAAGCGCGTCGCTGTGCTTGGTTGTGGAGCCTTAGGTAGCGCGTGTGCTCGGCTGCTCGCGCAAGCAGGTGTCGGCAACTTACTGCTAGTCGACCCTGCGACGCTGGATTGGCCGAACGTATCCCGGCATATGCTCGATGCGAGGTCCGTGGGGTTGCCGAAGGCAAGCGAGGTCGCGCGTGTCCTCCGGCAAGGGTTCCCACATCTTGGGGACATAGATGACAGGGTGGAACGCGTCAGTCCAACCGGTGTGAGTCTCATGCCAATCCTGGCTGCGTCGGACCTCATCGTAAGCACTATGGGTGATTGGGCGGCAGAGAGTTTCCTGAGCGACGTCCAGCGAGAGACCGTCGGTTTTCCGACGGTTGTTTTTGGTTGGATGGAGCCCCACGCCATCGCCGCGCACACGGTCACCATCCCACAGGGTTCTGCGTGCCTACGATGCGGCACCTCCGACACTGGTACTCCGGCCTTGGAAGTCGGGGCTTGGCCAAACGAAAGCCAAAACCATACGGAGCCGGCCTGCGGCGCTTCGTTCGCACCATACGGTCCAATCGGCTTGAGTTGGGCACAGACATTTGTCGCCAACGCCGTGCTATGCGCTCTAACCATTGAAGGAGTGGATGCGATCCATCGCATCTGGATCGCTTCCCGCGACCAGCTAACCGCAAGCAACGGAAGGTGGTCGTCCAAGTGGATCGCCGAGGTAGGCGATCCTGGCCCTGGGAATGCTGTGGTGGAACGCGGCTGGCCAACAACCTGTTCGCTTTGCCAATCTCGAATGGGCACTGCGGAGCTTTGACCTGATGACTGCTCCCGGAGCGATATCTAACGTCCACCGACAAAAGCTAACCCGTCGAGTTCCTCGCGATTGCTAAAACCCGAGTGACTCGAAAGGCTACGAGGAGGAGAGATAGGTGCAGCCAACGTCGAACAGACCCAAGGTAGGCGAGTGGACCACGATACTCATCTTGGCCGCTGCCGTCGCAGTGACGACACTTTATGCCGTCATTCTGCTCATCGACAATGGTGTGAGTGACGACATCAAGGCGCTGATAGTAGTGCTGATTGGTGTCGTAAGTGCCGCCATCCTACAACACACGTTAACCAAACGGCGGGAGCTAGCTGCAGGCCAGCTTGCCCAGAAGAGGGCCGCCTACGAGCAGATGATAGAGACGGCTCTCGATATCTTCTTCCGCTCCCCGGAAGAGACGTCAACACACCAGCGCGAAGCGCTGTTTCGGAGCAAGGTCAATGCTGCGATTTGGGCCGACCGTGATCTCCTCATGTGGTGGAGCCGGCTGAACGAGATTGACGCGGCAAGCCTAAGGAACGAGGAGGCGCTGCCCCTCCTCGAGGAACTCCTCGGCCTGATTCGGCGGGAGCTCGGCAAGAAGGACTCGACCCTCCAAAATCGCGAACTGGCCTCGATGTTCGCGACAAGCGATCGACAGGGGCGACCGAACCTCGACGAGCGTGGGTGATCGATAGCGTCACCGCGCTCGACCAGCGATCGTGGCCGTCTGCGTATCGTCGCGCGGCATGCGGTAAACGCGCCGAACGGCGTCAGCCTCGACCTCGAGGGCCACATCGTTATCGCCAACCTCGCCCCCACGGGCCCTTGCCGACTGCTACGGCACCTCCACCCCGCGACGGGCAAGGTCGAGACCCTGTGCTCCGAGCCCGGCGGTTCGTATCCGCCTCGAACATCTCCACGAGTCACGCTAGAACGCCTCACGAGCCGGCCTGCTGCCACTCGGAGCAGGCGGAGCAGCTCGCGCACGTCGAAACTGATAGCTAACGGACAGTTCTGCGGGCATTGCCGCACGCGCGTTGCAGCCGTATTGCTGTCGAGCCACCGGTTCCGCCATAATGTGTCAGCGAACGTTGACGATGCTGGGCGCCAAGCTGATCGTGCGATGGCCGACTCGCTGACGAAATCGGAGCGCAGCGAGCGCATGAGTCGTGTTCGCGCAAAGGACACCAAGCCGGAGTTGACGGTTCGACGCCTCGTACATGGTATGGGCTATCGCTACCGGTTGCACGTATCTGGTCTGCCCGGTACGCCAGACATAGTCCTACCACGTCTCAAAAAAGCAATCTTTGTTCACGGCTGCTTTTGGCATCGCCATCCGGATCCAACTTGCAAGCTTGCCAGATTGCCCAAATCAAACCTCGATTTCTGGAAACCAAAGCTGACCGCGAATCGTATCCGTGATCACGCCGCTCAGATCAAGCTGCGCGAGTTAGGTTGGGACATCCTTACGATTTGGGAATGCCAGATCGGTCGTCCGAGTTCCCTGAAGGAGACTCTTTGCCACTTCTTGGAGGATGGGGTTGAAGACCGTTGAACTCTTCGCCGGCGCCGGAGGCCTTGGCGTCGGGGTAGCATCTGCTGGCTTCGAGACCGTTGCGGTTATAGAACGAGATCCGCACTGTTGCAGCACGATACGCGCCAACCAAAGTCGAGACTTCGATCCCGTGACTCACTGGCCGTTGTTCGAGGGCGACATTAAGGAGTTCGACTTTAGGGCGCTTGGCGACTCCGTGGATCTCGTGTCCGGAGGCCCCCCTTGCCAACCATTCTCACTGGGCGGGAAGCACCGCGGCCACCGGGACGATCGAGATATGTTTCCCCAGGCTATCCGCGCCGTGCGCGAACTTCGTCCGAGAGCATTCCTCTTCGAGAACGTGAAGGGGCTCACCCGAAGGGCTTTCGCAAACTACTTCGAGTACATACGCCTGCAGCTAATGTACCCCGACGTGCACCGCCAACCCCGGCAGGACTGGACAGACCATCTCGCTCGCCTTGAGCAGCACCACACCCTAGGCCGCAATCGAGGCCTCCACTACAACGTCCTAACGCGCGTCCTGAATGCGGCCGACTTCGGCGTTCCCCAACGAAGGGAGCGGGTTTTCTTCGTTGGCTTTCGCGACGACCTAAGCGTCGACTGGAGCTTTCCGGAGCCAACCCATTCGTTGGGTGCTCTTCTTTGGTCCCAGCACCAATCGGGGGAGTACTGGGAACGTCACCGCATACGCCGCCCCCCAAGAGCCCCCACGTCCCGAGGTTCGTCCATAGTTTGGGAAGCTGAACTGCGCCTTGAGCCATGGCGAACCGTTCGCGACGTCCTTTTCGACTTGCCCGACCCGGAGTTGGATCCCTACGCCTCGTTCCTGTACGAGAACCACCGTTTTCAGCCTGGCGCCCGCAGCTATCCGGGGCACACGGGCAGCCCGCTCGACGAGCCTGCCAAGACCATCAAAGCAGGCGACCATGGAGTCCCCGGTGGCGAGAATATGCTCAGACGACCAAACGGAAGCGTACGGTACTTCTCCGTGCGAGAGAGTGCGCGATTACAAACCTTCGCCGACAGCTTTGTCTTACGCGGGTCTTGGACTGAGAGCATGCGCCAACTAGGCAACGCCGTGCCCGTGGACCTAGCGCGCCACTTAGGCACTGCCATTCGCGACCACTTGGCCGCGGGCGCCCCGCCGTCATGACCGCCACTGCCAAGTCACCGCTCCGTGACCTCGCGGAGAGCCTTAACGCTAATCTAGCGAAGCTAAATCAAGTCGTCAGTTCCACGGAACTCACCTCCCAAGCTCGCCGCCACCTAGACGCTCGAATACTCGATTTCGTCGCCCAAGCCGAAGTTCTATTAGACCGTCTTGACCCCATCCACCAGCCAAACTTCATCTTCGATCCCGGAGACCCTAGTGTGGTCGGACGGTTCATCGCGTTGGCCATGATCGCGCAGCCACGAACCTCCCTTTCTGATCTTGCTAACTTCTACGGCTCCGGGGTCTATGCTCTTTACTACTGTGGAGCGGCCGCGTCTTACGTTCCCATCAGCAAAACAGAGACGCCGATCTATGTGGGGAAGGCTAATCCAAAAACTGAAACCGCCAAGACTCCTCGAGACCAAGGAACACGATTGTTTCGGCGCCTAAACGATCACCGGAGGAACATAGAGAAGGCCAGCAGTACGCTAGACATACGCGATTTCGAGTGCCGTGTATTGGTCGTTCAAAGTGGATGGCAGAGCGCTGCGGAAGACTACTTGATCAGCTTGTTCTCGCCCGTCTGGAACAACGAAGCCGACGTTTGCTTCGGTCTCGGCAAACATGGTGACGCCCCTCAGACGCGCGCGAACCTTCGATCCCCTTGGGATACCCTTCATCCTGGGCGGGATTGGGCCTGGAGAGACCCTAACATGGGCAACGCGCGGGCACCGGAGCGGATTCGGGCAGACTTGGCCGCGCACTTCACCTCAAAGCCAGCTTTCCGAACCGCTGACGACCTGCTGCGAAACTTCATGAGAGAACTGCAACAGCTCTAGTATTGCTGTTTTCTCACCCTACAACGCTAAATGGCGACGAAGCACTTCGTAACGTTCCCGAATGGCAGCTCCATCGTTCGAAGACCGCGCAAGCTCATCGAATTCAATAAGGCGCCGGTCTATGTTGTCTTCGTCATTTTCGAACCGCTCGCGGTTTTTCGCGCGTACTCGATCGAAATCCACGAGCTGCGCCCTATTGACGCGGACGCGTCGGCGCGCCCTTCGCAAACGCGAAAGCAGCACGTAGTAGACAACCGTCATCCCTGACGAGCGAAGCAGCACGTCCGTTTCAACAAAGACGCGATCCATTTCATCCAGGTTCGCGTTCACCCGCCGCTCGACCTGGTCGAAATCGCCTGCCGGCGTCTCTCGTGCACTCAAGAAAAATGCATCTAAGCTCGCTTTCTTTGTATCGACAATGTCCTTATTGCTTTCTAGATATAGGAATTTCGCGGCGATGTCGTGGTGTCTGTACCGCGTCGGTGGAACGCTAATCCGTTGCTCGAAGAAGGGATGCTGGACGAGCCTCCTGGTTACCAGCGGAAGCGCTCCTCCGAACGCGTTTCTTTTCTCGGCCGCGTTGAGGGGTACGGCCTCGTTCAAACGCGAGAACATGTCCTCGACGACGTCAACCTCCTCGGCAGCAACGACGACGACCGATAGGGTCCTCGAATGAAGCCGCGTAATGAGACGTGGGTGCTCTTGCGATAACTCTTGGTAGGTCATCCCGCCAGCGGCCACCTTCGAATCGTCATAGTATTCAAAGTCGTCGGCCAACGCGAAATCACCGTCGACAAACGACCATATGGCCTCGAGACGTTGCCTGCCATCGATGATCGCGAACTTGTGGGCCGGTGACTGGTCCGACCCGTCGATCTGATGGAAATAGAGTTTCGGAATATCATATCGATTGAGCAACGAATCAATAAACAGCTGACGTTTCCTGAGATTCCATACACCTCCTGGGCGTTGGTAGTCGGGGTTGATGTGGATCTGTGACCGCATATCGTCCATAGCTAGGAGCGAAGCGTCGGGCAGTAGCGTTATCTGAAACGTGTTCATGTTATGTCCTTGGCCCGCTCGGCGACATTAGCAAGCTCCGGAAAGAGCGTGAGCTTCTCGATACCGAGGAGTCTTAGCTCTCGCCTTACCTTCTGTTTCTCCCTTCCTGGAATAATGTATCTCCAAAGGTAGTCGCCGCCCCCGTTGGAGTCTAACGCGGTCAGCTCCTTGTGGTTGACCGTAAACACACCCTGCTGCATCTGCATCCTCAGCGTGTTCCGCAACGCGATAGCGGCAAGCGGGCCGAACTCCACCCGTTGTTTGGTGACCACGCTGGGCAAATAGGAATCAAGATGGTCATCATCGCCGAAGCTCGGTATGTCGCGCTCGTACTCGGGGCCGTACTTTGAGTCTGCGTTCAACCCCACTGGCAATATGGCCCAGAGCGCTCCATCGTTGTCCCGGGCCTCCGGGGAGACGTCGTTGACGACGAAATAAAGAGCAACTAAGGCGTTCTCGGTCCAGTCCAATAGTCTTGTGGGCAGGCCATGATGCTGCATAACAAACAGCCACTCCCATTCGTTCTCAGGGCGGGAGCTCATATGGGGCAGCGCATTCTGCTTGAACCGTTTGATTAACGGTATCTCGAGGTCAATGCCACCGTGTCGTGCCAGGGATGGCTCCAAACGCCAATCCCGGTTCGCCATCCCTCTGAACCATGTAGGCTGGTCGTCAGGGACGTCTTCGGAAAGTCTGTCGACGAGTGCGCCGATAGAGCGAATCTCCACATCGCTTTGCCGCATCAAGCCCCCCTAGAAGGACCACCACGGCCACGACCGAAGCAGACGAATCCGCCCCCCCGTCACCGCCGCCTCTTCCGCAACTCCTCCAACGTCCTCTGCCGCCCCGCCGCCTCAGCCAACTGCGCCGTAGCCAACGAGAAGTTGAAGTCCGCCGCCTGCTCCGCCAGCGCCCGCTCCGCCTGCCCCTGAGCCTCCAACGCCGCCGCCTCGTCAATGTCATCAGCATGCAACGCCGTATCCGCCAGGATCGTCACCACGCTCGGCTGAACCTCCAGGAACCCCCCAGACGCAAAGAACACGTCCTCCTCCCCATCCTCGAACTGCAGCCGCACCGGCCCGGGCTTGATCCCGGTCAGCAGCGGCGCATGTCCGGGCAGGATCCCGAGCTCGCCAATGGTCCCGGTCGCGATCACCATCGTCACGGGTCCGGAGAAGATCTCCTTCTCCGCGCTCACGATGTCGCAGTGCATGGTGGTGGCCATGGCCTAGAGTCCTTGCGTAGCGTTCTTGATGACGGTCACGGCTCGGGTCTCCTCCGGGGTCGCCGGGATGCGCAGCGTCGCGCTAGCTCAGCGTCTTCGCTTTCTCGCGGGCGTCCTCGATGGTGCCGACCATGTAGAACGCCTGTTGCGGCAGGTCGTCCGCGTCGCCGTCGAGTATCGCCTTGAAGCTGCGCACGGTGTCCTCGCGGGAGACGTACTTGCCTTCCTGGCCGGTGAACTGCTCGGCCACGAACATCGGCTGCGAGAAGAACTGCTGCATCTTCCGGGCGCGGTAGACGAGGGCCTTGTCCTCCTCGGAGAGTTCGTCCATGCCGAGGATGGCGATGATGTCGCGCAGTTCCTGGTAGCGCTGCAGGGTCTCCTGCACGCCGCGGGCGGTGTCGTAGTGCTCCTGGCCGACGATGTTGGCGTCGAGCTGGCGGGAGCTCGAGTCGAGGGGGTCGACGGCCGGGTAGATGCCGAGGTCCGTGATGGCGCGGGAGAGCGTCACGGTGGAGTCGAGGTGGGCGAACGTGGTCGCCGGGGACGGGTCCGTCAGGTCGTCCGCGGGGACGTAGATCGCCTGCACCGAGGTGATGGAGCCGGTCTTGGTGGTGGTGATGCGCTCCTGCAGGATGCCCATCTCTTCCGCCAGGTTCGGCTGGTAGCCCACGGCGGAGGGCATGCGGCCGAGGAGGGCCGAGACTTCCGTGCCCGCCAGGGTGTAGCGGTAGATGTTGTCGATGAAGAGCAGCACGTCGCGGCCTTCGTCGCGGAACTGCTCGGCGAGGGTCAGGCCCGTCAGGCCCACGCGCAGGCGGTTGCCGGGGGGCTCGTTCATCTGGCCGAACACGAGCGAGATCTTGTCGAGCACGCCCGCGTCGGTCATCTCGTAGTAGAAGTCGTTGCCCTCGCGGGTGCGCTCGCCGACGCCGGCGAAGACGGAGAGGCCCGCGTGCTCGATGGCGATGTTCCGGATGAGTTCGAGCATGGTGACGGTCTTGCCGACGCCCGCGCCGCCGAAGAGGCCGACCTTGCCGCCTTTCGCCATCGGGCAGATGAGGTCGATGACCTTGACGCCCGTGTCGAGCAGCTCGATGCCGCCGGTCTGGTCCTCGAACGTCGGCGCCTTGCGGTGGATGGGCATGGTCGCGCGGGCGTTGATGGGGCCCTTCTCGTCGATGGCGTCGCCGAGCACGTTCATGATGCGGCCGAGGGTCTCCTCGCCCACGGGCACGGCGATCGGCTGGCCGGTGTTGGCGACGTCGAGCCCGCGCGAGAGGCCTTCGGAGGAGCCCATCGCGATGGCGCGCACGACGCCGTCGCCGAGCTGCTGCTGCACCTCGAGGGTGAGCCCGCTGTCCGTCACCTTCAACGCGTCGTAGACCTTGGGGACGCTGTCGCGCTCGAACTCGACGTCGATGACGGCCCCGATGACCGAGACAATGCTGCCATTGCTCATTTGCTGACCTTCCTGTGCTTGTCCTTTCCGCTGCCCTTTCTGCCCGGAGGCGTCACACCGCGGCCGCGCCGCCGACGATCTCGGCGATTTCCTGGGTGATGGCAGCCTGGCGGGCGTTGTTGTAGATCAGCGTCAGTTCGCCGATCAGTTCTTCCGCGTTCTCCGTGGCGCTCTTCATGGCGATCATCTTGGCCGCCTGCTCGCAGGCCGTGTTCTCGATGACGGTGTGGTAGACCTGCGCCTCGATGTAGCGCGTCACGAGCCCCTCGATGAGTTCCCGGGCGTCCGGTTCGTAGAGATAGTCCCAGCGGTGCTGCATGGCGGCGTCGTCGCTCGCGTCGAGCGGCAGGAGCTGCCGGATGGTCGGGCGCTGGGTCATGGTGTTGACGAAGTCGTTCGAGATGATGTCGAGGCGGTCGATGCGGCCGTCCGAGTAGGAGTCGAGCATCACCTTGACGCCGCCGATCAGGTCTTCGAGCACCGGCTGCTCGCCCACCTCGTTGAGGGCCGCGACCACGTTGCCGCCGAAGGCGCGGAAGAAGGCCGCCGCCTTGTTGCCGACGAGCATGAGGTCGATCTCGACGCCCTTGCCGTTCCACTCCGCCATGGTCCGGACGAGTTCCCGGAACATGTTGGAGTTCAGGCCGCCGCAGAGGCCCTTGTCGGTGGAGACCACGATGTAGCCGAGGCGCGTGACCTCGCGCTCCGTCATGTAGACGTGCTTGTACTCGGGGTTCGAGTTCGCGAGGTGGCCGATCACCTGGCGGATGCGCCGGGTGTAGGGGCGCCCTTCGTTCATGCGCTCCTGGGTGCGGCGCATCTTGCTCGCCGCGACGAGCTGCATGGCGCTCGTGATCTTCTGCGTGTTCTCCACGCTGCCGATCTTCTTGAGGATTTCCCTGCCGACGGCCATGGGGCGGTCTCGTTATGCCTCTTTCTTCTGTCTACGCGTAACTGTGCGTGGACTTGAACTGGTCGAGGGTCTCCTTCATGAAGGCCTCGATGTCGTCGTCGTAGGCGCCGGACTCGGTGATCTGCGCCATCCACTCGCTGTGCTCGGAGTTCATGTAGGCGAGCAGGTCGCGCTCGAAGTCGAGCACGCGCTCCACCGGGACGTCTTCCAGGTAGCCCTCGTTCGCCGCGTAGAGCGAGACGCCCATCTCGGCGACGGTCATCGGCGCGTACTGGGGCTGCTTCATCAGCTCCTCCACGCGGGCGCCGTGTTCGAGCTGGCGCCGGGTCGCTTCGTCGAGGTCCGAGGCGAACTGCGAGAAGGCCGCGAGTTCACGGTACTGGGCGAGGGCCATCTTCACGCCGCCCGAGATCTTCTTCATGAACGGCACCTGCGCGGAGCCGCCCACCCGGGAGACGGAGATGCCCGGGCTCATGGCCGGGCGGATGCCGGAGTTGAAGCGGTCGGTCTCCAGGAAGATCTGCCCGTCGGTGATGGAGATCACGTTGGTGGGCACGAAGGCGGAGACGTCGCCGGCCTGGGTCTCGATGATCGGCAGCGCCGTGAGGGAGCCGGTCTGGCCCTTCACTTCGCCGTTCGTGACCTGTTCCACGTACTCGGCGTTCACCCGCGCGGCGCGCTCGAGGAGCCGCGAGTGCAGGTAGAAGACGTCGCCCGGGTAGGCTTCGCGGCCCGGCGGGCGGCGCAGCAGGAGCGAGATCTGGCGGTAGGCCCAGGCCTGCTTGGTGAGGTCGTCGTAGATGACCAGCGCGTCCTGGCCGGTGTCGCGGAAGTACTCGCCGATCGTGCAGCCGGAGTACGCGGAGATGTACTGCATCGGCGCCGGGGTGGAGGCGCTCGCGGCGACGACGACGGTGTGGTCCATCGCGCCGCTCTCCTCGAAGGTGCGCACGATGTTGGCGATGGTGGACATCTTCTGGCCGATGGCCACGTAGATGCACTTGATGCCGCTGTCCTTCTGGTTGATCACCGCGTCGACGGCGATGGCGGTCTTGCCGATCTGGCGGTCGCCAATGATCAGCTCGCGCTGGCCGCGGCCGATCGGGACCATCGCGTCGATGCACTTCATGCCCATCTGCACGGGCTGGCTGACGGACTGGCGGGCGATGACGCCGGGGGCGACCTTCTCGATGGGTTCGGTGCGGACCGCGTCGATGGGGCCCTTGCCGTCGAGGGGGTTGCCGAGGGAGTCCACCACGCGGCCGAGGAGGCCCGGGCCGACCGGCACTTCGAGGATGCGCTCGGTGCAGCGCGCGGTCATGCCTTCGGAGAGGCCCTCGTAGTCGCCGAGGACCACGACGCCGACGGAGTCGCGCTCGAGGTTGAGCGCCATGCCGTAGATGCCGCCCGGGAACTCGATCATCTCGCCGTAGCGCGCCGCGGCCAGGCCGTGGATGCGCACGATGCCGTCCGAAACGCTGACGATCGAGCCCTCGTTCCGGGGCTGCGACGCGATGTCGAGGCTCTCGATCCGGTCCTTGATGAGGTCGCTGATTTCGGAGGGGTTGAGTTGCTGCATTCGTCTTTCCTCGATTCGGTTCGGCGCGCGGCTACGTCCGGGTCAGGGACTCCGCGAGCTTGTCGAGCTTGCCGCGTACGGATCCGTCGACGACGGTGTCGCCGGCGCGCACGACGGCGCCGCCGATGAGTTCCGCGTCGACCACGGTGGAGAGCTGGATGTCACGCTCGTAGCGGCGCTTGAGCGCGTCGGTGAAGCGGTCGAGTTCGGCGTTCGAGAGCGGCACGGCGCTCGCGATCTCGACGTCGAGCACGCGCTCGGCCTCCGCCTTCAGGGCCTCAAACTGCGCGCCGATCTCGGGCAGGAGGGTGAGGCGCTTGTTGTCCGCCAGGGTGTGCAGGAAGCGCCGGCCGGCGTCGTCGAGCTCGTCGCGCACCACGTCAATGAGGCCGTGGGCCTTCTGCTGGTCCGTGACCGCCGGCGATTCGATGAGCGCCTGCACGGCCGGTTCCGCGACCGCCGCCGCGGCGACGGTGAGCATGCGCGACCAGCGGTCGAGCGTCTCCCGTTCGCTCGCGATGTCGAACACCGCGTTGGCGTAGGGGCGGGCGAGGGTGGCGAGTTCGGCCATGGGTGCGTGTCCGCCTAGAGCTCCGCGGCGAGACGGTTCAGGAGTTCGCCGTGGCGGTCGCGGTCGATGTCCGCTTCCAGGATGCGCTCGGCGCCCTGGACGGCCAGCGTCGCGACTTCGCCGCGCAGCGATTCACGCGCGCGGTTGAACTCCTGCTCGATCTCGGCGTTGGCCGCTTCCTTCAGCCGGTCGCCCTCGTCGCGGGCGTCCTGGCGGGCCTGCTCGATCATCTGCGCCGCCTGGCTGCGCGCCTGGTCGACGATGCGCTGGGCTTCGGCCTGCGCTTCCTTCAGGCGGTCGGCCACTTCTTCGCGGGCGCTCTCGCGGCTGCGTTCGGCCTCTTCGCCGGCGGCGAGACCCTCGGCGATGGTCTTCTGGCGCTCCCGCATCGCTTCGATCAGGAACGGCCAGATGAACTTGTAGCAGAACCACACGAACACGATGAACGTGACCGTCTGGCCCAGGAGCGTCATGTTGATGTCCATCGGTTACCTCTCTTCTCTCCCCCAGAGGGGAAGCGCGTCAGCCGCCGACGGCGAAGATGACGTACAGGCCGATGCCGACCGCGATCATGGGCACGGCGTCGACCAGGCCCAGCACGATGAAGAGCTGCGTGCGGAGCATCGGCAGGAGTTCCGGCTGGCGCGCGACGCCTTCCAGGAACTTGCCCCCGAGGACGCCCACGCCCACGGCGGCGCCGACGGCGCCGAGGCCCATCATCAGGCCACCGGCCACATACAAGAGAACTGCTAGTTCCACGGTTCGTTCACTCCCTTTGTCTGCCCAGAGTCAGTGCTCTTCTTCCACGTCGTACGCCTGGGCCAGGTAGACCACGGTGAGCACGGCGAAGATGAAGGCCTGGAGAATGATGATCAGCACATGGAACACGGCCCAGGCCCATTGCAGTATTCCGCCGAAGATTCCGATGGCCCAGCCCGCGTACATCAGGGCGATCAGGATGAAGATCATCTCGCCCGCGTAGAGGTTGCCGAAGAGCCGGAGGCCCAGCGACAGCGGCTTGGCGAGGAGGGTGACCGATTCCAGGATGAAGTTGACCGGGGCGAGCACCTTGGGGAAGGGGTGGAAGGCGAGTTCCCCCAGGAAGCCGCCGGCGCCCTTCTGCCGGATGCTGTAGAAGAGGATGAGGGCGAAGACGGCGAGCGCCATGCCCATGGTGACGTTCGGGTCCGTGGTCGGGACGATCTTCATGTAGGGCACGCCGAGGGCCATGGCGAGTTCGGGGATCCAATCCACGGGGACCAGGTCCATCAGGTTCATCAGGAAGACCCACACGAAGATGGTGAGCGCGAGCGGCGCGATGATGGCGTTGCTGTGGGTGAAGATGGATCTGCAGGTGTCGTCGATGAACTCGACGAGCATCTCCACCGCGTTCTGCAGGCTCCCGGGAACCCCAGCCGTCGCGTGTTTCGCGGCCTTGCGGAAGATCAGGCAGAAGAGGACGCCGAGGCCGATCGACCAGCCCATGGAATCGACGTTGATCGAGAGGAAGCTCATGGACGCGCCGTCCGCGCAGGGGGCGAACTGCCACGCGCCGTCGGAGCACTGACCGTAGGTGAGGTTGGTCAGGTGGTGCTGGATGTACTCGGCTGAGCTTTCGGCCATTGGCTGTTCCGACCCGTTTTCCGTCCTTCGCATCCACCGCGGGACGCCGCGAGGGCGTCCCCTACATCCGCCCGGTTACGAGCGGGCCTACCGCCTGTGCCAGCAGTGCTGCCGTCAGGGCTCCGAAGAACCCGAGGGGCTCGACCGGGACGAACCGGAAGACGGCGACCAGGAGGAGCGCGGTCAACGCCCACTTCCCGATGCCGCGGCCGAGCAGCCTGCGCGCCTCGGTCAGCCGCTCGGCGTCTCCGTCCGGAATCGCCCGCCGCACGGCGCCCAGCGCGAAGTACGCGTTCGGCAATACGACCGTGAGTCCCCCGAGCACCGCCGACCCCGCCTGCGCCGCTCCTTCCTGTGCCGCCCCGAGGAGCCACATCAGCACCGCGACCGCCGCGACCACGATGACCTGCAAGCCCACGATTCGGTAAGGCTCCGGCACGGCCACGCTCGTACGCGAAAGGGAGGGTGCGCGAGGCGCGCGCATTATACGGAGGCGGGTATGGGTTTTGTAGGGGCGGCCCTCGTGGGCGCCCGTGCCCGGGACGGGTGGTGCGCCGGCCACGGGACGGGGGAGGACCGCGGCCTACGTCGCCGGTGTCGGAGCTCCCGAGGCGGGCTTGAAGTAGTGGGTCTGGCGCAGAATCCAGTAGCCGACCACGGCGGAGACCAGGACGGCGCCGAGGCTCACTCCTCGCGATCCGCGCCGCCCCGCTGCTGCAGGTCGAACATCCTGGCGAGGGTCGCGATCTGCTCCTGAACCCCCGGCTCCTCGAAGATCTCCGCGATGGACTTCTCATAGGCATCCACCGGCGCCCACTCGGACCTGGGGCGGCGCCTGGGTGTCGGGAATATCCAAGGGTTGCGATTCGAGGCCATCGAAGCACCTCCCAGGAAGGCCAATCGCTCGAAGCCAGTATCGAGTCTCCGCCGGAGAACGGTCAACGCGGCCGAAGCTGCATTTCCTGTGGGCCAAGGCGCACGCGTGGGGGCTTGCCTCGTCTCCCCCGAAGACGTGTCGAGGCGGGCCGCCACGAGGGCGGCCCCTACGGCGCGATCATCTCGCGCGCGGTGTCGATGACGCGCCTGGCGACCTGTTCGTCAAAGCCCTCGACGGCGTAGCCGTGGGCGATGGCGTTTCGGTACGCCCGCAGATCGGTCAGGCGGTCGTATTCGTCCCGCGACACCACGCCGTGGAACACCCCCTGGTCGAGGACACTGCGTCCTTTTGCGATATCCCTCTCCAGCACGCCTTCCGCGACGAGCGCCTCCCTCGTCGCAGCCTCAACCGCCGACCAGGCGAGCACGAGAGCCGCTTCGGTGTGCCCGGTCGCGAGCGTCTGCTCCGCCTGCTCGATCCGATCCTGGATCGCGACGCGATCGCACAGGTGCATGCCCTCCGGAGTATCCAGCCTGTCGGGCTCGCCCAGCAGCACCAGTTCGAAGGTCCATCCTTCCTTCGCATCGACCACGCGCGCGAGCTCACCGATTTCGGGCATCGCGCCCAGCGACGCGCGCGACTTGACCTCGACGACCCTGACCTCGTCGCCCTTCCGCGCAACCAGGTCCGCCCGGAAGTTGGGCAGCAGGTCGAGCGGCGTCTCGAGGGACACCTCGTAGCCCTTGCCGCGGTACTCCTCCGCCTTCTTGCGCAGCAGGAGGTATTCCGGGCCAGTTGTCCCACCTACCACGACGCCACCTCCTGCGTCGGCGCGTCGGCCACCTGGATGTGGAGGAACTGATCGCGGCGATCGAACGTCGTCAGGAGCAGCGGAGAGGGTCGCTCGATGTCCAGCTCGAGCTTCACGTTCCTCTTTCGGCAAAGCAAGTCGGTCACCTGTGCGTCGTCAGCGAAGATCAAGCCCTTGAGCGCGTTGCCGGTTGCGGGCCTGCTGAGATGCGGGAGTGCCGCTGACTACAAACTCAAGCATCATCGACATCCCTGTCTCGTCTGCGCATGCTGCCCAGTATCGAATTCAGGCGGCGGATGGTCAACGCGGCCGAAGCTGCATTTCCTGTGAGCGAAGGCGCACGCGGCGGGGCGCCTTCCCGCGTTTGCGGCGGCCGGAATTCACAACGAACGGGCGATCTTCTATCCTCGCGGACGACAACGATCCCACGCTTCGAGAAGAACGGGAGAAGAACGCATGAAGAGACTCTGGTTGGGGGGCATGCTGGTCGCGCTGTCCGGCATGGTGTTCGCGGACGACTACGCGCAGTCCTGGGGACCCGCCGTCGGCGCTACGGCGCCCGCCATCTCGGCCCAGGACCAGGACGGCACGACCCGCGACCTCGCGTCGCTCTGCGGGGAGAACGGGGTACTGCTGCTGCTCAGCCGCTCCGCCGATTGGTGACCCTTCTGCAAGGCCCAGTTGGTTCAACTGGAAAGCTGGCGGAGCAAGTTCGAAGGCCTCGGCGTGAACGTCGCGGCGATGACCTATGACAGCCTCGAGATCCTGAAGGGGTTCCACGACAGCAAGGAACTCGGCTTCCCCCTGCTGCGGGACGTGGACGGGCAGCACGTGAACGCGTTCGGCGTTCCCGACGAGAACCTGGGCCAGGGCATCCCGCTGCCGGGCATCCTCTGGCTGGCGCCGGACGGGCGCATCAACGCGAAGTTCGCCGTGCCCGGTTACCGGACCCGGCCACCGTTCGAGGAGGTGTTCGCCGCCGTCGGCGCGGCGCCGGACGCCTGAGTGGACGGGCTGCCGCCAGTGCGGCTGCTGATCCCGCTATCGGCGCTCCTCTACCTGGGGGCGCTGCTCTCCATCGGGATCTACAGCGCGACGCGCAAGGAGGGCCGCGGCGACTGGTTCCGCGCAGGAGCGGTCCAGGTCGCGGCCGTGGCGTTCGTGGCGATCGTGAGCGTCCTGCCTACCGAGATCGCGAGCACCGCGTGGATCGGGGCGCTGCAGGATCACGCTGACGTCACGGCGAACCTGTTCGTCCTGGTGTCCGCTCCGGCGGTCGCGGTGATGATCGCCCTGCAGGCGCTGGTGCTCTCGCGCGTCTATGGCCGGCGGCCGTTGCGGAACGCGGCCGTCTTCCTCGCCGTCCACGCGGCCACGTACGTTTACTGGCTCTCGCGGCTCTACAACCCGCCCGCCGACCTCGCCAGCTACGCGGCGGTGATCCTCGTCATGGGCGGGATCGTCATGGCGTTGTTTGCTCGGTTCGTCTGGCGGCGGCCTGGCTGAACGAGACCCGGGCCGCCGCAAGGGCGGCCCCTACGCGGGGACCGTCTGGGGGGCGGGCAATGCGCGCGCCAGCAGGTGGTCGCGCAGTTCGACCGCGATCACCTGGAACACTTCAGAGCGGGTGATGCCCTCCTCGTACGCCGCGGCCTCGAACCGGTCCAACTGCTCGGCAGTCGGCTTGAACGTGTCGTTGACGTAGTCGCTGCAGAGTCGGGCGATCTGGTGGGGGCGCTTGCCTTCGGCCTGCGGCAGCAAGCCCTGGGCGAGTTCGACCGCCAGTTCCCGGCCATCGATTGCTTCGGAGACACGCTTCCCCAACTCCGTCAATCGGAGGGGACTGGTGCCCGCGATGGCTTCGGACGGGAGGCGACCAAAGATCTCCCCGATCTGCCGATGAACCTCGGCGAGTTGCCTGTGGACTTCGGCGAATTGCCTGTGGACTTCGGCCAGTTGCCCCTGGATTTCGCCCAGTTGCCTGCGGGTTTCGGCCATGAACTCCTTGAAGGACTTCCGGTCCGAATTCACTTCGCCGACCCAGCGGCCAACGGCGAAGACGAGGCCGACGAACGCGGCCAGAACGAGCCAGGCGCGAGGATCGCTGAACAGTTCCTGCATGGGAGGCCCTCCATGGTCTTGCAGGTTGCTCCTTGCTGCGCAGTATCCGCTGGCCGCCGAGCGGCGGTCAATGGAGCCGGGGCTGCAATTCATGTGCGCCGCGGCGCACGTCCTAGTGTCAGCGGGCGCGATCCGGTCTGGACATGCACAGTTAAGTGTCTGAAAGTACAGGGTGTCCGCCGCCAGCGCGCAAAACGGGGCTCCGATGTCCTACCTGTCCCTCGCGTACGCCCACCTCGGGACGGTCCTGCCGTGTTTCATGATCGGCGCCTGGCTGCTGTTGCGGCGCAAGGGCACGCCGGTGCACAGGCGGCTCGGTCGCGTGTACGCCGCGCTGATCCTCTTCACGGCGCTCGTGACGCTCCCGATGCCGGCCGCGGTAGGGCCGCGCGTCCTCGACCACTTCGGGTTCATCCACCTGTTCAGCGTGCTGGTGCTGGTCAGTGTCCCCGCGGCGATCTACAGCATCCGGCGGGGCAACGTGACCGCGCACCGTGGCCACATGGTGGGCGTCTACGTGGGCGGGATTCTCATCGCGGGGACGTTCGCGCTCATGCCGGGACGGCTGCTGCACACGTGGCTGTTCGCCTGACCGGGCAACGCGCGGCAGGGGCGCGGTTCGACCGTCAGCGGAGCCGGCTCAGGATTCCGTCGAGTTCGTCCAGGCTCCCGTAGGAGACGACGACCTTGCCGCCGCCTTTCTTCGTGTGCTGGATCGACACCCCCGCCCCGAGCCGCTCCGAGAGGCTGATCTCGAGTCGGCGGATGTCGGGGTCCGCGGCGGTCGGCCTGGGTTCCGGCTTCTTGCCGGCGCGCCGGACCAGCGCTTCGGTCTGGCGGACGGACAACTGGCCTTTCGCGACCACCCGGGCCATCGGTTCCTGATCCTCGGCCGGCAACGCGAGGAGCGCCCGGGCGTGTCCCATCTCGAGCTCCCCCGCGGCGAGCAACTCGCGGACGGCTTCGGGCAGGTTCAGCAGGCGCAGCAGGTTCGCGACTGCCGGGCGGGACTTGCCGACCGCTTCGGCGACCTGCTCCTGGGTCAGGGCGAACTCCCGTCGCAGCCGTTCGAGGCCGTGCGCCTCCTCGATCGGGTTGAGGTCCTCGCGCTGGACGTTCTCGATCAACGCCATGGCGAGAGCGCCGCGGTCGTCCACGTCGCGCACCACCACCGGAACGCGGTCGAGGCCCGCGCGATGCGCGGCACGCCAGCGGCGTTCGCCGGCGATCAGCTCGTAGCCGCCCGACGCGCGGGGGCGCACGACGATGGGCTGCAGGAGTCCCTGGGAGCGGATCGACGCGACCAGTTCCTCGATGCCGTCGTCGTCCAGGTGGCGGCGCGGCTGAAACGGGCTGCGCCAGATCTCGTCGACGGCGGCCGAGGCCGCGCCGTCACCGTCCTGGGCGACCGGGGGCTGCGTCACCGTCGCGTCGCCGAGGAGCGCCTCGAGCCCGCGCCCGAGTCCACGCCGGCGGCCTGGTTCGTTCAAGGACGCTTCACCGTGCGCGCTCCATCAGCTCGCGCGCGAGGGCCATGTAGCAGGTGGCGCCGGCGCAGTGCCGGTCGTAGAGGATGGCGGGGAGTCCGTGGCTCGGCGCCTCGGCGAGCCGGACGTTGCGGGGAATGACGGTACGGAAGACCCGATCGCCGAAGTGCTTCATCAACTGCCGCGAAACGTCGCGGGTGAGGCCGGTGCGCGGATCATACATGGTTCGCACGATGCCCTCTATGGAGAGCCCCGGGTTGCCCCGGGAACGCACGCCGGCGACGGTGTCGAGGAGCGCGGTCAGCCCTTCCAGCGCGTAGTACTCGCACTGTAGCGGGATCAGGACGCCGTCGGCCGCCATCAGCGCGTTCAGCGTCAGCACGGAGAGCGACGGCGGGCAGTCCATGATGACGTAGTCGAAGCGCTCCGCCTCGGCGTCAAGGCGTGCGCGCAGGCGGGCGTTGCGGTCGGCGCTGCCGAGGAGCTCGAGTTCCGCGGCGGTGAGGTCCGAGTTCGACGGCGCGAGTTCCATGCCGGACGCACCCGTCACGGCGACCTCGGCGAGCGGCGCATCCCCGACCAGCCAGTCGTACATGCTGAGCGGCAGGCTGTGCTTGTCGACGCCGCAGCCCATCGTCGCGTTGCCCTGGGGGTCCAGATCGACGAGCAACGTCTTCGCCCCGTGCAGGGTGAGCGAAGCCGCGAGGTTGACGCTCGTGGTCGTCTTGCCGACGCCGCCCTTCTGGTTCGCGACGGCCACGCGCCGGGTCACGGCCGCGGATCCTCCGGCGTCACCGCGGTCACGTAGCGTTCCCCCCCGACGCCCGCCGACGCGACGCGCTCGCTCGGAAGCGCCCGGCCGCCGGAGAGGGACTCGCCCGACAGCGTGGCGCTGGTCTGCAGCAGGGCCACGCCGTCCGGGCGCAGCAGGTGCCGGACCGCTTCCCATGCGGCGGGGGGCTTCGCGAACGCGCGGGCGGTGACCGTGTCGAACGGCGTCTCCGGCCGGTACCGGCGAACGTCCTCCTCGACGACGGTGGCGTTGTCGAGACCGAGTTCGATCAGCGCCTGGCGCAGGAAGCGGGCCTTGGTGGCGCTGCGGTCGATGAGCGTCACGGACCAGGAGCCGACGATCGCGAGGGGGATCCCGGGGAAGCCCGCGCCCGAGCCCGCATCAGCAACGCGCTGCCCGCGCACCCGCGGCACGAGGGTCAGGCTGTCGCGGATGTGCTTCGCCTCGAGGTGCCGGATGTCGTGACGGCTGACGAGGTTGTAGACCCGGTTCCAGCGGCGCAGCAGGTCGCCGAACGCGTCGAGGCGTGCCCGTGCGTCGGCATCGACCTTCACGCCGATCGTTCCAGGGCCTCCGTCCGCGTGCTTTCGGCGTGTCGCCGGGCCACGATCCTGAGCAGCGAGAGCGCCGCCGGCGTGACGCCGGGGATGCGCGCCGCGCGCTCCAGCGTGGCCGGGCGCGCCGCGGCGAGCTTGCCCTTGAGTTCGTTCGAGAGCCCGGAGATCCCCGCGTAGTCCAGGTCGCCCGGGAGAGCGTCCTCCTCGCGCGCCTTCGTCTTGGCGATCTCCTCGTCCTGGCGGCGGATGTAGCCGTCGTACTTCGCCTGGATCTCGACCTGCTCCACGGCGTCCGCCGGGAAAGCCTCGAGACCCGGCACCGCCGCCGCGATGTCGGACGCCCGAACGCGCGGGCGTTTCAGGAACTCGAGCAGCGTCGACTCCTTCGACACGGACTCACCGCAGCGCGCCGCCAGGGCAGCCGCGATGTCGCTGTCCGGCGCGATCCGTTGCGCCTCGAGGAACGCCGTGGCCGCGCGGATCGATTCGCGCCGGGACTCGAAGGTCCGCCAGCGGCGGTCGTCCACCAGGCCCATGTCGCGGCCGACCGGCGTCAGGCGGAGGTCCGCGTTGTCCTGGCGCAGGCGCAGGCGGTACTCCGCGCGGCTCGTGAACATGCGGTACGGCTCGTTCGTGCCGAGGTTGACGAGGTCGTCCACGAGGACGCCGATGTAGGCCTCGTGGCGTCCGGGCACCCAGGGTTCCCGCCCGGCGACCCGGCGCGCCGCGTTGATGCCCGCGAGCAGGCCCTGGGCCGCGGCCTCTTCGTAGCCGGTGGTGCCGTTGATCTGCCCGGCGAAGAAGAGGTGCGAGACCGAGCGCGTCTCGAGGGAGTGATGGAGCCCGCGCGGGTCGAAGAAGTCGTACTCGATGGCGTAGCCGGGGCGCGTGATGTGGGCGCGCTCGAAGCCCTCGATGCTGCGCACCAGCGCGACCTGCACGTCGAACGGCAGGCTCGTGGAGATCCCGTTCGGGTAGAGCTCGTTGGTGTCGAGGCCTTCCGGCTCGACGAAGATGCGGTGCTCGGTCCGGTCGGCGAAGCGCACCACCTTGTCCTCGATGGACGGGCAGTAGCGCGGGCCGACGCCCTCGATCACGCCCGTGTACATCGGCGAGCGGTCGAGGCCCGTCCGGATGATCCGGTGGGTGGTCTCGTTGGTGGCCGCGACGTGGCAGGGGAGCTGCCGCGGGTGGTCGTCGGCGTTCGAGAGGAACGACATCACCGGGCGCGGCTCGTCCCCGTGCTGTACCTCGAGCCGGTCGAAGTCCACCGTGTCCCCCGCGATGCGCGGCGGCGTGCCGGTCTTCAGGCGGTCGACCGTGAACGGCATCGCCCGGAGGCGTTCCGCCAGGGCGTTCGACGGGGCATCCCCGGCGCGGCCCCCCGGCTTGTTCTCGAGGCCGACGTGGATCCGCCCGCCGAGGAAGGTGCCGGTGGTCAGCACGACGCTGCGGGCGCGGAAGAAGAGACCCATGTCCGTGTGGACGCCGACGGCGCGGCCGTCCTCGATCTCGATGTCCACCACCGACTGCTGGAAGATCGCCAAATCGGGCGCGCGCTCCAGCATGCCGCGGATGGCGCCGCGGTAGAGGACGCGGTCCGCCTGGGCCCGCGTTGCGCGTACGGCCGGGCCCTTGCTCGCGTTCAGGGTGCGGAACTGGATGCCGGCCGCGTCCGCGGCGAGGCCCATCGCCCCGCCCAGGGCGTCGATCTCCCGGACGAGGTGGCTCTTGCCGATGCCGCCGATGGCGGGGTTGCAGGACATCTGCCCGAGGGTCTCGATGTTCTGCGTCAGCAGCAGGGTCGACGCGCCCATGCGCGCGGCCGCGAGCGCCGCTTCGGTGCCCGCGTGGCCGCCGCCGATGACGACGACGTCGTGGATGTACTCGGAGCGTGTCATTGCCGTGGGCCTCGAGGGGCCTCCCGGTCCGGGGTGCGTAGCTTATTTGCCGATGCAGAAGCTGGCAAAGATTTCGCCGAGGAGATCGTCCGTCGAGGTCTCGCCGACGATGGTCCCCAGGTGCTCGTGCGCCGAGCGCAGTTCTTCCGCGAGAAGTTCGCCTTCGCCCTCGTCGAAGCGGCTGGCCGCGGCGTTGAGGGCGGCGCCGGCCGCGTCGAGGGCGTCGAGATGACGTCGCCTTGCCGTGAAGGCGCCCTCGCCGCTCCGGTAGCCGGCCAGCCGCTTGAGTTCCGCGACGAGGTCGCCGAAACCGTCCCCGGTCAGCGCGCATACGCGTACGACACCGGCTTCGACGCGGCCCGGTTCGCGGCCGCTCAGGTCGGTCTTGTTCCTGACCAGGAGCGTCGGGCCCTGTCTCGCGGCTGGGGCGGTCCCCGTGCAGAGGTCTTCCACCACTTCGACGACGATGTCCGCTTCCGCCATCGCGCGGCGGGTGCGGTCGACGCCCTCGGCCTCGACGGGATCGTCCGTGTCCCGCAGTCCCGCGGTGTCGACGACGCGGACGGGCAGCCCGTCCAGGTCGAAGTCCGCAGTCAGGGTGTCCCGGGTGGTGCCGGGGACAGCGGTGACGATCGCCCGGTCGTCACCAGACAACCTGTTGAATATGCTGGACTTTCCGACATTCGGAGCACCGGCGAAGACGATGCTTGCGCCGTCGTTGAGCAGAGCGCCCTGGGCGGCCTCCGCGCGCAGCGCCGTCAGTCCGTCGCGGATCTCCTCGAGCCGGTCGCCGATGTCCGACTCCGCCAGGAAGTCGATCTCCTCGTCGGCGAAGTCGATGGCGGCCTCGCAGTAGACGCGCAACGCGAGGATCTGCCGGTCGAGGGCGTGCACGTGTTCGGAGAACGCGCCGCTCAGCGAGCGCACGGCGCCGAGCGCCGCCTGCCGGGTTGCGCTGTTGACGAGATCGAGGATCGCCTCCGCCTGCACCAGGTCGATGCGGCCGTTCACGAAGGCGCGCTCGGAGAACTCGCCGGGGTTCGCCCGCCGGGCGCCAAGCTCGAGGACGCGCGACAGCACGAGGTCCAGCACGACCGGGCCGCCATGGCCCTGCAGTTCCAGGATGTCCTCCCCGGTGAACGAGTGGGGGCCCTCGAAGTAGAGGGCGATGCCCTGGTCGAGGGCTTCGCCCGCGGCGTCGCGGAAGTCGACGAACTCCGCTTGCCGCGGTGTGAGCTTTTTCCCTACGACCCCGTGGGCGATGTCGGCGGACGCGGGACCCGAGACACGTACGATGCCGACGCCGCCGCGGCCTGGCGCGGTCGCGACCGCGGCGATGGTGTCTGCGCTCGCGCTGCGCGTCATGCCGGCTCCGGCGGGTTCACGGCGGGGGCGCCGCGCCCGTTCAGGCCTTGGCGGCGCCCGCGTCCGCGTTCTCGATGCGGTAGGTGATGTACCACTGCTGCGCCATCGACAGCAGGTTGTTGACGAGCCAGTAGAGCACGAGCCCGGCCGGGAAGAAGAGGAAGAGCACCGTGAACATGATGGGCATCATCTTCATGATCCGGGCCTGCATCGGGTCCGGCATCGGCGGGTTCAGCATCTGCTGGAAGTACATGGAGGCGCCCATGAGGATCGGCAGCACGAAGAACGGGTCCATCGAGGCGAGGTCGTCGATCCAGAGGAAGAACGGCGCCTGGCGCAGCTCCACGCTCTCGTAGAGCACCCAGTAGAGGGCGATGAACACCGGCATCTGCAGGAGCATCGGCAGGCAGCCCCCGAGGGGGTTCGCCTTCTCCTTCTTGTAGAGCTCCATCATCTCCTGCGAGAGCCGCTGGCGGTCGCCGGCGTGGCGCTCCTGCAGGCGCTTCATCTGCGGGGCCACCTTGCGCATTTTCGCCATCGACTTGTAGCTCGCGGCCGACAGCGGGTAGAGCGCGAGCTTGATCACCAACGTCATCAGGATGATCGCGACGCCCCAGTTCTGGGCGATCAGTTCGTGGATCCCGTCGAGGAGATAAAACAGCGGCACGGCCAGCCACCACAGGAAGCCGTAGTCCACCGTCAGCCCCAGGTTCGGCGCGATGTCCTCGAGCCGCTTCTGGTGCTTCGGGCCCGCGTAGAAACCCGCGCCGACGCTGCCGCTCTCGCCCGGACCGACGGTGAACGCCGGCCCGGTGAAGCCGACGATGTAAGTGCCGTCGGCGCGCCGGTTGGGGTAGCCGTAGAAGACGTTGCGCGTGTCCGCGTCCGCGACCCAGGCGCTGAGAAAGTAATGCTGCAGGATGGCGATCCAGCCGCCGTCGACGGTCTCGCGCAGGGCTTCTTCCTCGAGGTCCTCGAAGTCCACCTTGTCGTAGCGCGACTCGACGGTGGTGAGCGCCGCGCCGAGATACGGCCGCGGACCGAGGAACATCTGGCTGCCCGGGGGCGCCGACGCGTCCCGCTTGAGCTGCGCGAACAGGTTCGCCGCGAAGGGCTCCGAAGACCGGTTCTCCACGCGGTACTCGAGCTGGACGTAGTAGTCCTCCGGGTCGAACCCGAACCGCTTCTCGACCGACACGTCCTCGTCCTGGAAGCGCAGCACGACATCCTCCGCGACGTCCTCGATCCGGTAGGAGCGCGCGTCGGGCGCATACAGGGGCCGTTCGCCGCGGGCGTCGGGTCCGTCCCGCCCCACGAGTCCGCTCTGCGCGACGTAGGTGTGGCCCGCGCGGCGGTCGAGCAGGACGAACGGGGTGTCCGGCTGGTCCAGGCTCACCGGGTACTGCGGCAGGTGCACGCCGACGAGGTCTCCGCCCCGCGGGTCGATCCAGACCGTCATGGTCGGCGTGCTCACCTCGATCAGGCTCGGGTCCGACACGACCGCCGGTAGCTGGCCGACGGTTTCCGGCGCCGCCTCGAGCGGTATGTCCGGGACGTCCGTCGGCATCTCGCTCGGCGTCTCGGCGACCGGGATGCCCGGGTCCGCGACGGGGACCGCCGGTGTCTCGGCGGGCGCTTCGGTGGCCACCGGCGGGGCCGAGCGCGCGGGCGCGGAGGCCTGGCCGTAGTCTTCCTGCCACGCCAGCATGAGGAGATATCCGGTCACCGCCAGGGCGACGATGAGCACGATCCTCTGGATTTCCGGAGACGGCATCGGTCAGTCCTGGATCCTGCTGGGTGGGGCCACCGACGTCAGGCGCGCGGGGGCACGGGGTCGTAGCCGCCGTCGTGCCAGGGATGACACTTGCCGATGCGGCGCACGGCGAGCCATCCGCCGCGCCAGGGGCCGTGCAGCCGCATGGCTTCCAGCGCGTAGGCCGAGCACGAGGGATGGAAGCGGCAACTGCGCGGCAGGAGCGGACTGATCGCGTAGCGGTAGAAGCGCACGACGCCGATCGCCAGCGTCTGTACCAGCTTCGCCAGCGCCGATGCGTACCCGCGCGCCTTGTGCAAGACGAGTGCTCTCCGCTCCGTCACTGCGACCTCACTGCGCTCTTTGCCAGAGTTGGTCCGCGGCCTGACGCACGTCTCCGACTCCCGTCACGATGATTACGATGTCCCACGCGGGCAGACCGGGTCTTGCAAGGCGAAACGATTCACGAATCTGGCGCTTTGCGCGGTTGCGGTCGACGGCCCGTTTCAGGACCCGCTTGGGCACGACGAGTCCCAGGCGGGCTGCGTGCATTCTATTCGGTAGCGCCAGCAGACGTAACGGCCCCTGGCGCATCCGGGTGGGCGGTCGGGCGAAGACCCGGTCGAAGTCCGACTTGCGAGTGATCCTCGCCGCTCGCGGAAAACCGTGGTCGGGGGCCAAGTGCGGCTGTGCCGGGCGGACCGGCGCCGGCGCGGCTAGACCGTCAGGCGCTTCCGGCCCTTGGCCCGGCGCGCGTTGAGCACCTTGCGCCCGGCGCGGGTGGACATCCGCGCGCGGAAACCATGGGTGCGCTTGCGCTTGATCCGGCTCGGCTGATACGTCCGTTTCACGACGCCTCCGTCATCGGAACGCCCCGGACGGCCTCGGCCGGCGGGCGGGGGCGGGATTGTAGGGACCGGCCTCCGCCACCGTCAATAAGAACGATCCTGATAGGAAGAGATTAGAAATCGTTGTTGTTGTTGGGGACGTGTCCGGCTGTGCGCAATGGAGGTAAGCGACTCAATTCGTGGGACATTTCGCACAGACGAACATGTGCATTTCCTACGGGCAAATGGGCCGGGCTGCGGGAGAAATTGGCCGGTTCGTGGCGGGCTCCGGGTTGTCCACAGGATACGCACCGTATTCTGCACAAGATGTCCGTCTCGCCGGTCCCGGCGAAGCGCGGATGTCGAGCGGCGCGGAGTCACATAACTCTTTGATATGAAAAGTCTTTCGTGGTCCCCGCACCACACCGTGGAGGATTGATCGTGCAGCGGCATTTGCAACGTGCATAGAATGGTCGCTCAGGGGGGGCGCGCAGGTTTTCTAGGGGGGTTCAGATGGTGTGGGAGGAGTGTGTCGCACGGTTGCAGAGCGAGCTGTCGTCGGAGGACTTCGACACCTGGATCAAACCCCTCCGGGCTCACTACAACGGCGAGTCCAACCTGCGCATCGTCGCACCCAACCGGTACGTCCGTGAGGAGATCCAGACCCGGTACCTGGCGCGGATCGAGGAACTGGTCGACCTGTACGGCGATCCGACGAGTCCGATGTTCGTGGAGCTCTCGGGAGGGAATCGCGCGCGGGTCGCGGCACCGGCGCGCGCCGGACGGCTCACGGCCAACGAGGCGCTGAACCCGGGTTTCACCTTCGACACGTTCGTCGAGGGGAAGTCCAACGAGATGGCCAAGGCGGCCGCGCAGCAGGTGGCCAAGAACACGGGGAAGTCCTACAACCCCCTGCTGCTCTACGGCGGGACGGGGCTCGGCAAGACCCATCTCATGCAGGCCGTCGGCAACGAGGCGCTGCGGCAGGGATCGCGGGCGCGGGTGGTCTACATTCACTCGCAGCAGTTCGTCCAGGAGATGGTCAAGGCGATCCGGGACCAGACCATCC
This sequence comes from Pseudomonadales bacterium, assembly GCA_022827245.1. Lineage (GTDB taxonomy): Bacteria > Pseudomonadota > Gammaproteobacteria > Pseudomonadales > Azotimanducaceae > VXNE01. Next base: position 22,662 of record JAJDTI010000174.1, on the reverse strand, counting down.
AGGACTTCACGCAGCACTATCGCACCCTGAACGTCCTGCTCATCGACGACGTGCAGTTCTTCGCCGGGAAGCTGCGCTCGCAGGACGAGTTCTTCGACATCTTCAATGCGCTCTCCGAGCCCGGTCGCCAGATGGTGTTGACCAGCGACCGGTATCCGCGCGACATCGAGGGACTCGAGGAGCGGTTGAAGTCGCGCTTCGTCTGGGGCCTCACCGTCGAAGTGGAGCCGCCGGAACTCGAGACGCGCGTCGCCATCCTCATGAAGAAGGCGGAGGCCGAGGGCTTCGAGCTCGACGGCGAGGTCGCGTTCTTCATCGCGGAGCGCATCCGCTCGAACGTGCGCGAGCTCGAAGGGGCGTTGCGGCGCGTGCATGCGAACGCCAGTTTCACCGGATCGCGCATTACCACGGAACAGGTGAGCCGGGTGCTGCACGACCTGTTCGCCATGCACGCCCGGCAGGTCAGCATCGACGACATCCAGCGCGTGGTCGCGGAACACTACCGGGTGACGGTCTCGGACATGCTGTCCAAGGGCCGCAGCCGAACGGTGGTGCGGCCGCGCCACGTGGCGATTTTCCTGGCCAAGGAGCTTACGAACTACTCGCTGCCGGAGATCGGCAAGTCGTTCGGGGGCCGGGATCACACGACCGTGCTGCATGCCTATCGTAAAATCCGCGAGGCCCGGGAGAGCAACGTCGAACTCGCGGAGGACTGCCGCAACCTGCAGCGAGTGCTGACCAGTTGAGGCGACGGAGGCGACGGAGGCAAGGGAAAGAGCGCTGCGACGGGCTATATCGGAGCAAGCCGGGGAACGGAGTGACATGAAGTTCAGCACTGAAAGGGAGACGCTCCTGCGCGCGCTGTCGATGGTGACGGGCGTGGTGGAACGCAGGCAGACGCTTCCGGTCCTGTCCAACCTCCTGGTGGTGGCGCGGGAGGACGAACTCACGCTGACCGCCACGGACCTCGAGGTGGAGTTGAGCGTGCGCGTGCGGGAGGGCGTCGAGATCGAGCGCGGCGGCCGCGCGACGATCCCGGGCCGGAAGCTCGTAGATATCTGGCGTTCGCTGCCCGAGGGCGCGCGCATTTCCGTGGAGGTGGCCGACCAGGTCACGGTGCGGTCCGGGAAGAGCCGGTTCGCGCTGGCGACGCTGCCGGTGGACGAATACCCGGAGATGGCGGAGCCGGAGAGCGACGTCAAGGTGCTGGTGCCCGTGGACGACGTGCGCCGCCTCTTGGAGCAGACCAGTTTCGCCATGGCCCAGCAGGACGTGCGCTATTTCCTGAACGGCATGCTGTTCGAGATCACGGGCGAGTACGTCCGCACGGTGGCCACCGACGGGCACCGCCTGGCGATGTGCACCTGTCCCGGCGGTGCGCAGGGGGTCGAGCGGATGCAGGCGATCGTGCCGCGCAAGGGCGTGAACGAACTCGCGCGGCTCCTCGGCGATGGGGACGAACCGCTGCTGCTGGCGCTCGGCAGCAACCACCTGCGGGTCGTCCAGGGCGGCTACACGCTGGTCTCGAAGCTCGTGGACGGCCAGTTCCCCGATTACGAGCGCGTCATCCCGAAGAACGGCGAGCACTACGTGACGGGCGATCGCGAGACGCTCCGGCGGACCCTGCGCAGTACGTCCATCCTGTCCAACGAGAAGTACCGCGGGGTGCGGCTGTCCCTCGACGGGGAAGAGATGACCGTCCAGGCGAACAACCCGGACCAGGAGGAGGCGGAAGACGTCATCGCCGTCGAGTACGACGGGGACCCGATGGAAATCGGCTTCAACGCCGACTACCTGCTCGACATCCTCGGCGCGCTGTCCGGGGACAGCGTGCGGATGTCCGTGTCGGACGGCAACAGCAGCGCACTGATCGAGGGGCCGGAAGAGGAAGGGGCCCTGTTCGTCGTGATGCCGATGCGCCTATGACGTGATCGTCGAGCATGTCGAGGTCCGTTGCGTCCGCAACGTAACGGAGGCTTCGCTCGATCTCTGCCCCGGGCTCAACGTCCTGGTCGGCCCGAACGGCGCCGGCAAGACGGCGTTGCTCGAGGCGCTTCACCTGCTGATCCGCGGACGCTCCTTCCGGGGCCGCGGCATCTCGTTCCTCGTGCAGCACGGCGCCCCGGCGCTGTCGGTGCACCTGCGCGGGTCGGATCCGGCGCGTGGGCGCGTCACCCTCGGCATGGCCCGGGAGCGGTCCGACAGCACGGAGTTGCGCCTCAACGGGGAGGTCGTGCGCCAGGCCTCGGTCATCGCGGGGCTCCTGCCGATGCAGTTGCTCCTCCCGGACCTGGCAGAGCTGGTTTTCGGCAGTCCCCGGGAACGCCGGCAATGGCTGGACTGGGGCGTGTTTCACGTGAAACACGACTACGTGGACACGCAGCGCGACTACGTGCGGGCCGTGCGGCAGCGCAATGCCGTCCTGCGGACCGACGAGCACGAGACGCTCGAGGCGTGGACGGCCAGGATGGTTGAGCTGGGCGAGGCCATCACCGACGCGCGGCGCGCCTACCTCGACGCGGTCCGGCCGACGGTCCTCGAGTGCCTGGAGACGCTGGCGCCGGGACTTGAGGTGACGCTGGAGTACTACGCTGGATTCCAGGGCGATTCGTTGGCGGAAGAGGTCGCGGAAGGCACCCCGCGCGATGTAAAATTGGGCGCTACGCAAGTGGGTCCACACCGCGCAGACATTCGCCTGGGCTCCGATCGCGGAAAGGCCGCTGGGATACTGTCCCGGGGCCAGGGCAAGGCGCTCGCGAGCGCCTTGCGGATCGGGCAGGCGAAGGCGTTACTGGACGAGCAGGGGGCCCGGAGTCTGTTCCTGATCGACGATGTGTGGGCGGAGCTGGACGACGAACACAGCGTCCGGTTCTTCGGGCTCCTCGATCGGATGGATTGCCAGATCCTGGCCACCTCGACCCACGAGCCGGGCCTGGCGGAGTCGTTCGGCGCGGGCCGGTCGAAAGTGTTTCACGTGGAACAGGGTGTCGTGAGCGAGCATGACCGACGGTAGCTACGACTCCCGCAGCATCAAGGTGCTGCGGGGTCTGGACGCGGTACGAAAACGCCCCGGGATGTACATCGGGGACACCGAGGACGGCACCGGGCTGCACCACATGGTGCAGGAACTCGTCGACAACGCCATCGACGAGGCCCTGGCGGGGTACTGCGACGAGATCCAGGTGATCGTGCACCCGGGCGAGTCGGTCACCGTCACGGACAACGGCCGGGGCATTCCGGTCGACATCCACCCGGAGGAAGGCGTTTCGGCGGCCGAGGTCATCATGACCACCCTCCACTCCGGGGGGAAGTTCGACGACAACAGCTACAAGGTGTCCGGCGGACTGCACGGCGTCGGCGTCTCCGTGGTGAACGCCCTCTCCGAGGAGCTCAGGCTCACGGTCCGCCGGGAAGGCAAGGTCTTCCTGCAGACCTACCGGGACGGAGAGCCCCAGGCGCCGCTCGAAGCGGTTGGGACGACCCAGCGCCAGGGCACGGAGTGCTACTTCAAGCCGTCTCCTGCGACCTTCCGGAACATCGAGTTCCACTACGACATCCTGGCGAAACGCCTTCGCGAGCTGGCGTTCCTGAACTCCGGCGTCGCGATCCACCTGATCGACGAACGCACCGGCAAGAGCGCGAAGTTCCTCTACGAAGGGGGCCTGCAGGCCTTCGTCGGCTTCCTGAACCAGAACAAGACGCCGCTCAACGACATCTTCCACTTCGCGACCGAACGCGGCGACGGCATTGGCGTGGAGATCGCCATGCAGTGGAACGACAGCTTCCAGGAGCAGGTCTTCGCCTACACGAACAACATCCCCCAGGGCGACGGGGGCACGCACATCGCGGGCTTCCGCGGCGGCCTGACCCGGACGCTGAACCAGTACATCGAGCGGGAGGGGCTCCTGAAGAAGGCCCAGGTCTCGACCACCGGGGACGATGCGCGCGAGGGGCTGACCGCCGTAGTGTCGGTGAAGGTCCCGGACCCGAAGTTCTCGTCGCAGACCAAGGACAAGCTGGTGTCCAGCGAGGTGAAAACCGCCGTAGAACAGGAACTTGGGCGGCTCTTCACCGAGTACCTGGACGAGCATCCGGACGACGCCCGCAACGTCGTCACGAAGATGATCGACGCCGCGCGGGCCCGGGAAGCGGCGCGCAAGGCGCGGGAGATGACGCGCCGCAAGGGCGCGCTCGACATCGCGGGCCTGCCAGGGAAACTCGCGGACTGCCAGGAGAAGGACCCGGCGCTTTCCGAGATCTACCTGGTCGAGGGCGACTCCGCGGGGGGATCGGCCAAGCAGGGCCGGGACCGGCGGACCCAGGCGGTGTTGCCGCTCCGCGGGAAGATCCTCAACGTCGAGAAGGCGCGCTTCGACAAGATGCTGTCGTCGCAGGAGGTCGGGACCCTGGTCACGGCGCTCGGCTGCGGCATCGGCCACGACGAGTTCGACCTCGCGAAGCTCCGCTACCACTGGGTGATCGTCATGACGGACGCGGACGTCGACGGCTCCCACATCCGCACGCTGCTGCTGACGTTCTTCTACCGGCAGATGCCCGAACTCATCGCGAATGGGCACGTCTTCATCGCGCAGCCGCCGCTCTACAAGGTGAAGCGGGGCCGCCAGGAGCAATACGTCAAGGACGACGACGAACTCGACGACTACTTCCTGCAGTCGGCGCTCGAACAGGCGCGGCTGTACGTGAACGCGGACGCGCCGGCGATGCTCGACGCGTCGTTCGAGGACCTGGCGCGGCGCTACCAGGAACTGATGCGCCGGCTCGAGGCCCTCGCCCGCGTGTACCCGGTCGAGGTGACGCGGATCATGCTCGACATCCCGCGCCTGACGCTGCAGGAGTTGGGGGACGAAGCGCGGGTGCGGGAATGGGCCGGCCAGTACGCGGAGCGCCTGAACGGCGGCGGGAACGGCAACGGCAACGGGAACGGGCGGACGACCGAAGTGCACGTCCGTGCCGACCCCGAGTACGAGATCTACTACCCCGTGGTCGCGGTTTCGGCCCACGGAGCCACGGAAGAGACGGCGCTCGGCCATGACTTCTTCCGGTCGTCGGAGTACGCCGCGCTCTGCGCGCTGGGCGACGACCTCGACGGGCTGCTCGAGGAAGGCGCCTTCGTCGCCCGCGGGGAACGGCGCCAAGCGGTCGAGTCGTTCGCGGACGTGTACACGTGGATGCACGCCGAGGCGCGCCGCGGGGTGGACCTCTCCCGCTACAAGGGCCTGGGCGAGATGAACCCGGAGCAGCTCTGGGAGACCACGATGGACCCGGAAGCCCGGCGCATGCTGCGCGTCACGGTCGACGACGCCATCGAGGCCGACCGGATGTTCACGACGCTGATGGGGGACCAGGTGGAGCCCCGGCGGGAGTTCATCGAGTCGAACGCAAGGCTGGTCGTCAACCTCGACGTCTGACGCGCGCGACGGCCGGCCTCGCCCTTACCCGCGTTCGAGGAGGCGCATCTCCCGGGCGAGCCATTCCTGCGCCAACCGATTGATTTCCTTGTGCTTTTTGCCTTCCGTGTCGAGGGGAGGCGAGATGCGCACGCGCACGGTTCCCGGCGTTTTCCGGAAGCGGTGGGCCGGCCAGTAGCGGCCGGCGTCGTGCGCGACGACCAGCACCGGGCAGCCCGCGTGCGCGGCGAGCGCGGCCCCCCCGGCCTCGAAGGGCCGCTGCTCGCCCCACGGCACACGCGTCCCTTCCGGGAAAAGCGTGACCGAGAAGCCCGACCGCAGCCGGTCGGTGCCGCGTTCGAGCAATTGCCGGAACGCGTTGCGGCGCGCCCGCCGGTCGATCGCGATGGGCCGGTTGATCGCGAACGCCCAGCCGAAGAACGGGATCCAGAGCAGCTCGCGCTTGATCAGGGTGGTCTGCGGGCTGATCAGGGTCTGGACGAAGAGCGTGTCCCAGGTGCTCTGGTGCTTGACCAGCAGGATGCACGGCTCGTCGGGCAGGTGCTCGCGCCCTTCCACCGCGGCGCGGATGCCGCAGGTGATCCGGAGCCAGCCGAGGACGATGCGTGTCCACGTGCCGATCACGAACGAGAAACGCGCCTTGGCCGGAAGCATCCAGCCCACGGCGACGGACAGGCTTCCCCAGGCGATGGTCGAGAAGACGTACCCCGCGTAGAACAGGGCCGCCCGCAGGTCGGCGATCATGCGGCCAGGCTCCGCGCGGCGGCGGCGAGGTCGTCGTATACGCGGCGGACCCCCGCAGCGCGCGCGCCGGGCTCCGCCTCGGCCCCGTTGCCGGTGCGCACGAGGATCGGCTCGCAGCCGGCGGCAAGGGCGGCGTCCACGTCCCTTTGGGAGTCTCCGACGAAGCAGGTGTCGGGCCCGGTCACGCCGAAGTCGCGCATCGCCGCGCACAGCATGCCGGGCCGCGGCTTCCGGCACGCGCAGGCCTCCCCGGGGTGGTGCGGGCAGACGTACACCCGGTCGAGCCGGGCGCCGGCGGCGCGCAGGGCGGTCTCCATGTGCCGGTGCACGGCGGCGAGGTCGTCCGCGGACATGACGCCGCGCCCGACGCCGCTCTGGTTGGTGCAGACCGCCACGAAGCAGCCGAGGGCGTTCAGCGAGGCCACGGCCTCCGGGCCGCCGGCGATGGGGCGCCACTCGCCGGGAGTTTTGATGTAGTTTCCCGGGTCTCCGTCGTGCCCGGGGGGCGGCCGGTGGTTGATCACGCCGTCGCGGTCGAGCAATACGAGCCTGTACATGGGTGAAGCCGTGGCGTTTTCTGCAGCACGCTCGCGATGACCGCGGATGATATGGGCAAACGGCGCTGTCCATGGAGCCTGGCGGACGCCGAGATGCAGCGCTATCACGACACCGAGTGGGGCGTGCCGGTCCGCGACCCGCGCGACCTCTTCGAGCGGCTGACGCTCGAGGGCATGCAGGCCGGGCTCTCCTGGCGCACGATCCTCGTCAAGCGCCCGCACATGGCGCGCGTCTTCCACGGCTTCGACCCGGAACGCCTGGCCCGCAGCGGCGACGGGGACCTGGCCCGCTGGCTGGACGACCCGGGCGTCATCCGGCACCGGGGCAAGCTGACCGCCATGGTGGGCAACGCGCGGCGTTTCCTCGACCTGCCGGACCCGGTGGCGTTCCTGTGGGGCTTCGTCGACGGCGCGGCGGTCCAGAACCGCTGGGAGGACCCGGCGGAAGTGCCGAGCAAGACGTCCGCGTCGGTCGCCATGTCCAAGGCCCTGCGCAAGGAGGGGTTCCGCTTCGTGGGGCCGACGATCTGCTACGCGTTCATGCAGAGCGCCGGGTTCGTGAACGACCACCTCGTGAGCTGCTTCCGCCACGGGGAAGTTGCCGCCCTCGCCTCCCTCGCATAAGCACCGCATGGCCTGGATCGTCATCGGCCTGGTGCGCGTCCTCGGCTGGCTGCCGCTGTCGTGGGCGCGGGCGCTCGGGGGCGCGGCGGGCCGGCTCGGCTGGTGGCTGCGCCTGCCGGCCGCTTCGGTCACGGACGCGAACCTCGCCCTGTGTTTCCCCGAACTCGATGCGCGGGCCCGGCGCGATCTCGGGCGCCGCAGCCTGGTGGAGACGTGCCGCCTGGGCTGCGAGAGCGGGTTCGTGTGGCATGCGCGGCGGGACGCCTTCGCGAAAGCCCTGCGGGTGGTGGAAGGGGACGCGTTGCTCGAGGCGGCGCGGTCGCACCCGGGCGGGACGCTCATCCTGTGTCCGCACTGGGGCAACTGGGAAGTGCTGGCGTTCGCGCTGGGACCGCGCATGCCGATCACGTTCCTGTACGACCCGCCGAAGGTGCGCGCGCTGGAAGCGTCCATCGTACGGGCCCGGACGCGCTGGGGCCTGTCCCTGGCGCCCCTCGATGTCGGCGGCCTGCGCCAGGTGCGGCGGGCGCTCGCCGCGGGAGAGGCGGTGGGCGTGTTGCCGGACCAGACGCCGCGCCCGGATGCGGCCGTACGGGCGCCCTTCTTCGGCGTCGACGTCCTGACGATGACCCTGGCGCGGCGGCTGATCGGTCCGGAGACGCAGGTGCTGATGGTCACCGTCCGCCGGTCGGCAACGGGCTTCGAGCTCGCGTGCGAACGCGTCGACGAGGCGGTGCGGTCCGACGATCTCGTCGTCAGCGCCACGGCGATGAACGAGGCCGTCGAACGGGCGGTCCGGCGCGACCCGGCGCAGTACCAGTGGGAGTACAAGCGGTTTCGCGAGCGGCGCAGCCGTGGAGGGCCGAAACCGCCGACGGACGCGGTGGGCGGGCGTCAGCTACGCCAGTAAGCCGGCGTCAACAGCACCAGCAGCGTGAAGATCTCCAGGCGCCCGAGCAGCATGGCGAGGACGAGGACCCACTTCGTCGGCGCGTTCAGGTCGGCGTAGTTCAGCGCCACGGAGCCGAGCCCGGGGCCGAGGTTGTTGAGGCACGCGCCGACGGCGGAGAAGGCGGTGACGAAGTCGAGACCGGAGATGCCGAGGACCAGGCACACCATGGCGAGGAAGATCGTGACGTAGGCGGCGAAGAACCCCCAGACGCCGTCCATGACGCGGTCGGAGATCACCTCCCGCCCCAGCTTGACCGGGAAGACGCCGTTAGGATGAATCAGCCGCCGGATCTCCCGCAGGCCCTGCCGCGCCACCAGCAGGACGCGCATCATCTTGATCCCGCCGGCCGTCGATCCGGCGCAGCCGCCGGCGAACGCGGCAAAGAGCAGCAGGAACGGCACGAACGAGGGCCAGAGGCTGAAGTCCGCGGTGGTGAACCCGGTCGTGGTGGTGATCGATACCGCCTGGAAGATGCCGTCGCGCACCGGGTTCGCCGTGGCGCCCGGGTTCTGCAGCAGGCTCCAGACGACGAGCACCGCCACGAACACGAGGGCGGACAGGTAGGTGCGCACCTCGCGGTCCGTGAAATAGAGGGTCGGTCGCCGCCACGCCAGGAAGTGCAGGCCGAAGTTGATGCCGGAGAGGATCATGAACACGATCGCGACGGACTCGATCCAGCCGCTCGCGAAGTGTCCGAGGCTTGCGTCGTGGGTCGAGAACCCGCCGATGGCGACGGTCGAGAACGCGTGGCACACCGCGTCGAACAGGCTCATGCCGGCCGCCCAGTAGGCGGCGGCGCAGGCGAGCGTCAGCCCGCAGTAGATGAGCCACAGCGCCCGCGCCGTCTCCGTGATCCGGGGCGTCAGCTTGGTGTCCTTGACGGGTCCCGGCGACTCGGCCCGGTAGAGCTGCATCCCCCCGACGCCGAGCATCGGCAGCACCGCCACGGCGAGGACGATGATGCCCATGCCGCCGAGCCACTGCAGGAGCTGCCGGTAGAAGAGGATGGACCGGGGCAGGTCGTCGAGGCCGCTGACGACCGTCGCGCCGGTCGTCGTCAGCCCGGAGAGGGACTCGAAGGCGGCGTCGGTGAACGTGTGCGCGAGGCTCGGCGCGAAGTAGAGCGGCAGCGCGCCGAATAGGCCGAGGCCCACGTAGAAGAGCACGGTGATGAGGAATCCCTCGCGGCTGCGCAGGTCCGCCTCGGACCGCGGCCGGGAGAAGCGGAACGCGGCGCCGGCGCCGAAGGTGATGCCGAAGGCGGCCAGGAACGTCGCCACCGTGTCCTCGCCGTAGAAGAGCGCCACCGCGACGGGCACCACCATCGCGATGCTGAAGAGCATCAGCAGCACGCCGGTGACGCGGAGGATGACGCCGAAGTGCAAGGCGGTGCTGCCCCGGCCTCAGAAGAAGGAGAGACCGACCTGGAACAGGCGCTCCACCGCGGGGATGCGCCGTTTGTCCGTCACGAACAGGATGACGTGGTCGTCCGGTTCGATGACGACGTCGTCGTGCGCGATCAGCACCTGCTCGCCGCGCACGACCGCTCCCACGGTTGTCCCGGGCGGGAGCTTGAGGTCGCTGAGGGCGCGCCCGGCCACGTTGCTGCTCCTGGCGTCGCCGTGCACGACGGCCTCGATCGCCTCCGCGGCGCCGCGCCGCAGGCTGTGCACGCGGGCGATGTCCGCGCGGCGCACATGCTTGAGGATCGTGCTGGTGGTCGCGAGCTGTGGGGAGATGGCGACGTTGATGTCACCCCCTTCCATCAGGTCGACGTAGGCCGGCTTGCCGATCAGGGTCATGACCTGGCGGACGCCGAGCCGTTTCGAGAGGAGCGACGACATGATGTTGACCTCGTCGTCGTTCGTCACCGCGCAGAAGGCGTCGGTACGCTCGATGTTCTCCTCGAGCAGGAGGTCCTTGTCGGTTGCGTCGCCGTGGATGACCACGGCCGAATCGAGTTGCTGGGCAAGCTCGGCCGCGCGGCTGGCGTCGTGCTCGACCACCTTCACGGAGAAGAGCGGCTCGATGGCCTGGGCGAGCTGCTCGCCGATGTGTCCGCCGCCGGCGATGAGCACCCGCTTGTAGGGGCGCTCCACCCGGCGCAGCTCCGCCATGACGGCGTTGATGTCGTCGGCGGCGGCGATGAAGAAGACGTCGTCCTCCGCCTCGATGATCGTGTCGCCCTCGGGAATGATCGCGCGGCCGCGGCGGAAGATCGCGGCGACCCGGGAGTCGACCTTGGGCATCCGCTTGCGCAGGAAGCGGAGGTCCTGGCCGACCAGGGGGCTGTCGTGGGTGGCCTTGACGGCGACCAGCTTGACGCGGCCGTCGGCGAAGTCGAGCACCTGCAGCGCGCCGGGATGTTCGAGGAGTTCCCGGATCTGCTCGGTCACGACGTGCTCCGGGTTGATGAGCACGTCGATGGGCATGTGTTCCTGCGTGAAGAAGCCGGTCCGCGTGTGGTAGGAGTCGGCGCGGATGCGCGCGATCTTCGTGGGCGTGCGGAACATCGAGTAGCACACCTGGCACGCGATCATGTTGACCTCGTCGTTCGGCGTCACGGCGATCAGCATGTCGGCGTCCCCCGCGCCGGCGTCGCGCAGCACGTCCGGCCGGGAGGCGTAGCCGTGCACCGTGCGGATGTCGAGGCGGTCCCGCAGTTCGCGCAGGCGCGCGCCGTCGACGTCGACCAGGGTAATGTCGAAGGCCTCGCTCGCCAGGTGCTCGGCGAGCGTGCCGCCCACCTGCCCCGCACCGAGGATGAGGATGTTCACGCGCCGGGGGCCTTGGCGACGCGCGCGAAGTAGAACCCGTCGGGCCCGCCGGGACTCGGCAGGAGGATGCGGCCGCGATCGGTGGAACGCCCCCACGGAGCGTCGAGCGGGACGGACGCGGCGTCCGGCGTGACAGCCAGAAAGTCCTCCATCACGGCGTCGTTCTCCTCCGGCAGGACGGAACAGGTACAGTAAAGCAGCGTGCCGCCACTGGAAAGGACGCCCCAGAGGTTCGCGAGCATGGCGCGCTGGCGGTCGGCGGCGTTGCGCACGTGGTCGGGCGTGCGCGACACCTTGATGTCCGGGTGCCGGCGGAGCGTCCCCGTCCCGGAACACGGCGCGTCCAGCAGCACCGCGTCGTAGGGCGTGCCGTCCCACCAGGCCGTGTCCGTCGCGTCCCCCGCGAGGACGTCGGCCAGACGGTGCCCGAGTCGGTCCGCCTCGCTGCGCAGCCGCGTGAGGCGGTCCTCGCTCGCATCGAGGGCGGTCACGGCGAGGGAAGGGGCCGCCTCCAGCAGCCCGAACGCCTTGCCGCCGGGCGCGGCGCAGGCATCGAGGACCCTTGCGCCCGCGGTCTGCGGCAGCAGGGTCGCGGCGAGTTGGGCGGCTTCGTCCTGGACCGCGACCGAGCCGGCGTCGTAACCGGGCAATCGCGCCGCCGGGACCGGGGTCTCGAGCACCAGGGACGCCGGGGCGACGCCCGGGCGGTGGGCGAAGCCCGCGGCGTCGAGCAGCGCACGGTACGCGGGGACCCCGTGCTTCGAGCGGTTCACGCGCAGCGCCATCGGCGCCCGCCCGTTGTTGGTTTCGAAGAGCTCCGGGCACCGGTCCGGCCAGGCCGCACGCGTTGCTTCCAGGAGCCAGGCGGGGTGGTCCCAGCGCTCCTCTTCCGAAGACGTGCTGGCCGGCGCTTCCGCGGCGCGGCGGAGCACCCCGTTCACCAGGCCCCGCGCCCACGGTTTGCCGAGGACACGGGTCGCGGCGACGGTCTCGGAAACGGCGGCGTGGTCGGGAACGCGCAGGTGGCGCAACTGGTAGAGGCCGACGAGCAGCAGGGCGTAGATGTCCTGGTCGCGGTCGCGCAGCGGGTGGGAGAGACGCGCGTCGACCGCGCCCCGCAGCGAGAAGTACCGGCGGCAGGTGCCGAACGCCAGTTCGCGCACGAGCGGAGGCGTCCCCGCGCCCAGGACTTCGTCAAGCGCCAGGCCTCGCCGCCGTACGGCGTCGACCGCCCGGGCGGCGCGCGCGCGCAGCTCGGCCGGACCGGGGGCCCCGGCGTCAGGACACATCGAGCTGGACGCCCGTCGCGAACAGTTCGGGGAACCCGTTGGCCGCGGCCTGGGCGGAGACCGGGCGTCCCTTGCCGCGCGCGAGCTGCACCGTCTCGAGGAGCAGGGCCCCGGCGCCGCAGCCGACCGCGAACCCCGCCGCTGTCCGTTCGAGCCTCCCGGGCGTGGACTCGGTTGCCTCCGTGGCCCGCCCCGCGAGGATGCCGATGCGCTCGCCGTCCAGGGTGGCGAACGCGGACCGGCGCCCGGAAAGCGCCCGGACCTGCATAGCGATGTCCACCGCCGGGCGGTTCCAGTCGATGACCGCGTCGCGCGCGGTGAGCTTCGGGGCCTGCGTCGCGCCGGCGGGGTCCTGGGGGGTCGGCTCGAGTTCGTCCAGGCGGTCCAGGCAGTCGAGCATCTCCCGCGCGCCGAGGTCGGCCAGCCGCTCGGTGAGCGCCGCGCCCGTCTCGTCGGCGCCGATCGGGGTGGCACGCCGGGCGAGGACGGGACCCGTGTCGAGTCCCGTGTCGATCCGCATGATGCTGACCCCGGTGGTGGTGTCGCCCGCCATGATCGCCCGCTCGACTGGCGCCGCGCCGCGCCAGCGCGGCAGGAGGGAAGCGTGCACGTTGAGGCAGCCGCGGGCCGGCGCGTCCAGCACGGCCGCCGGCAGGATGAGTCCGTAGGCCGCGACGACGAGGACATCGAGAGTCCGGATGCGCGGGAGTTCGGCGCCGATGCGCTCGGGCGTGTGTACCGGGAGGCCGTGTGCCTCGGCGAACCGCCGCGCCGGGCTGGGGGTCAGCCGACGGCGGCGTCCGGCGGGACGGTCCGGTTGGGTGAACACGGCGGCCACGTGGTGTGGCGACTCGTGCAGCGCGCGCAGGATGCGGACCGCGAAGTCGGGAGTGCCGGCGAACCCCAGGTCGAGGGCTGCGCTCAAGCGCTCGCGGCCTCTTCGCGGCGTTGTTTCTCGAGCTTCTTGCGGATCCGGCCGCGCTTCAGGCTCGACAGGTAGTCGACGAAGAGCTTTCCCTCGAGGTGGTCGCACTCGTGCTGGATGCACACGGAGAGCAGGCCTTCCGCCTCCAGCGTGAACGGCTCGCCGTCGCGCGCGAGCGCCGTGACGCGGATCCGTTCCGCGCGGCGCACGGTCTCGTGGAAGCCCGGCACGGAGAGGCAGCCTTCCTCGCGCTCCTGGACCCCGCCCAGGACTTCGATCTCCGGGTTGACGAAGGCGTGGGGCGCATCGTGCTCCGGAGAGACGTCCACGACGATGATCCGCCGGTGTACGTCCACCTGGCTGGCGGACAGCCCGATCCCGGGCGCGGCGTACATGGTCTCGAACATGTCGTCGATCAGCCGGCGCACGGCGGCGGTGACCTCCGCCACGGGCTGTGCGCGGATGCGCAGGCGGGGGCTCGGGTACTCGAGGATCGGGAGCAGCGCCATCTCGGATCGTGCGAAAGAAACGCCTCGCCATCGCAGGGGGACGCAATGATAGCGCCGCCAAACCCTTCGCTCACGTGCCTCCGGGACGATCTCCCGCATGCCTTCGGTGCGGGAGCGCACGGGAACCGGGGGCGCCGGCTGGCGGCGGCGCGAAGCGCCAGGCGGTACAAGAAGGGCCATGGATGCGCTGTCCGGAGAAGCCCTGCCGGAACGACTGCGGGTCATCCCCGACCCGCCGCGGCGCCTGTACGCCCGGGGGGCCGTGGAGGCGCTCGGGGCGCCGTCCGTCGCGATCGTCGGGAGCCGTCGCGCGACCCGGGCGGGGCGGCAGTTCGCGGAGGCGTTGGCCGGCGATCTCGCGGCGGCGGGCCTGGTGGTGGTGAGCGGCCTGGCGTACGGCATCGATGCCGCCGCGCATCGCGGCGCGCTCGTCGGCGGGGGACGGACGGTCGCGGTGCTCGGCAGTGGTCTCGGCCACGTCTATCCGCGACAGCACGCCGCGCTGGCCGCCGAGATCGTGGACGGCGGCGGCGCGTTGGTGTCCGAATACCCGGACGACAGGGCCCCGCGCAAGCACCAGTTCCCGGAACGCAACCGGCTGATCAGCGGGCTCAGCCTCGGCGTGGTCATCGTCGAGGCGACGACGAAGAGCGGCTCGCTCATCACGGCCCGCATGGCGGCGGAACAGGGCCGCGAGGTGATGGCCGTGCCGGGGCCGGTCACGAGCCCCCTGTCCGGCGGGTGTCACCGGCTCCTGAAGAGCGGCGCGGCGCTGATCGAGTCGGCGGACGATGTGCTCTATGCCGTCGGCTACGACACGGTGGAGCGTCCCCGGGAGGACGGCGATGCCGCCCCGGCGCGCCTGGCGGCGGTGCTCGAACGGGTCGGCGCCGGGACCACGACGCTGGACCAGGTCGTGGCGGCCACGGGCATGGGGCCCGAGGCGGCCGCGGAAGCCCTGGTGGAGCTCGAGCTGCTCGGGTTTGTCGCGGCCCACCGCGGCGGGTATATTCGGTCGCCTTCCTGATCCCGAAGGAACGCCAAAGGAGGCAGCCGCCGATGGCCTGGGTAGCCGTGTTGATGGGCTCGGAGTCTGACTGGCCGACGATGCAGGCCTGCACGGAAGTGCTGTCGGGCCTCGACATCGGTTTCGAGGTGCGCGTCACGTCTGCGCACAGGACGCCGGAGCAGACGGCGGCCTACGTGGCCGACGCAGTGGAGCGCGACTGCGCCGCCTTCGTGTGCGCCGCGGGCATGGCGGCCCACTTGGCCGGGGCCGTAGCGGCGCACACCGTGCGGCCGGTCATCGGGGTCCCCATCGCGAGCGGCCCGCTCGCCGGCGCGGATGCGCTGCTCTCGACGGTGCAGATGCCCGGGGGCATCCCCGTCGCCACCGTGGCGGTCGGCAAGGCCGGCGCGCGCAACGCGGGGTATCTCGCGGCGCAGATCCTGGCGGTGGCCGATGCGAACCTGGCCACCGCGCTCGGCGCCGACCGGGAGGCGGGACGCGCGCGCGTCGACGCCCAGAACGCGTCCGTGCAACGCGACCTCGGTCGGTGACGGAGCGCGCGGCGGGTCCGACCGACAACGGGAACGTTCCTGACGCACGGCGGCGGGGCTCATCGCTTGCCCTGGCCCGCGCGGTGCGTGTTCTTGCGGACGGCGGCGTGGTCGCCCACGGCCTGGAGGGCGTCTGGGGCCTCGCCTGCGATCCGTTCGACGCCGGCGCCGTGGCGCGCGTGCTGCGGATGAAGCGGCGCCCCGTCTCCAAGGGGCTGATCGTCATCGCCGCGTCGCCGGAGCCGTTCTCCGAGGAACTGGGAACGCTGCCCCGGCGCGCCCGCGACGCCGTGCTCGCAAGCTGGCCCGGCGCCGAGACCTGGGTGGTGCCGAACCGGAGTTTCCCGGCGTGGATCACCGGCGGGGCGCCCACGGTCGCGGTCCGCGTCCCCGCGCACGCGCAGGCCCGCACGCTCGCGGCGCGCTTCGGCGGGCCGCTCGTCTCGACCTCGGCGAACTTCTCCGGCTGGCCGCCGGCACGCAGCGAACTCACCGTGCGCAAGCACTTCGGACGGACCGTGGACTGCGTCCTGCCCGGCGCCACCGCGGGACGGCGCGGTCCTTCGCGCATCCGGGTGGCCGCGAGCGGCGCGGAACTCAGATGACCGACCGCTATGCCGTGATCGGCAACCCGGTCGGGCACAGCCTCTCGCCGCGCATACACGCGCACTTCGCGGCCGCGACCGGCGAGGACCTCGCGTACGGGACGCTGCCGGCGGAGGCCTTCGGCGCGGCGGCGGAACGGTTCTTCGACGGGGGCGGCCGCGGCCTGAACGTCACGCTGCCCTTCAAGCTCGACGCGTTCGAGTGGGTCACCGCGCGCGGCACGGTACACGGCGCCGCCCGGGACGCGGGGGCGGTCAACACCGTCGCGGTCTCCGGGGAGGGCGTGGAGGGCTACAACACCGACGGTGTCGGGCTGCTGCGCGACCTCGAACACAATCTCGGCGTCGGGATCGCCGGTCGACGCGTCCTGGTGCTGGGGGCCGGCGGGGCCGTCCAGGGCGTGCTCGGTCCGCTCCTCGACGCCGGGCCTGGCCGGCTGACGGTGGCGAACCGGACCGTGTCGAAGGCCGAGGGGCTGGCGGCGGCGTTCTCCGGAGTGGAGGCCGCGGGGCTCGCGGAGCTCGACACGGGCTACGACGTCGTCATCAACGGGACGTCGGCGGGGGTCGCCGGCGGGCGGCCGGGGATCCAGGCGGGGGTCGTGGACGGCGCGTTCTGCTACGACATGTTCTACACGCTCGACGGCGAGACGCCGTTCTGCCGCTGGTGCGTGGATTCCGGCGCGGCGCGGGCCACCGGCGGGCTCGGCATGCTGATAGAGCAGGCGGCGGAGTCGTTCTTCCTCTGGCGCGGCGTGCGTCCGCCCACGCGCGGTCTCGCCCGGTCCCTGGCCGCGTGAAGGCCGGGCCGGCGGCGCGCCGGCGACTTCGGCCGGAGGCGGTCTGGACGACGGTGGCGCTCTTGATGGCCGTCGCCGTCGCCGTGCCGGCCACGCGGGAACGGCTGGAGCGCGAGGCGGCCGGCGGCGCCGACCTCACCATCGAGGTCCGCGCCACCCAGTGGCGCTGGGAGTACACGTACCTCGACGCGATGGGCGAGCGGCGGTTCGGCTTCGTGAGCGCCGGCGCGACCCCTGACGGAGCGGTGGCCGGCATCGTGCGGAAGGACGACACCTACCTGCGCGCCGTGGACCGGCCGCTCGTGATCCCGGCGCGGCGCAAGGTGCGCCTGCTCGTCACCTCGGACGACGTCCTGCACGCGTTCTGGGTGCCGGACCTCGGGATTCGGGCCGATGCGGTGCCCGGCGCGTCCCGCACCGTCTGGGTGATCGCCGACACGCCGGGCACCTACCGGGGCCAGTGCGCGGCGTTCTGCGGCGAGCGCCATGGCTTCATGCCGGCCGTCGTCGAGGTGCGTTCGCCGGAGGCGTTCGACGACTGGCAGCGGGACGCCGCGGCGACGCTGGTGGCGGAAGCGGGGGGCGGCACGCGGGCGGGAGCGGCGGGCGGCGCGCGGGCGGGGGCGGAGAGCGGCGCGCAGGCGGGAGCGGACGCGTGAGGCGCTGGTTCGCGGCGGACCACGAGACGGTGGGGACCCTCTATCTTTCCCTCGCGGCCGTACTCCTCGTGGTGGCCGGCGCCGCCGCGCTGGTCGTGCGGGCGGAACTGTTCGCGCCCGGCCTCGCCTTCCTCGCGCCCGCGGAGTTCAACCGCGCCGTCACGGCGCACGGGATGTTCGCGGTGTTCGGGGTCGCGTTCCCTGCCTGCGCCGGTCTCGCCAGCCGCATGGTCCCGGCGATGGCCGGGGCGCGGGACATGGCGTTTCCCCGCACCAACGCGCTGTCCTTTTGGCTGTTGGCGGCGGCGCTCGTGCTCCTGGCGGCGGCGCTGTACGGCAGCCCTCCCGACCATGTCGGCGGGGCCGCCGGCGTGGGGCGTTGGCCGACCGTTCCCGCGGACGACGCCATCATGTTCGCGGTGGGCGTCCTGCTGGTCGCCGTCTCCTGGATGCTCTGCGGCTGGAACGTCGCGACGACCGTGTGGGGGCGCCGCGCTCCGGACACGCCGCTGGCGCGGTTGCCGGTGTTCGCGCGGACGATGGCGCTCGCCGCGGTGACGTGGGTGGTCCTCGGGGCGACGCTCGCGCTCTGGGCGCTCACCCTGGTCAACGCGAGCGTCGTTGGCGCGGCGCCGGACGCCTTCCGCTACGAGTTCTGGTTCCTCGGCCACCCGGGCAGCTACCTCGTCGTCCTGCCGGTCATCGGCGTGGTCACGGAAGTGCTGGGCGGAAGTGCGAAACGGCCGCCGTTCGGCCCGGGCGCCATCGTGCAGGCGACCGGCTCGCTGGCGGCCCTGGCGCTCCTTGCCTGGCTGGGTCGGATGATCCTCGACAAGAGTCTCGCCGGTGAGCTCTTCTTCCTCTACGCGGGGCTGCTCGCGGCGGTGCCCGCGGCCGTGATTGCGGGCAACTGGGCGGCGACCGTATGGCGGCGGCCCTTCCGCTTCGATGCATCCGTGTCCTTCGCCCTGGCGGCGGCGCTGTTCCTGGCGATCGGGGCGGTGGCGGGGGTCCTGCTGCCGCTCGGCGCGCGCTCGGCCGGCAGCGCGATGGAAGCCGCGCAGACGCACTTCCTGTTCGTCGGGTTCGGGCTGTTCGGCCTGTTCGCCGGGGTGTACCGATGGCTGCCCCTGTGGACCGGCCGGGCGTGCGACGGGGCCCTTGGGCGGGTACACTTCTGGCTGTCCTTCGTCGGTCTCAACGCAACGTTCCTGCCGCAGTACCTCGCCGGCGCGTCCGGCATGCCGCGGCGCATTCCGGACTATCCCTTGATGCTCGCCGACCTCAACGCGGCCGCCACCGTGGGCGGATTCCTCCTGGGCTTCGCGCAGCTCCTGTTCCTGTTCATTGTCCTGAAGGCGGTCTGGACCGCGCCGGAAAGCGGCGGAGCGAGCGGATGACCGGCTCGCCCAGGGAACTGCGCGTCCTGGCCGGCTTCGGCGTCGCGCTCGCGCTGGTCGTGGTCGTGCTCGGGGCGTACACGCGCCTGGTCGACGCCGGGCTCGGCTGCCCCGACTGGCCGGGCTGCTACGGGTTCCTCGGCGTCCCCGAGTCCCCGGAAGAGATCGTCGTCGCCGAGGAACGGTTTCCGGATTCCCCGGTGGAGCCCGACAAGGCGTGGCCCGAGATGGTGCACCGCTATTTCGCGACCGGGCTCGGGCTGCTCTCGCTCGTCCTCCTGGCCCTCGCCTGGCGCCGCAAGGCGCGGCTGACCATTCCGCTGACGCTCGCGGTGCTCGTGATCGTGCAGGGGGCGTTCGGCGCATGGACCGTGACGCTCAAGCTGTGGCCGCAGGTGGTGACCGCGCACCTGCTCGGCGGGTTCGCGACCCTCGCGCTCCTGTGGCTCTACACGCTGCGTCTCGGCATGGCAGGGAGGGTGACGGTCCCGGCGGCGCTCGCGCGGCCGGCGGTGCTCGGCATCGCGCTGGTCGTTCTGCAGGTGACGCTGGGCGGCTGGACGTCCTCGAACTACGCCGCGCTGGCATGCCCGGACTTCCCGACCTGTCACGGCAGCCTGGTGCCGGAGATGGATTTCGCCACGGGGTTCAACGTGCTGCAGGAGATCGGGCCGAACTACCTGGGCGGTGCGCTGTCGAGCGAGGCGCGCGTCGCGATCCAGATGACCCACCGCCTCGGCGCCTTCGCGGTGCTGTTCGTCGTAGGCTGGCTGGCGTTAAGGATCCGGGGGCGGCTCGGCTGGATCGTGGGGGGCGTTCTCGCGGTGCAGTTCGGGCTCGGCATCGCCAACGTCCTGCTCGAACTGCCGCTGACCGTCGCGACGGCGCACAACGCGGGCGGCGCGCTGTTGCTGCTCGCGCTGGTGACGGTGTACGCTGCCGCGCGCGGTTACGTGGGCGGAATCGAAACGCCCGGTGACGGGCACTGACGCGTGCAACCAGACCCGTCACGGACCGACTCCCGAACGATACGACGATGAGCGAGACGATCGAACGCGCAGCCGCGCCCTGGCGCGATTACCTGGAGATGACCAAGCCCCGGGTCGTCCTGCTGATGCTGCTCTGCGCGGCGGTGGGCATGGCCCTCGCCCCCGGCCCGGCTGCGGCCGGCGCCGTCGTCTGGGGGCTGGTGGGCATTGCGCTGGTGGCCGGGTCCGCGGCCGCCGTCAACCATATCGCCGACGCGCGGATCGACGCGCGCATGGCGCGCACCCGCAACCGGCCGCTCGCGCAGGGCCGCCTCGAGACCGGGGCGGGCGTGGCGTTCTCGGCGGTGCTGGGCGTGGCCGGCATGGCGGTGCTGTACTTCCTGGTCAACCCGCTGACGGCCTGGCTGAACTTCCTCTCCTGGGTCGGGTACGGGTTGGTCTACACCCTCTACCTGAAGCGGGCGACGCCCCAGAACATCGTGATCGGCGGGCTCTTCGGCGCTGCGCCGCCGCTGTTCGGCTGGACCGCCATCACCAACTCGGTGGGCATCGAGCCGCTCCTGCTCGTGCTCATCATCTTCGTCTGGACCCCGCCGCACTTCTGGGCCCTGGCGCTCGACCGCAAGGAAGAGTACGCGGACGCGGGCATCCCCATGCTGCCGGTGACCCACGGGGAGGCGTACACGCGGCGGCAGATCCTGTACTACGCCCTGGGGCTCGCGCTCGTGAGCGTCCTGCCGTTCCTGACCGGCATGAGCGGCCTCGTCTACCTCGTCGGCGCGCTGGCGCTGGGCGCCCGCTTCCTCTACTGGGCGGTGGTGCTGTGGCGCGGGGGCGACGAACGGGCCCCGATCGCCACGTTCCGCTACTCGATCGTGTACCTGATGGTGCTCTTCGTGCTGCTGGTCGCCGACCACCACCTCGTTCCGGGGGGCGCTCTCGCCGCATGGTAGTCCGGCGCCGGCGGCGCATCCTGGCCTGCGTGGCCGTTCTGCTCGCGGCCCTGGCGGGTTGCGACCGCGGGGACGCGGTGCCGGCCGAAGCGGTGCCCCAGGCGGAGGATGAGCTGATCGTGCTGCCGGCGCCCCGGGAGATCGCGATTCCGCCGCTGCTTGCGCAGGACGGGAGCCCGTTCGGGCACGATACGCTGCGCGGCAGGTGGTCCTTCGTCTTCTTCGGCTACGCGTCCTGTCCCGACATCTGCCCGCTGACGATGGCGACGCTGCGGGACGCCGAACAGGAGCTTGCGGACGCGCGGTTCCAGGCGGTGTTCGTGAGCGTCGACCCCGAGCGCGACACCCGGGAGGCGATACGCGCATACCTGGAGGCGTTCTCGCCCCGTTTCGTCGGCGTGACGGGGGAAGAGGACGAGCTCAGGCGGTTCGGGCTGGAACTGGCGGCGGGCTTCATGCGGACGCCGGCGCCGGACGGCGTCCCGGCGGACCGCTACCTCGTGGACCACTCCGGGCACGTCGCGATCGTGGATCCCGAGGCCCGTTTCACGGCAATCCTCAAGGACCCGCGTCGCGGCGAGCATGTCGTGGAGGCCTTCCGGGCGCTTGCGGGACCCGCCTGACTCGGGTTCCGGCGGCGCCGGACTGTTGAAAACCGCCGCGCCGCTCCCGTATGCTCGCCGCGCGAAAAACCGAGGTGGGAATGCAGGAAGCCGCGCAGGTCGCGGACGACCCGATCGCGCGATACGCGGCCGTTCGTCAGCAAACGGAAATGCTGTGTCGTCCCCTGGCGGTGGACGACTACGGCGTGCAGCCGATGGACGACGCCAGTCCGCCCAAGTGGCACCTCGCGCACACCACCTGGTTCTTCGAGACCTTCCTGCTCAAGCCCTTCCGGGAGCGCTACCGGCCGTTCTCCGAGGGCTTCGAGACGCTCTTCAACTCCTACTACAACGGCGTCGGCGAGCCGTTCCCGCGGCCGAAGCGCGGCACGCTGTCGCGGCCGACCGTGGAGGAGGTGTACGCCTACCGGGCGCACGTGGACGAGGCCATGCGGCCGCTGCTCGCGCGCGGCGACGACGAGATTCGCGCCCGGGTCGAACTCGGCCTGCACCACGAGCAGCAGCACCAGGAGCTGATCGTCACGGACCTGAAGGTCACCCTCGGCACGAACCCGCTGCGTCCCGCGTACCGGGACGACCTCGACCGCACGCCGTGCGCGTCGCGCCCGGCGACGTTCGTCGACTTCCCGGAGGGCTTCGTGGAGGTGGGCGCGGCGGGGTCCGGCTTCTGCTTCGACAACGAGACCCCCCGGCATCGCGTCTGGCTGCGGCCGTTCGCGGTGGCGGACCGCCCGGTCACGAACGGCGAGTACCTCGCGTTCATCGAGGACGGCGGCTACGGCGCGCCGGCCCTGTGGCTCTCGGACGGCTGGGATGCCGTGCGCCGCGACCGTTGGGAGGCGCCGCTCTACTGGTACCGGGAGGACGGCGCCTGGTTCGAGTACTGCCTGTCCGGCCCCGCGCCGCTCGATCTCCACGCGCCGGTCACGCACGTCAGCTTCTACGAGGCGGACGCGTACGCGCGCTGGGCCGGCGCACGCCTGCCGCTGGAAGCGGAATGGGAGTCCGTGGCCGCCCGCTACGGTGAGGAGGCCGCCGCCGGTCACTTCGCGGACGGCGGACGCCTGCATCCCCGGGCGCCGGCGGGCCCCGGCATGGCGCAGCTCTTCGGCGACGTCTGGGAGTGGACCTCGAGCGCGTACGGCCCCTACCCCGGCTACCGCCCGCTGCCGGGGACGCTCGGCGAATACAACGGCAAGTTCATGGCCAACCAGGTCGTGCTGCGCGGCGGGTCCTGCGCGACGCCGCCCGGCCACGTGCGGGCCAC
>JAJDTI010000171.1 GCA_022827245.1 Pseudomonadales bacterium | reverse complement strand
TTCCATGATTTCGTGCACGACAGCGAGGGTCGGCACGGTATAGGAACCGGCCTCTGCGATCAGGCGGGCCGTCTCGTCGGTGACGTGGGTCGCGTGATCGATGGAGCGGATGCCGGTCTCCACGCAGCGCCGCGCCCCGTCATCAGTGTGGCAGTGGGCGATCACGTACTTGCGCCGGGTGGCCGCTTCCTCCACGGCGGCGCGCAGTTCGTCGTTGGTGAACTGGGGCATCCAGATGGGATCTGTGGGGGAGGCAACGCCCCCGGAGATGAACACCTTGATGTGATCCGCTCCCTTGCGCAGTTCATCCCGGGCGACCTTGCGCACTTCGTCCACCCCGTCGACCACCTGGCATATCACCCCGGAATAGGCGCAGTTGCAGGGTTCTACCTGCACGCCCACGCGCATGTCGCCATGGCCGCCAGTCTGGGAGAGCGCCTTGCCGCCGTACAGAACCCTCGGGCCGCGTACCAGGCCGTGCTCGACCGCCAGGTACAGGCCTACATCGCCGCCGCCCGGGTCGCGCACCGTGGTGAAGCCCCGCTGTGCGGCATCTTCGAGATGCTTGAAGGCGTAGCTGACCAGGAACGGCTTGGGCATGCGGTCGAGCGCCTGCATGTCGAAGGTGGGCGAGTAGGCGTGGAAATGCAGGTCGAGCAGACCCGGCATCAGGAAGCGGCCGCCGCAGTCGATGACGGTCGCGCCGTCCAGCGAGAGCGGCCGGTCGGAGACTTCGCGAATGCGGTCGTCCTCGACGACGACGTGCATGCCGCCCTCGACCGTCTCGTTCACGCCGTCGAACAGTTCGCAGTTGGCCAGTACGTACAGACTCATGGGGGGGTTTCCTCTCAATCGCCGTGGGCGCCTTCGACATTGGACGCAATATGGCACGGTGGGCCGCAGCCTTGGGGAGACGCTTTGGGGGGCAACAGACGTCGTGCGTCTTATGCGTTGCTCGCGAGCTCGCGTCGGGTCCCTCGGGGGCGGGACATGCCACACACGATGAAACGCTATGCGACGCTGGCGTCGGTCCTGTGCCTGGGGCTGGCCGGCGCTGCCCGGTCCGAGGCGCCCACCTCCGCCGAGTCCTCCGTCACGGCCCTGGTCGGAGCCACCCTGATCGACGGCACCGGCGCGGCGCCGCTCGCGGATGCCGTCGTGCTCATCGAGGGAACAAAGATCACGGCGGCCGGCGCCCGCGCCGACGTACCGGTCCCGGAAGGCTCCAGCACGGTCGATGTCGCCGGCAAGTGGCTGGTGCCCGGGCTGATCGACGCCCACGTCCACTTCATGGAATCCGGGCGCATCTACACCAAGCCGGGGCAGATCAACCTGACCCACCTGGTGCCCTACGACGAGGAAGTGGCCTGGATGCAGCAGCGCGTTCCGGTCACGCTCACGTCCTACCTGTGCGCCGGCGTCACCGGCGCAGTCTCGGTCGGCGGACCGCGGTTCGAGTACGAGGTTCGCGAGCAGGCCCGCGCGCGCCCCGACGCCCCCGATGTGTACGTCGCCCACGGACCGGTCACGCTGGTGCCCGCGCAGGCCCTCTTCCCGCCGTTCGACGGCGACACGTCGGTGCGCTCGGTCACGGACCCCGCCAGCGCCGCGGAGACCATCCGCCAGGGCGCCGAGTGGAAGGCCGACCTGGTCAAGACCGGCTACCTGGGCGGACCCTTCGCCGTGTACGAACAGGACTACGCCGCCGTGCACGAGGCGATCGTCGCCGAGTCCGCGCTGCACGGCTTGCCGGTCACCAGCCATGTCACGGAACTTACGCCGGCGCGCACCCTGATCGAACTGGGGGTCGACAGCCTGCAGCATGTGCCCCTCGACGCTCCCCTCGACGAGGCGTTCCTCGACCTGGCCAAGGCCAGCGGGGTCGTCGTCGTGCCCACCCTCGCCGTCTGGAAGCGGAACTTCGTGGACATCTACGACCGGAGCTTCGACCTCCTGCCGATCGAGGAGCAGTGCGGCGACCCGCAGGTGATCGCTTCCTGGTACGAAGTCGGCGATCTGCCGACGCCGCCGCCGGAGGTGATAGAGATGTTCGGAGCGAGCATCACGGTCGCGTCAGCGAACACCGGGCTCCTCCTCGAGGCCGGCGTGCCGCTCGCGGCGGGATCCGACACCGGCAACCTCGGGCTGCTGCACGGCGCTTCCCTGCACTACGAGCTGAAGCTCATGGGCGACGCCGGCGTGTCGCCCGCGGAGCTGATCGTCGCCGCGACCCTGAACGCCGCGACGGTTGCCGGACAGGCGCACCGCGTAGGCTCCATCGAGCCCGGCAAGCAGGCGGACGTGCTGGTTCTCGACGCCGACCCCCTGGCGGACATCGGCAACCTGCAAGCGATCGAGCGGGTCATGAAGAGCGGCGCCCTGTTCGACCACGCGACATTGCTGCCGCCCATGGAGTAGCCAACCATGAAGACACTACACGCTGCGGTTCCGCTGCTGGTCCTGCTAAGCGCCCAGACCGGCGCCGTGGAACATCGCATCGAGAACGCCAACGTCATTCCCATGACCCGGGAAGGCGTGCTGGAAGGCCACTCGGTACTGGTACGCGACGGTTTCATCGCCGCGGTCTGCGCACCGGGCGCCCCGTGCGGCAGCGACGACGCCGAGGTCATCGACGGCGCGGGCAAGTTCCTCATTCCCGGCCTGATCGACATGCACGCCCACACCAACCCCGGCGACCCCTCCGCCGTCGAGGCGGAGACGTGGGAGATGCTCCAACGCATCCAGTCCCAACAGTTGCGCCAGTACGTGATGTTCGGCGTCACTACCCTGCGCGACACCGCCGGCGGCCCGGTCAACCTCGAGGTGCGCGAACGGATCGAGCGCGGAGAGGCCTTCGGACCGCGCCTCTTCACCGCATTCGGCGCGATGGACGGCAACCCGCCCCTGCACGCCGCCACCACGCCCTTCGCGAGCGGTGAAGCGGCGGCCGCCTACGTGTTTAACACGGCGGCCGCCGGCTACGACTTCGTCAAGATCTACTCCACCCTGCGCAGACCCGTCTTCGACGCGATCGTCGACGCCGCCGAGGAAGTCGGCCTGCCGGTCGTTGGCCACGTGCCGATGCCGATCGACGTCGAGTACGCGCTCCAGCGCGGCATGCGCTCGATCGAGCACCTCTCCGGTTACGACATCGCCTGCGCGGGACCCGAGGCGGGACTCCAGCCCATCATGGCCGATGTCTACCAGGGCATGAACTACTGCACCCCGGAGAAGATCCGGAAGCTCGCGGAGATGACGGCGCGGTACGACGTCTGGAACTGCCCCACCCTCATCGTCCAGGACAACGTGAAGTCCGAGTGGGACCGCCATACCGGCTTCGACGAGGAAGAGGCCCGCTACACGCCGCCGATGCTGCGCTACTTCCAGGCGTACCTGTACGAGATCTTCCTGCCCCGGGCGCGCGCCGGGCTGAAGGCCGCCCGGACGCCGCGGATGGCGCTGGTCAAGGCGTTGAGCGACGCCGGCGCGCCCCTCCTGCTCGGGACCGACACCACCGCTTCCGGCTACAACGTGCACCAGGAACTGGCGCTGCTGGTCGAATCCGGCCTCACGCCCTACCAGGCACTGACCGCGGCCACCTCGGAACCGGCGCGCTACTTCGAGCGCGTCGGCGAGTTCGGGACCATCGTCCCCGGCGGCAGCGCGGACCTCGTGCTGCTCGACGGGAACCCGCTCACGGACATCGAGAACTCCCGCGGCATCGCGGGGGTCATGCTGCGCGGCGACTGGTGGCCCAGGCCGCGCATCGAGCGGGAACTCGCATCGCTTCAGGCGGAGTACGCGCGCGACGCGGAGATCCTTGAGAAGCAGGGCCAGGGCGCGCCTTGATTTCAGCGAAGGGCAAGACAGTACTGATCACCGGCGGTGACATGGGCCTTGGCCTGGCGACCGCGACGGCGCTCGCGGCGAAGGGCGCCACGATCCTCGTTGCCGTCAGGCCGCCGGCAGACGGACATTCGACGGTCGCGGAGATACGAAGACGTACGGGGAACGCTGAGGTCATCGCAGTTCCGCTGGAACTCAGCAGTTTGGATGCGGTGCGAAGCGCGGCAAGCGAGATTCTGGATCAGTGCGAACGGCTGGACGTCCTGATCAACAATGCCGGTGCAATGTTCGGCACCCGCGGAGAATCGGCGGACGGATTCGAAATGTCGATCGCCGTGAACTATCTCGGCCCATTCCTGCTGACGCAGCTATTGTTCGAGCGCCTGGCGGATTCGGCGCCCTCACGCGTGGTCAACATGTCCTCAGACCTTCACCGTCTGGCTGGCGCGTTCGATTTCGACTTCCACGACCTTTCACAAAATAAGGGCGCATACGACGGGTTTCGGGCCTATGGGCGGTCGAAGCTTGCCCTTGTACTCCACGCCAGGGAGCTGGCTCGACGTGGCAGGCCGCACGGCGTCAGCGCGTTTGCGGTTACGCCCGGCAACGTTCGTACCAATGTAATGCGGCACGGTACCACCAGCCGACTCCAGAACTGGTCAGTGAGACTCGTCAGTCCACTGGCGATCAGTCCCGAGAAAGGGTCAGGCGCCTCGGTGTACTGCGCCACGGAACCACGGTTGGAACACAGTAGCGGTGGATTGTTCCAGCGCAGGTTCATGGGCTCCTACGGCGATGTCCGCGAATGCCAACCATCGCCTCACGGGCTTGACGACGCGGCCGCGGCCAAGCTCTGGGAAGTGTCCGAGCGTCTTGTTCATGCGCGGTCAAAATAGAAACTGATCCAGTCGATGGCGCGTTGCCAATAGTCCATCGCGTTCGGCAGATCAGACGGCCCGTGGCCGCTCATGTCGTATGCAATGAACTCCACCTCCACGCCGTTGTCTTCAAGCGCTTTCCAGAACTTGAAGGATTGAATCACCGGCACGCGCGGGTCTCTCAACGTGCTGACGATTAACGTTGGCGCCTGGATACTCTCGGCGGCGTAGATGGGAGATGCCATTCGGTACGCATCGCTGAACTCTGTGCTCCAGGGCGACCCTCCGTACTTCGTCGGCACCCCTGCACCCTGATCCGACCGTACGTAACTGTCCGTATCATCCAGCGAAGCGTTACCGACGACCGATGCCACCCACTCGGTCGGGTGCAGGGCCGTCGCCCAGGCGGCAACCATGCCGCCATACGAGGTGCCGAGGATGGCTTTCCGGCTCGTGTCGACACACCCACATTGTTCGTTCAAGGCCTCGATACCCGACATCACGTCTGCAACTACTTCCCTGTTGTAGTTCGCGTTCCCGCGACGAACCAGATGGAAGTCCCGGCCCTGATTCGTGCTTCCGCGATAGTTTGGCGAAAGCACTATCCACCCTCTGCTCGCGATCGTCTGGTTGACGAGACTGTTCGCTACCGCAGCAACCGTTGACGTGGTGTGCGGCCCCCCATGTGGACTCACAACCAATGGATACCGCACGCCTTCCTGGAAACCCGGTGGAAACAGCGCGATGCCGCTGATGTCCATCCCATCGCGAGTCCTCCACAGCAAGGTCTCCGGATTCCCCCGCTTGCGGCCACTCGTCAGGGCTACATTCTCGTTCGTGACTCTCCTGGTGCTATGACCATCGAATACGTAGAGCTCCTGAGAGGAAGATGCCGTTGCCCCGACAAATGCCAGCGTGCTCCCCACGATTGACGCCTGGAGCGGCCAAACGGGCTCGACGCCTCCGAGATCGAGCTGTACCGTTTCGCTCGCATCCGCCAACCACAGTCTCTGAGCATCCAGCTCGGGACCATTCAGCAGCACGCGTCCATCCGGTGCGAACCGCCCCAGCGTCTCCCTGTCCAGATTCGGCGCTACGCGCCACCGTTTCCCCGTCGCAGTATCCAGCGTGTACGTCTTCCTCGGACCCACAGCGTAATCCGGGGCTTCCCGGGCAAGAAACAGAACCTTGTCGCCCCTCGGAGAATATCGAGGATACGCACCCGTACCGAGCTTGCGCTCTTCCCCTGTCGCCAGCACGAACTCCACCAGATCGTTGGAGTACTCATCGTAATGTTCGTGGTTTTCTCTCGAATACAGGAGTCTGGAGGCGTCGGGAGCCCAGTCTATCGCCGACCAGCGATCTACAAGCGGTGACGCACCAGGCAGCCTTCGATCTTCGTTCGTAGATACGTCTAACAGGTGTAGGGACTGGGGCTCTTTCGCTGGCGATGTCGAAAACTCCGTGACCTGAAAGGCTTTCACTCGCCTGGGTTCTTTCTTCGGTCGACTGGCATACGCCAATTGCGTCCTGTCAGGTGACCAGGCGTAGCCTTGCACCGAATCCGCGTGGTGGGTCACTTGCTTGAGTTCGGCGTTGTCCGCATCCAGCAGGAAGACTTGATGCCCGTTGTCTTTGGTCAATGCCAGGACGCTCAATTCGTCATTCGACACCCAACGTGGAGTGTGGGCATACCGGCCAGGGGCGGTCAGCCCCGACCGTTCCGCCTGAACCAGGTCCTCCAGTACGATCTCGTACTGATACCGGAGGTCCTGGTTTCCGGACATGCGCACGTACGCCACTCGCCTTTGATCCGGCGACACTTGAGGGTCAGTCAAGGCGACATGGTGGGCAAAGTCCGCTATCCGAAACGCTTCGACCTCCGGCTGCGCGGCAGAGCTGATCGAAGTGAGGCCAAACACCACCAGAGTGGCAGGTTTCAGGATGTTCATTTTGGTGCCCCGCAGGCTGGTGACACTGCCGTGCGGCGCCGCGCGCACTGCAGCAGGCCTTGGTCGCGAGCCGTAGCTCAAAGCTCCACGATCGGCAACTCGACACGGCTCGGGTGCTCCGAGTCGTGGTGAATCCTGATTTCGCTGGTCTGCATCCGGGTCGCGGTCGCGATGGGCTCGCCGGTGTTCGGGTTGGGGTCGAGTATCGGGAACTCGGTGCCCGAAACCGTCACGCGCAGCACGTTGCCGGCGGCCAGGGTGTGCCCGACGTACGCCAGGGGGATCTCCACGGCGTAGACCCTGCCCGGTTCCAGCCGAACCTCCCGGTCGAAGCCCTCGTGGTAGCGCAGCCTCAGGGCGCCGCCGGTGCCGAGGCGGATGGCCCGCCCGTCGGGGTAGACCTCGTGCAGGTTCACGATCAGGTCTGCGTCCGGCGTCGACAGGGAGACATGCACGACGGCCCGGCTCTCGCCGATGACCGTCACCGGCTCCGCGAGCGGGGCGGAGTCGTAGACCAGGACCGCTTCGTTCCGGTGGGAGTCGGAGTACTCGCCGATCCCGGTCATCATGTCGGTGATGGCCACCACCGGGTTGGCTGGGTCCGCGACCGTCACGTCGGCCGGGGCGACCGAACCGGGCGCGAACCCCAACGAACCGTCGCCCCGCACGCCGTTGGCAGCGCCCTCGCTCGCCAGGTAGACCGCCGTCCTCTCGAGCCCCGGTACCGGCAGGCTGTCGAACTCCCGCCAGACGTTGCTGCCGGTGACGAACACGCGCACGCGCTGCGGCAGCGACACGGACGCGGGCAGCCCCTTGAGGTAGCGGTCGAAGAACGCGATGCGCAGCGCCGACATGTCGACGACGCCGGCGCCGTCGAAGCGGTACGGCCCCTCCGCCGGCGGCATGCCGACATAGGAACCGCCGTGGTTCCAGGGCCCGATCAGGAGCTTGCGGTGCTGCGGATCGGGCGCGTTCTCCTCGAGCTCCCGCCAGGCGTGCAGCGTGCCGATGGACGGATCGAAGTTGCCGGTCACCAGCAGCACGGGAATGGCGACCCGCGCATAGTGCTCGTCCATCATCATCGTCTCGCGCCAGTAATCGCTGCCCAGGACCGGTTCCTCGAGGAACCGGCGGTACTGGACGAGTTCGTCGCCGTCGAGGTAGCCGTTCGCGGAGTCGAGGAGCGGGCGGGACGCGAGGAGGCGCTGCCATTCCGGGTCGTCGATCACGCGGCGGGAGTCCATGAAGCCGACGCCGGTTTCCTCGAAGGACCGCAGGCGCAGCAGCTTGTGCCAGTTCAGCATGTGATAGCGCATGAAGATGCCGCCCGAGTACGGCGTCTCCCGGAAGAAATGGGACGACGGCACGAACGGGATGATCGCCTTCAGCGCTGGCGGTGCGGTGCTCGCGGCCTGCAGTTGCGTCATGGCGTTGTACGAACCGTGGTCCATGCCCACGTTGCCGTCGCTCCAGGGCTGGTCGGCGATCCACGCGATGCAGTCGTACCCGTCGTTGCGGTCGTCGGCGATGAAGCGGTAGCGGCCGTCGTTGTCGCCGATGCCGCGCGCGAGTTGCCAGACGACGGCATAGCCCGCCTCGAGGTAGGCATCCATGATCGCGTTGTGGCGCGGCCCGATGGAGAGCAGGTAGGGCGTGCGTACGAGCACCGTCGGAAACGGCCCCTGGCCCGCCGGCAGGTTGACGTAGGTCAGGAGCTTCGCGCCGTCGCGCATGGCCACCCGGACCTCCATTTCCGCGGGCCGCGCGGGCGGGTCCGCCGGTTCCTGCGCCCACGCAACGCCGCCCGCGGCGGTGCCGAGCATTCCGGCCAGCAGCAGCGCGCGGCACACGTCGATGAGTCGTTTTCTCATGGGTTCCTTCTCGCGAGTCCGGTGAACGGGACGGACGGCGGCGCGCCGCCGCGGCCGGCAGCCGTCACATGCTGTAGCCGATCCTCAACCCGTAGGTCCGCGGCGGGGCGAGCAGCCCGCGCATGCCGAGCAGGCCGCTCGGGTAGATCTGCAGCACGTAGACCTCGTCGCCCAGGTTCTTGCCCCAGGCGGCCACCGTCCAGCGGCCGTTGGAGCTTGTGTAGGTGACGTAGGCGTTCCACAGTTCGTAGCTGTCCTGCTTGGTCTGGTCCACGTTGAACTGGTCGAAGTAGATCTTGCCACTGTGGATGTACTCGCCACGTAGCGCCAGGGAGCCCGCGCCGCCGAGGTCGAACGCGTACTCCGCGCCGACGTTCGCCTTGACCTTCGGCGAGTGGATCATCCGGTTGCCGGAGAGATCCTGGAGCGCGTTGCCCGCGTTCGGGTTGGCCGTGATGTAGTCCTCGTAGGAGCCGTCGATCCAGGCGATGGACACGTCGAGCTGGAAGTTCGGGGAAGGCATCAGGCTGCCTTCGATCTCGATGCCCCGGACCTCCGCCTTGGACGCGTTGTCGATGGGGATGGGCGCGCCGGTGACCTCGGGATAGATGCGCACCTGGATGTCGGTGTAGTCGTAGAGGAAGCCCGTGACCGCGCCGCGCAGGCGGCCGTCGGCGGCCGTGCCCTTCAGGCCCGCCTCGTAGTTCCAGAGGTATTCCGGGTCGAACACCGGGGAGTTCGAGACGGAGTTGAAGCCCCCGCTCTTGAAGCCGCGGCTGGCGGTGGCGTAGACGAAGAGGCTCTCGCGAAGGTCGTAGCCCACCGTGAACTTCGGCGTGAACGCGTCCCAGGACGCCGTCCCGGAAGAGTCGGGCAGCATCACGCCGTTCATGATCGTCACGTGTTCCTTGGTCTCGTCGCTGTAGCGCATGCCGGCGGTCAGCTTCAGGCGCTCGGTCGGGTTGAAGGCGACCTCGCCGAACAGCGCCCAGGCCTCCACGTCGAGGTCGGAGAGGGGCACCAGGGCCAGCACGCCGCCGAGCAGTTCGAGATTCAGGTCCTGCCTGGCGTCCTCGTCGAAGTAGAAGAAACCGGCCATCCACTCCCACGCCCCGGTGCCCGTGTACTCGATGCGCAGTTCCTCCGAGAGCGTGCGGGACTCCTCCTCCGACACCGGCACCACCGAGAGCAGCGGACGTTCGGTGCCGTCGGCGTCGTAGTCGAGGTCCGTCTCGAAGTGCTTCCAGGCGCTCAGCGAGGTGATGCGGAAGTTCTCGAAGTCCCAGGTGAGGCTGGCGTTGAAGCCGCGCGAGTCCATGTCGTTCATCGAATCGCGCACCCGGAAGTCGGAGCCGTTGACGAAGGGGTCCGGGTCGAACACGAGACCGGCGTGCCCGGCTCCCGGCGACAGGACCCGGGTCGAGACCACGCCCAGCGCGTTGTCCCGCAACTGGTCGTAGCGCAGGAGCGCCTCGAAGCGGTCGCTCGGCTGCCACTTGAGCGACGCGTTGGCCGCGAACATGTCCTCCACGTCGAGGCGTTCCCGGAACACCGGGTTGTAGGAGTAGTTCTCCTTGTTGTTGTAGACCAGGGCCAGCCGGCCGAACACCGTGTCCGAGAGCGCCCCGCCTCCCGCGGCCCGCACCTTGCGTCCCGAGAAGTTGCTGAACTCCACGTCGCCCTTGAGCGACGTCTCGGCCGACGGCTGCTTCGTGACGATGTTGATGGCGCCCCCCGTCGCGTTGCGGCCGTAGAGCGTCCCCTGCGGCCCCTTGACCAGCTCCACCCGCTCGACATCCACGAAGTTGTTGAGGGCCGACGTGAAGCGCGGGGTGTAGACGCCGTCGACGTAGATCGCGACGCTGGAATCGGCGCCCACGGCGATGATCTCGTTGCCGACGCCCCGCATGAAGATGTTGGAACCCCCGGCGGAGACGTTGTTCGCCGTCAGGCTCGGCGCGAAGCGGCCGAGGTCCGCCACGTCGTCGAGGATGGCCTGCTCGAGCTTCTCGTCGTCGAAGGCGCTCACCGCGACGGGCACCTCGTAGAGGTTCTCCTCGCGCTTCTGCGCGGTGACGACGATCTCTTCCAGCGCCGGCTGGGCGTGGGCGACATTGCCGGCCGCGAGCAGGGGCGGCAGGAGAAGCACCGGCAACCAGGGGACGCACCGCGCGCTTCGCCGCGAACGGATGGGATCGCTAGTGTTCATGTCGGTCTCCTCCACGCAAATGCACGGCACGGCCTTGGCGGACCCCGCCGCCCGTTCCCAACGCCGACCTGCCTCCCGAAACGACGCGATACTCCCGGCACTCCCTCAGTACTGAGGGTGCAAGGCACGGGCCGCGTCATGGAATGAGCCCGGAGGAGTACCGCTGGAGACGAAATGAACACGATCCGCACCTCTGCCCTCGTCGCCGGACCGACACTCGCGGCGTCGATGTG
Source organism: Pseudomonadales bacterium (assembly GCA_022827245.1). GTDB lineage: Bacteria > Pseudomonadota > Gammaproteobacteria > Pseudomonadales > Azotimanducaceae > VXNE01. The sequence goes on along the minus strand of JAJDTI010000171.1, from coordinate 49,213 downwards.
CGCCGGGTTGCTCGTTGGCTGCGCCCCGGGCGAGGCTCCGCGCGAAGACGGTCAAGCCGGCCCGGCGCCGATCGCCGCGGAGGAACCATCGAGCCCGCCGGAGGAAAGCGGTACGACGGACAAGGGCATCGTCGTGGGCACCACCGGCGCCGCCGCGGTGCAGGCGGGGCTGGACATCCTCAAGGCGGGCGGCTCCGCCATGGACGCCGCGTTGGCCACCGCGATGGCGCAGGTGACCCTCGCCGCGGGAAGCTGGGTCAGCTTCGCGGGCATCATGACGCTGGTCTACTACGACGCCGAAACCGACGCCGTCTACAACATGAACGCGTCCTACAACACGGTGGCCGGCGAGGACGACCCCATGACCATCCCGGGCCTGGACATCGGCGACTTCATGTCCACGGAAATCCGTCCGTCCGGGCGCGCCACCCTGGTGCCGGGATTCATGAAGGGCGTGGAAGCGGGCCATGAGCGCTTCGGCAAGGTCCCCTTCGCGGACCTGTTCGAGGCCTCCATCCGCATCGCCGAGGAAGGCATGCCGTTCAACGCCGGGCTGGTGCAGAACGTCGAGTTCCGCTCCAACGTCCTCTCCCGCCGCCCGGAGACCCGGGCGGTCTTCGCGCGGGAAGACGGCTCCTTCCACGCACTCGACGACAACTTCCGGCAGCCGGCGCTGGCGGCGACGTTGCGCCGGGTCGCCGCCGACGGCAACGTGGACTACCTCTATTCGGGCCCATGGGGCGAGAGGCTGGTCGCGGCGGTCCGGGAGGAAGGGGGCCGGATGACCATGGAAGACCTCGCCGCCTACGAAGTCCTCTGGAGCGACCCCGTGGTGGCAGACTATGCCGGGCACCAGGTCTTCTCCCACGGCCTTCCGGCCACCGGCGGCGTCAACACCACCGAGGCGCTGAACATCCTGGAAGCCGCGGACATCAAGTCCATGGGCCACTACACCGAATCGCCGGAAGCCCTCTTCTGGCTCACCCAGCTCACGCGGCTGTCCATGGCCGGCTACCTGTTCCCGCATCTCGCCGACGAGGTGCCGGGGGTGGACATGTCGCTGCGGGGCCGGCTCGGCAAGCCGCACGGCCGCGCGCTCTGGGCCGCGCTGCAGGCCGGCGACATCCCCTTCGCCCGCCCGCCGCGGACCGTTCCCGTGCACTCCGACACCATCGCCACGGCCGACCAGTGGGGCAACATGCTGGGCATGGTGCACTCCATCAACACCGTGAGCTGGGGCATGACGGGCATCTTCGTCGACGGCATCTCGATCCCGGACTCCGGCGCGCACCAGCAGGCGCAGATCGCGGCCGCCGGACCGGGCGTGCGGCTGCCCGACCCGACCAATCCGGGCATCGTGATGCGCGACGGAGCGCCGCTGCTCGCCTACGGCTCCATTGGCATGGGTCTGCACCAGAAGACCATCCAGGCCCTGCACTCGATCCTCGACTTCGGCTACAGCCCCGACGAAGCGGCGAGCGCACCGGCCTTCGGTTCTCCAGAGTTCACCTCGACCGGCCTCACCGAGCGGACCAGCATCGTGGAGGGCAGGTTCGATCCCGAGGTGGTCGCCGCCGCGAACGCCATGGGCGCCAATCTCTACGAGGACGACATCCTGCAGGGCGGCTGGTCCGGCGCCATGATCGACCCCCACACCGGCGCGCGCAGCGGCGGCGTCTCCATGGTCTGGGCGCTGACGCCGGACAACGACAGCCGGCCGGTCGGCTATTGACGACGTGCGCGCCGGCCAAGAACAGCATGTTCGGCGCTTCGGCGGCGTGCTGCACTTCGCCATCCTGCGCGGGGCGCCCGGCGTCGACGTGCAGGCGGAGATCCTCGGCGGGCTCCTGGCCGCCGTGCCCGAGGAACTCGAAGGGATCGAACCGGAGCACCAGGCGGTGCAGGGGTTCTGGCCCCTGAATCCGTCTTGCGAGCGCGAGGAACTGATCTGGGCCGAGCGCTACCGCGACCTCAGGGACTGGACGAACGCCGAGTTCACCGCCCAGCGGGACCCGGGCTGGATCACCAACCAGGTGGCGCTCATGCAGTCGGGGAGGCTCACGTTCTACTCCGAGGCGCAGGTGGAGGACACCCTGGACGATGCGCCGCGCCTGATGCGCCGGCCGGAAGACCCGCCGATCGCCGTCCACTGGCTGCAGCTCCGTTCCGAGTCGATCCTGCCCAATCTCGTGGCCCTGCCGGAGCACGTACGGAAGCTGGATCGCCTGCTGCGGGAGGCGGGCCACACCGACATCGCCGTGCAGTACTACGGCGCCCTGACCTCGGCCGGGAGCGACCGGGAGAACGCGAGCATCTGGGTGGAGTACCGGGATCTCGCGGCGATGTCGGCAGCCCTGGCGTTCCTGACCACCGATCCCGCCGCGCGCGGCTGGCGCCGGGGACTTGCCGACCTGACCGACGTACAACGCGAGTGGTACCTGCTGGAGGCGAAATGAACCCGATCAACTGCACCCGTTCCCCGTTCACGGTCCTGCTCCTGTTCGGCGCGGGCGTCTGCCTCGCCCAGGACGAGCCCGCGGCGCCGCACCCGTTGTTGCCGGCCTACGAGCGCGCGGCGGCGGTCCAGGGGCACGCCGAAGACCGATGGGTGCTCAACCAGACCATCCATCCGCGGTGGATCGACGCATCGACGTTCTGGTACGAGCGCGAAACGCCCGGGGGCAAGGCGTACACGCTGGTGGACGCGGAGCGGCGCGAGAAGCGGCCCGCCTTCGACCATGAAGCCCTCGCGGCCTCCCTTGCGAAAGAAACGGGCCAGGAGATCGACGCCGCCGCATTGCCCATAGTGGGCGTCGAGATCGAGCCCTCCGCGGTGACCTTCACGGCCGTTGGCCGGTTCTTCCGTTTCGAGGACGGCGAACTCGAGGAACTCGACGCCAATCCCAACGACCCGTCCTGGCTGGTCTCCCCCGACGGGTCCAGGGCGGCCTTCTCCAGGGACCACAACCTCTGGGTGAAGCGCCTCGCTTCCGGCGAGGAGAAGCAGCTCACCAGGGACGGCGAACCTTTCTACGCCTACGGGGCCACGCCCAACGCCACGGGCCGGCCCGCGGTCAGGCCGGAAGCCGTGTGGTCACCCGACTCGCGCTACCTCTTCACCGCGCAGACGGACGACCGCCAGGTGCAGTCCCTGCCGGTGATCGACTTCGCGCCCGCCGACGGGAGCATCCGGCCCAGGGTGATCGACTACCGCCAGGCGCTGCCGGGCGACGAGCACGTCACCCGCTTCCGCATGACCGTCATCGACACGGACACCGGGAAGCAGACGCCGGTGCACTACCCGGACCTGGCGGCGGCGCGCATGAACGACACGCCCTTCGGGGGCAACCGGGCCTGGTGGTCCGCGGACTCCACGGCGGTCTACTTCGTGGACATCCTGCGCGGCGAGCGGGAGGCCCGCGTGGTCACGGCGGCCCGCGACTCGGGGCTCGCCCGCGTGGTGTTCCGGGAGACCACGGACACCTACCTGGAACTCGGCTCAAACGTGTACATGCCGACCTTCATCGTGCCCCTGCCCGGGAGCGGCGAGTTCGCCTGGTACTCGGAGAAGTCGGGCTGGGGGCACCTGTACCTGCACGACGCGTCATCGGGCGAGGAGAAGCGCGTGCTGACCGCCGGCGACTGGCTCGTGAGAGACGTGCTCGGGTTTGACCGGGAAGGGCGCGAACTCTTCCTGACCGTCGGCGGGCGCCGGCCGGACGCGAATCCCTACTTTCGCGAAGTGGTCCGGGTGCACCTGGACACCGCCGAACTCACCGTGCTGAGCGCCAGTGACGCCGACCACATCGTGCTCTCGCAGGGCGACTTCTCGCTGCTGCTGCTCACCGTCTTCGGCCAGGACCCGGGCGCGGTTTCCGGGCTGTCTCCAGGGGCCGCCTACTACGTGGAGACCCGCCAGCGCCCGGATCGGCCCAACGTCACCGCGCTCATGTCGGCGGACGGCGAGGAACTCCTGCTCGTCGAGGAGGCAACGCCGCATGCCGTCCCGGACGGGCAACGCTGGCCCGAGCCCTTCACCGTCACCGCCGCCGACGGCGAAACGGAGATTCGCGGCGTGATGCTGAAGCCGCGGGACTTCGATCCCGGCCGGTCCTACCCGGTGATCGACTACATCTACGGCGGGCCCCAGGTCACGAACGTGCCCAAGACGGGTTTCAGTTCCCTGTCCTCCCTGAGCCTGGTCTCGGCCGCGTCCCTGGCGGAACTGGGGTTCGTCGCGGTCATCCTGGACGGACGCGGCACCACGGAACGCTCGCGCGCCTTCCACGAGTCGTCCTACGGCCGGCTGCAGACCGCGAGCAACCTCGAAGACCACGTCGCCGCCATCCGGCAGCTCGCCGAGCGGTTCCCGTACCTGGACGCGGAGCGCGTCGGCATCACCGGGGTCTCCGGCGGCGGCTACATGGCCGCGCGCGCCATGCTCAAGTTCCCGGAGTTCTTCAAGGTCGGCGTGTCCATCGCCGGCAACCACGACCAGCGGCTGTTCTGGCACAGTTGGGGCGAGCGCTACCAGGGCCTGCCGGCCGGCGACAACTACCTCGAGCAGGCGAACCTGACGCACGCGGCGAACCTCGACGGCAAGCTCCTCTTCATTCACGGCATGCTGGACTTCGGCGTGCACCCCGGCGGCCTCTTCCAGCTCACGCAGGCCCTCATGGACGCCAACAAGGTGTTCGACCTCGTGCTGTTGCCGCAGACCGGCCACGCCCTGCCCGGTTACGGCATGGTGCGCATGTGGGACTATTTCGTCCGGCATCTCGGCGGGATGGAACCGCCGCCGGGCTTCAGCGCGAAGTCGTCCTCGGACCGCATGATGGAGCAGGTGAAGACCATTCAGATGGCTGCCATGGCACAACCCGAGGCGCCGCCGGCCGACGACCCGGCCGCGGACGAGTGGGGTCCGGCGGTGCGCGTCACGCTGGAGACGGACGCCGGCGACATCGCGCTGGCGGTGTACCCGGAGGCCGCGCCCGCGTCCGCCGGCAGTTTCCTGGAACACGTCGACCAGGGGCTCTTCGACGGCGGCGCCTTCTACCGCGTCGTGCGCCGCAACAACGACAACGGCTCGCCGGTCATCGAAGTGGTTCAGGGCGGCCTGACGGACCCCTCGAAAGCCCTGCCGTCAGTCCCGCACGAGACTACCGAGCAGACCGGCATCCGCCACCTCGACGGCACGCTGTCACTCGGCAGGACGGACCCCGGCAGCGCCAGCGGCGGCGCGTTCTTCGTCACCGTCGGCGACCAGCCGAGCCTCGACTTCGGCGGTGCCCGCAACGCCGACGGCCTCGGCTTCGCCGCGTTCGGACGCGTCACCTCCGGCATGGACGTGGTGCACGGGATTCACCAGGAGGAAGCCACGGCGCCCACGGACAACGCGTACCTGCGGGGCCAGTTGCTGAACGAGCCGGTGACCATTCGCAAGGCGTATCGGCAACCTTGAGGAGCTTCAGGACTTCAGCAGGGCCCTGAAGCGCGTATGCGCGTAGCGACGGCGCCCGACCTCGTGGAACGACAGCAGCGCCATGCGCCCCCAGACGCCCGAGAAGAATTCCTTCGGCAGCCCCGCCGGGGCGAACAGGTTGTCGTGAATGGCCGAGTAGGTGACCGTCGGCGCCGCGTCGCTCGAGCCCATGTAGAGTTCCAGGACCTCCTTCTGTTCCTCGCTGGCCGGCAGGTAGTGCGAGGTCACGTCGATTTCGTCGGCGCCTTTCCCGGCACGCACTTCCGCGCGTGACTCGAAAGACTCGTAGTCGCCGGCGTAGTGACTCATCGGCAGGCTGGTCTCCGCCTCGGAAAAGGGCGGCTCGACGGTCAGTCCGACATGCTCCCGCAGTACGGTGCTGACCAACCGGTCGTGCATGGGGCTCGATCCCGGACCCGTGCCGAAACTCGCGATCACCAGGTCGTACTCCGGGAATACGGTCAACCCGGAGGTGCCTCCGGGCGACCCGCCGCCGTGCCACCAGCCCGTGGTGCCGCCGATGGACGGCAGGAACCAGCCAAGCCCTATCGGCGGCGCGTTGGGCGTCTGCAGATCGAACGTCGGGGTGCGCATCGCCCGGCAGAGTTCGGCGGAGAGCACGCGCGTTCCGTTGGGCGCGACGCCGTCCGCCAGGTGCGTGCGCGCGAACGCGATGAGGTCCGGCACGTTGACGATGGGCGTCGCCCCGGCCGGGGCCGCCGACACCGGCAGCATGAACAGGCGCGCCGCCGCCATCTCGCCGTCCGGGCCGGGATAGGCCCCGACCGCGGTGCGGTGGAGGATCGCCTGGGTCGCGGAGGTGACGGACCGGTCCATGCCGATGGGCGCGTAGATTTCCTCTTCCAGCGTCCGGTCGAAACGCTTGCCCGACAGGGTCTCGATGATGCGCCCGGCGATCGTGAAACCCGGGTTCGTGTAGTGCAGCAGTTCGTCCGGGGCGAACAGGGTGCCGATCCCGGAAAGCGCGTCGATGTAGGACTGCACCGCGTTGGGGCCGAACTCCCGTGCGGGCATCAGGGTGTCCGCATCGATGCCGTTGGTGTGGTTGACGAGCTGGCGCACCCGGATGCGCTCCGCGGCCCCCTCCTCGGCCAGGCGAAAGTCCGGGAGATAGCGGGTGATGGGCGCGTCGAGATCGATCTTCCCCGCTTCCACGTACTTCAGCAGCAGGGTCGTGGTCAGCACCTTGGTTATGGAGCCGAGCAGCCAGGCCGTATCCGTCGTCATCGGATCGCCGGTGTTGAGGTTGCGCACCCCGTGCGCGAACAGCCACTCCGATCCGTCCTGGTAGATCCCGGCCACGTAGCCGGGCGAGCCGAGTTCTTCCGCGAGTTTCGGTATCAGCTCGGAAAGGAGCCCGCCGATGCCTGCGAGGGACGAACCCCCCACTTGCCCGCCGCCCGACGACGCGGGCGCGCCCGTGAGTGCAATGGCGGGTGCAGCGGCCAGCGTGGCCGCCCCGGAAACGAACTGTCGACGTCGCATGCGTATACCTCAATGGCCAACACGATCTCTCATGGAGACGCAGGAACTACCGCCCGGACTCCATCACGTTGCTTTCGAAGAAGCCGGCGAGCTTGCGAATGAAGTAAGCCTCCCCCGCGCCGGTATAGCCGTGCCCCTCCTCGGGAAGCACGACCTGGTCGTGGTCGATGCCGGCATCGATCAGCGCCCGGCTCATCCGCATGAACTCGGGAAACGTCGCGAAATCCGCCAGGCCGCCCACCAGCATCAGCCGGCCCTTGACCTGCGGCGCCAGGCGGTACGGGGATGCGAACTCGTAGGCGCCCTTGGCCCGCTCCGGCAGGTCGAGGTAGGGCTCGTACAAGAGCGACGCGTAAGGGTTGAAGCCCGGTGCGCTGGAGACCGCGGCCCGGTACAGGTCCGGCGCCTGGGCCAGCGCCGCGAAGGCGTAGTAGCCGCCCCAGGAGTGGCCCCAGATGCCGACGCGGTCGAGGTCCATGAAGGCGTGCCGTTCGCCGAGCTGACGGATGGCGGCGGCATGGTCCGCGATCTCGTTCTTGCCCCAGCTCCGGTAGATGACGTCCTGGTACGCCTTCGAGCGCTCCGGCGTGCCCCTCCCGTCCAGGGTGACGACGACGTAGCCGAGCTGCGCCATGGCCCGCGGCAGGTTCTGCGTTTTCGACAGGCCGAGAGAGAACGTCCGGTCGGTCGCGACGATCTGGGGGCCGGCGTAGAGGTACTCGAGCACCGGGTACGTCCTGTCGGGGTCGAAGTCGTATGGCCTGTGCATCACGCCCCAGAGATCGGTCTCGCCGTCGGCGGCCTTGACGCTGAACTCCACCGTCGGCGTCCAGCCCAGCGATTCCAGCGCGCCGATGTCGGCTTCAGCCAGGGTGCGGATCAGGGCGCCGTCGGCGGAGCGCAGATCGACGCGCGGCGCCCGGCCGGGACTCGAGTGGGTGTCGAGGAACCAGGCGAGGGACGGGGAGAACCGCACGGCATGCTGGCCTTCCCCCTCGGTCAGCCGCTGCACGCCGCCGCCGCCGAGCGGCACCCGGTACAGGTGGGTGTCGTACACGCGGGGGCGCTCGCCATGGGCCGTGAAGTACACCCAGCCGTTCTCCTGGTCGACTTCCTGCACCTCGAGCACCGGGTAGTCGCCCCGCGTCAACTGGCGTTCGAGACGCCCGTCGTTGCGATACAGGTAGAGGTGATTCCAGCCGTCCCGGGTCGACTCCCACAGGAAGCCGCTCCCGTCCGGCAGGGCCGTGAAGCCGGTATTGCCGAAGGAGACGACATCGTGCTGGATCTTGACGAACGTATCCGCCGTCTCGGTGAACAGGGTGCGCACCGACCCGTCCCGGGCGTTTGCGGCCATGACGTCCACGGACTTGAAATCCCGGGAGAAGCGCGCGAACAGCGCTTCCGACGAGTCCGGCAGCCATCCGAGCAGGTTGAAGTAGCAGTCCTCCGTGTCCACGTCGACGGCGACCCGCTCGCCCGACAGGATGTGGAGGATGTGGGGCCGCACGTGATCGAGATGACCCCCGGCGACGGCGAACGGCCGCGGGACGATGCGCTCGAGGGTGTCCATGTAGTGCAGTTCCCCCTTGCGCGGCAGCTTCGACCGGTCGGTCAGGGTCGCCCAGAGCTTGAGGCTGTCCGGAGACCAGGGGGTGAACGGCACGTAGACGATGGAGATGCCCGCGCCGAGGGTGAGGCGCGTGCTCTCCACGTCCCAGGCGTCGTCGAACGTACCGTCGGCGGTGAGCGCATGGATGCCGCCGTCCGCCGCCGAGCGCAGGGCCACGTTCTCGTCGATCAGCGTCGCGTACCACTTGCCGTCCGGGGAGGGCACCTCGGGCGACGGCGTGGGCAGACTGAAGTAGCCGCGGCGCGGGAAGGTGCCCGGCCGCACGGTGGCGGCCGGCGTGGCGGCCGGCGCGGGTTGAGGCTCGACCATGTATGCCTCCATGTCGAGGCTGAACCGCGCGCCTTCCAGGGCGAAGCTCGCCGTGGCGCCGTCGGGGGACAACTGGAAGGTCTCGAACGGGACGCCGGCATAGGGCGGCTCGTGGCCGATCGCCGCGGCGATGGCGGCACGCAGTCGCGGGACGTCGAACAGCGGCTCCACGGTGTCGGCGGCCGGATCCACGCGCCAGATCACCCGGTTGGCCGGCCCGCCCTCGGCGAACCAGAAGCTCGAGCCGTCGGCGAGCCAGTTGGGCTCGATGGAGGCGCCTTTCACGAGCGTCGCGAACTCGAGATAGCGCTCGAACACCGCCTGCCGGTCGTCATCGGCCACCGCAAGCGGCGCAACCGTCATTGATGCCAACGCGGCTGTCAACGCGAAGACGATCGCCGCCCGCACTCTCCCGCTTCGGTTCATGGTCTCGGCTCCAGGTCGTTCCATCGGCCGGCGCCGGTGGTCAGGCCAATGGACGCATACCCGTCGTCCATACCTCAAGCCGGCCGCGCGCTTGGCGTGTCACCCGCGGCGTTGTACCTTGCGGCGCGACCCTGTCAACGGTACGAGGTTCGATATGAAGCGGATGGTCGCGGCGTTCGTTCTCGGCGGCATGGCCGCCACGTCCCTGGCGACGGACAGGCTCGGCCCGATGACGCCGATGACCGGGCTCCACAACGCCGAGTTCGCGGACTTCCGCTCCGCCGTCGTCGACGAGAAGTTCCGGATCTTCGTGGCGGCGCCCGCGTTCGTCGAGCCCGGGAGAACCTACCCCGTCATCTACGTCCTGGACGCGAACGGCGCTTTCGGCATGGTCATGGAGACGGCGCGCCTGCTTGCCTTCACCGGCGAGATCCCGGCCGCGTTCGTCGTCGGCGTCGGCTACGCGGTGGACCAGGGCTTCGCCGGGACCATGAGCAAGCGCTACCGCGACCTCTCGCCGAACAGGGGCGGGGAACTCGAGGAACTGACGCGCCAGTCCGCGGCCGGCGCGGAACCGGTGACGCCCGGGGGCGGGCCGGCGTTCCTGGAGTTCCTGCGCGAGGAACTCATGCCCGCCATCGAAGCCGCCTACCCGGTGGACCCCAACGACGCCACCATCGGCGGCGCATCGCTCGGCGGCCTGTTTGTCGCCTGGACGCTGCTGACCGAACCCGAGAGCTTCCAGCGCTACGTCGCCATCAGCCCTGCCATCTGGTGGAACCAGGAGGAAGTGTGGCAGTGGGAAGAGGCCACCGCCGCGCGAAGGCGCGACATCGACGCCACCGTGTTCGTGACGGCCGGCGGACTCGAGGTGGTCGATCTGCTCAAGTCACAGGTGGCGGCCTGGCTGGACCAGCCTCCCCCGGGCATGGCGGCGCCCGACGTACAGGCGATCCACGACGCGTACGGGAAATACGGCTGGCCCCGCATGGCGTCGATCACGCCCGAGTTCGTCGCGAAGCTGAAGTCGCGGAACTACCCCAGCCTGAAGATCGATGTGCACAACCTGCCGGACGAGACCCACATGTCGGTCGGCCCCGGCGCATGGTCGCGGGGCCTGCGGTACGTGTTCGGGCATTGGGAGCCCTGAGGCGCGCAGGCCCTTGGCTATGTGGGAATGACGGGCAACTCGATATGGGATGGAGACTCCCCACCGTGATGGACGGTGATCGTGGCCCTGCGTCCCTCCGACTCGCGCACCGTGTCGCCCCCGGTGTTCATGTTGCGGTCGTAGGTCGGGAGATTCGAACTCGTGATGTCAACGCGGATGCGGTGGCCGGGCTGGAAGTAGTTGGCGTAGACAAGCATGTCGATCTCGATCGGGTAGACCACGCCCGGTTCCATCAGGACCATCCTGTCATAGCCCTCGCGATAGCGTAGCCGAAGGTAGCCTTCCTGCAGCGCGAACGCGCGGCCGTCCGGGTAGACGTCGTAGAGCTTCACGGACAGGTCCGTGTCCGGCACGTCCGTGGATACGTAGATCGTCGCGCGCATCTTGCCGGTGATCTCGATGCCTTCCGCGAGCGGTTCGCTCGTGTACACGAGGACGTCCGGCCGTTCCTGCAGGTCCGAGAGATCGAAGCTGCCGCTGTGGACCGCGCGTACCGGCTCCAGGATCGGGTCGGCCGGATCGTAGACATAGGTGTCGGATCCGGCTTCGTCCGGCTCCGAAAGGACGACTCTCCCGGAAGCCATGCTGCTGCCCGCCTCGCCACTGCTGGTGAGGAAGAAGCGGGTCGGGGCGGTGCCTTCGATGGGCCAGACGTCCGAGGACTTCCACTCGTTCCGGCCGGGAAGGTAGTACTGGATCCTCGGTTCCCGGTCGAAGCCGTTGTCCACGCCCTTCAGGGTGTAGTCCCACCACCGGAGGTAGGTCCCCCAGATGTCCTTGCGCGCATCGCCCATGTCCCTCTGGCCGGAGACCGTCCGTGACGAAACGGACTCAATGTTGCAGTGCGCGAGCGGCGAGACGATCACGAACTGGTTGTCGCGCGCGTACTGGCTCTCGGCCTTGTCGCTGAAGTGCCGGAACTGCAGGAAAGTCTCGTTCACGCCATAGTCGTGCCACGAGTTGACGTGCAGGGCCGCCGCGTCGACCCGGGTGTCGTCCTCCAGGTAATCGCCGCCGTCCCACCAGGGGTCCATGGGTTCCCTGGTGAGGTCTTCCCAGTCCGACGGGGGCGAATTGAGATGTTTGGCGATGTCGATCGAAGGCAGCACCAGCATGGCGTCGACGAAGTACTTGTTGAACAGCTCCGGGCTTTCCGCCATCGACAGCAGGTCGACCTCGAAACTCGGGGCCGGGTCGTAGAAGCCCGCCACCCGCAGGAACTCCTCCCGCGAGAGCCGGCGCGACGGGCGGTAGAACAGGTTCGTGCCCGAAAAGTGCGCCCAGAGCGCCATCGTCAGGTTGGTGGCTCCGCCCCGCTTCCAGAGCTTGGCCATGGTGCCGCCCGCGGTGCCGTGACCGGTGGCGGCGGACTGCGGGACGATGGAGGTCAGCGCGGGATGCAGCGTCTGGGCCGCCTTGATCTGGTTGGCGCCCGGAATCGAGCAGCCGATCATGCTGCTCCTGCCGCTGAACCAGGGCTGTTCGCCGAACCAGTCGAGCGTGTCGGCGGCGTCCTCGACGTCGCCGTTCAATACGACGTAGTCCCCTTCCGACTCGAACTTTCCGCGCCTGTCCTGGACGGCGAACACGTAGCCGTGGCTCGCGTAGTAGTAGGCCTGGTTCGCCGCGGAGATCGGCGCGTCCGGGTCGGCATTGCGCTTGCTGCCCTTGTCGTACGGCGTCCGTTCGAGAATGACCGGCAGCTTGCCCTCGAATCCGACCGGGAAATAGAGGTCGGTGGAGAGCCGCACGCCATCGCGCATCGGCACGAAGTGGCTGCGCTCGACCCTGACTTCGTAGGGGCCCTTCTCGAACGGGACGGTCTCCGGCTCGGGCGCGGGACTCTCCGCGGCCGGCGCCTCGGCCTCCTGGTCCTGGGAACAGGCAGAAACCGCCAGGACCGCCGCGCACAGCAACAGGGACCGGATGAGCGTTCGCATTCGCTAGAGCCTCTTCACGTTGTCGTCGAGATTGCGCTCGATGAAGTTATGGTACGGATCGACGATCACCGCCGCCGGCCTTTCGTCCACGGTCAGCTCGATGACGGTCTCCTCTCGTCGGGGTCGAGGCCCGCCGTCGGCTCGTCGACGATGATCAGGCTCGGATCGCCAATCAGGGCCGCGCAATGCCGAAGCGCCGCAGAGTTCCCCCGGAATAAGTGCTCACCGCCTTGTTGCGCATGTCCCAGAGGCGCACCAACAGGCAAGGCGCGCGGCTGACAGGAACCCTGTCTCGACAAGCCTATTCTTCGGGCGCGGTTTCCGGCGCCGCAATCGAACTGATCAGCGGCGCGACGGGCAGCGCATCGAGGTTCACGACCGCGCCGTCCTTGACGACCATCTCGATCTCCCGGTAGTGGGCCGCGCTCTGCAAGGGGTCCTTGCCGAGCACCACGATGTCCGCGACCTTGCCGGGCTCGAGCGTTCCCAACCGGTCGTCCACCCGATAGGCGGTGGCGATGTGGCTGGTGGCGGACCGCAGGATTTCCTGCGGCGCCATGCCCAGCTCCTCGAGCCCGGCGAGGGCGTTGAAGTGCCCTTCGCCGAGCTTCGTTCGGGGATCCGCGTGCGGGCCCTCGGACTCGGCGGCGACCACCGGGTTCTCGACGCCCGCGTCCGTCGAGAGCAGCATGGTCACTCCGTGTTCGATCATCGCCTTCTGGTTCTCGCGGCCGACCTTCATGTACGGGGCCAGGATCGCGCCGGGGACCCGCGGGTGGATCTCCGCGTACGCGTCGATGCGCCGCTGCGTGATCGGCAGGACGGACACCGGGATGCCCCGGTCGACGAGCTTCTTGAGCGTCTCGTCCGGTATGGGTACCTGCGGTCCGGAGATGTCGCCGTGGGTGACGATATCGACCCCGGCATCGATGGCCATGTCGAGGCTCTCGACCGAAGTGGTGTGCACCTGCACGGTCATGCCGGCCTTGTGTCCTTCCTCCACGATGGCGCGCTGCACCCGTGGGGAGAACTGGATGAAGTGCATGTCGGTGTGGCCGCTCGCGCCGTACTTGAGGAAGTCCATCCCCTTGCCCGCGTACTCGGCGACCGTCGCACGGACGTCTTCGGGCGTCATCCACATGAGGTCGCGGCCGGTGCCCTGCTCCCACGTCTCGTTGATGCGCTTGACGAACGTCTTGGTCAGGAAGGGGGCGGCGGCACCCAGGAAGTCGGGCGAGAGCGGGCCACCGAAGCCGATGATGTTCCCCGCGAGATAGATGCGGCTGCCCGGCGCCTCGCCCGCGTTGATGGCATTCCGGGCCGTCTTGAGCGCGGCCAGCGGCCCCCAGGTGTCGAACACCGTCGTCTGTCCCGTCTTCAGGGCGATCTGGGCGGCTTCCAGCACGATCTCGTCGTAACGGTCCTCGAACTTGATGAGCGTCTCGAGCCGGATGTTGATCATCAGGTGCAGGTTGGCGTCCATGAGCCCGGGAATCAGGTACTTCCCCCGAACATCGATCGTGCGCGCGTCCGCCGGGACGGCGACGTCCGGCCCGACCGCCGCGATCTCGCTGTCCTCGACCAGGACGGTCGCACCCACCATCGGCGGCTTGCCGGTGCCGTCGATGACCGTTCCGCCGGTCAGGACGAGGGAGTCGGCCCAGGCGATGCCGGCATGGAGCACCAGGCCGGCGGCAACGGCTGCCGCCAGCCGAACGCGGTAGCGCCGTCGATGCATGCCGTTCACTCCCCCGCTGCCGGCGCGTGCTTCGCGAACCACCCGAGCAGCGTCGTCATCTTCGACATCGCGTGGCTCGGCCGCGCGATGATGCCGTGCGCCTCCTCCGGGACCCGCACGAGCACCGTCTCCACGCCCTGCAGCTTGAGCGCCTTGTAGTACTGCTCGGACTCGGACATCGGCGTGCGCCAGTCTTCCTCGCCGGTCATGATGAGCGTCGGCGTCTTCACGTTCTCCGACACGCGCAGCAGCGAGCGCGCCTCGAAGTTGTCCCGGTGGCGCCAGGGCAGTCCGGGCATCCAGTACTCGAGGAACAGCCCGGACAGGTCCGCGGTGAAAATGAAGCTCTCCCAGTTGATCACCGGGTAGAAGGCCACCGCCGCGCGGAAGCGGTCGGTGTTCCCGATCATCCAGGCCGTCAGCACGCCGCCGCCGCTGCCGCCAGTCACGTAGAGCCGTTCCTCGTCGACGAAGCCCATGCCGACGACGTGGTCCACCGCGGAGTTCAGGTCGTGGAAGTCGTCTCCCGGGTAGGCGTGGTGGATGAGATTGCCGAACTCCTCGCCGTAGCTGATGCTGCCGCGGGGGTTGGTGTAGAGCACGACGTAGCCGGCGGCGGCCATGAGCTGCTTCTCGGTGTCGAACACGTCGCCGTAGTCCGCGAACGGACCGCCGTGCATCTCCAGGATCAGCGGGTACTTGCGCGACGCGTCGAAGCCGGGGGGCTTGATGATCCAGCCGTGCACCGGGCGGCCGTCCTTGGACGATGTCCAGCGCAGCTCCTCCACCGCGCCGAGTGCCCGCTCGCCGAAGAGGTCCGCGTTCAGGTCGGTCAGCATGCGCTCGGCCCCGCCGAGGTCCGCGACGGCGACATCGCCGGGCATGGCCGGGCCGGGTACCGTGTAGGCCAGGCGGCCCTCGTCGCTGGTCGACCAGAGGGTGTTGTGGTTGATGTAGCCCATCTCGGTAGCGCCAATGTCGGGCACGGCGACGCGGCGGCTGCCGTCCAGGGCGAACAGCACGAGCCGCGCATTGCCCTCGTCGAGCACGACGCCGTAGACACCGCTGCCGTCCGGCGCCCATTGCGGTCCGCCCCCGCCGCGGCGCGCGGAATCCTGCACATGTCGGTCATAGCCCCCGGTCAGGTTCCGAACGTTGGAGCCGTCGCGGTCCGCCACGTACAGGTCGTTCTGCTGGTGCCCCTGGTACCTTTCGTCGTAACCCACGTAGGCGATAAGGCGCCCGTCCGGCGATACGGAAGCGGCCACGTCGGGTCCCTCGCGGTCGATGAGCCGATGGGGCGAACCGTCAGCCAGCGCGACCTCGTAGACATCCGGATTGCCCACGTCGTAGATCTCGGCGCCTTCCGTGAGGTTGGCAGACACGATCAGGGACTCGCCCTCGGGCGCCCAGGCGAAGCTCCCCGCGCCGAACTGGCGCTCGCCCCGCGTCACCTGCCGGGGCGTCCCGCCGTCGGCGGCGACGACGAAGAGGTGCATGTAGCCTGGCGGCACGTCCCCGACCTGGTCGAAGCGGAACGCCAGCATGTCGGTGTACTTCGGCGGCGGCGCCCACTCGGCGCCCTCCGGCGCCGGCGGCATCTCGCCGATGACCAGCGGGGGCTCCGGGACGAGGCGCGTGAACGCGATGCGGCCTCCGTCCGGCGACCATGCGAAGTTGCCCGGCGGCATGGCATGACTGGTGACCGCGGCGGTATCGCCCGTGTCCATCCAGCGTACGTGCAGCTGCGTGCCGCCGCTTTCGTCCGACCGGTACGCCAGGCGGCGGCCGTCCGGAGACCAGCGGGGGGAGTTCGCCGTGTGCTTGCCCGTGTTCAACGGCCGGTGGTTCGATCCGTCCGCATCGACCATCCAGAGGTTCTGGTAGCGGCGGTCGGTCATCACGTCGTTGAAGTGACGCACGTAGACCACCTGCTCACCGTTCGGCGAAATCTGCGCGTCGGTCGCGTACTCCAGTTCGAAGACGTCCATCACCTCGAGCGGCTGCGCCGCATGCGCCGCCACGGCGAGGATCGGAAAGACAAGGGCTGTTCGGATCATCGGGTTGCTCTCCTGGCGCGGGGCTTCAATCCTGGCTCATGACGCGGTCGACGTGCTCCTCCAGCACCGGCAGGGGCATGGCGCCGCTGCCGAGCACCGCGGCGTGGAAAGTGCGGATGTCGAACGCTTCGCCAAGCTTCGCCTCCTGCGCGGCGCGGATCTCCCGGATCTTCTCGAGACCCAGCTTGTAGGCAAGTGCCTGGGCGGGCATGTCCGTGGAGTAGCGCAGGGTTTCCGTAGCCGTCTCCTCCTCGCTCGAGAAGGTGTTGGCCAGCATGTACTCCATGGCCCGCTCGCGCGACCAGCCGAAATGGTTCATGCCCGTGTCCACCACGAGCCGGTTCGCGATGAAGGCGTCGAAGAGCAGCCAGCCGTAGCGCTCGTAGGGCTCGTCGAGCACCCCCATCTCCAGTGCCAGGCTCGCGGCGTAGTTGGCCCACCCCTCGGTGAACGCCGCGTAGAACATGCTCGTGAGTTGCCGGAGCCTGGAACTCGCCTCGGTCTCCAGTTGCAGGGCGATATGGAAGTGGTGCCCCGGTATCAGTTCATGGAAGATGAGGGGCCCGGTCCAGACCATCGGACGGCTCTCGAGCTTCGAACCGTTGAAACGGTACTCGCCGCGCGGATTCGCGGGCGTCGGCGTCTGGTAGTAGCCGAAGGTCATGCCCGGTTCCGCCGCCGGGTCCAGGCGCCGGACGCCGTAGGGCGCCTCGGGCAACACCGAGAAGTAGTCCGGGATGTGGGGTTCCACTTCGCGGATGTAGGCCATGTAGCGGTCCGCCACCTCCTCCGGGGTCTGCGCGAAGAAGCGGGGGTCGGCACGCATCTGCGCGTGGAACTCCTCCGCCGTCCCCTCGAACCCCAACTCGTCGCGGATGGCCTGCATCTGTTGCTGGAGGTCCGCCATGTATGCGAGGCCACGCTCGTGGATGTCCGCGGGATCGAGGTCCATGGTGGTCTGCTGGAGGATGGCGAACCGGTAGGCCGCTTCGCCCCCGGGGTACTGGCCGAGGCCGACCGCTTCCGGCGCCCGCGCCATGTAGTCGTCGCCGAGGTAGTCGAGCAGCGCGTCGACGGCCGGGTGCACCTGTTCGGCGAGGGTCGTCTCGATGCCCGCGTGCAGGGCTGCGCGCTCCTCCTCGGAAAGCGCCGCAACACGCTCGGGCGCGACCGCCGCCAGGGTCCCGATGCCGGCGCGCAACGCCTCGAACACGGTTCTGGCCCCCGGGATCGCGGGCCGGGGCAGCAGGATGCCCCGCTCCTCCTGGCCCTGCAGCCGGGTCAGGTCGTCCCTGACATAGCGCGCGAGATCCGCCAGCAGGCCGAGATAGGCCGCAACGTCCTCTTGCGTCTCGAAGCTGTAGCCGCCCAACGCGCGCGGGACCATGGAACTGAAAACGAAGCCCGCCGCGTAGGGCGTTATGTTGAACTTGTGCCAGAAGTGGGTCGGGGTCTCGGTGGCGGCCTGCAGCACGCCCTCGAGAATCGCGTAGGTGATCCGGTCGTCGTCGCCCAGTTGCGACTCGTCGATCGCGCGCAGTTCGTCGAGCGCGGCCGCGGCCTTCGCCGCCTCCCGCTCCACGTAGGCGAAGCTGTTGTCGTCCATCGCCACGACGCGCCGCCCTTCGAGCAGTTGTAGCGAGGCCGAGGCATCGGTCAGGTCCGCCATGATCCGGTCCGCAAGCGCGACCACGGCGGCCGACCCCGCCGCGGACTCCGCCACCGCGTCGGCATCCGGCGCCTCGGCCGACTCCGCACAGCCCCACAGGACCAGCGCGCCCAACATCGCCCCGGCCCACCGCACATGGCATCGCAACAGTTCAGTCATCGTTCTCCACCCGACATCCACGAGAAGCGTTCGTCCGCCCGCACCAGGGGAAGCCAGCAGGGAGCGCACAGGACGGGTGGACGCAGTACCGGCCGCAAACCCCAACCGGCAGACGTGACGCCGCCGCCGTTACTCCTGCGAGATGTCCTCCCAATCCACGTCGTCCAACGCCGATCCGGGCGCCTCCACCTCGTCTCCCCAGAGCGCAAGGATGCCCTCGCCGAGAATGTCAGCGACCACGGTGACGTGATCCTTGCCGGGGAAGATCCTCGTGGTGACCTCCAGTGAGGGGTAGTTCCGGAGCTTCAGGAGTTCCGCCAGCAGCACCGGCGCGCTCACGATGCCCCAGGCCGCCATGTTGGGATCGGCGATCTCGGCCTCTCCCGCGCCGAGGAAGACTTCGGCGTCGTGGTCGTCGTGTTCTTCCGCGTAGGCCTCCTCCATCCGGAAGACCGCGCGGTCCGTGGCGTTGATGGACGGGCTGCCGATAATGTACTTGGCGAAGCCCCCAGGGCGGGCAAAGAGCGCGTAGCCGGTGAACATGCCGCCGCCGGAGTGCCCGAACAGGCCATGGTCGCCGGAAAATCGGTACGTTTCCGCGAGCGCCGGTCGTGCCTGGCCGATCAGGAAGTCCAGAAACAGGTCGGCCTGCTGGGGCGGCGCCCTGAAGCCCGCGGCACGGGCTCCGGCCGCCAGCCGTTCCCCGGCGAATCCTCCGTAGAAGTACGTGTCGCCGGGCGGGGCGAAATCCACCGCGCGCCGCTGGCTGAACGCCATCAGGCCGAGTTCGCTCGGCGCGCCGACGCCCACGACGATCATTTCCGGCACGAGGTTGCCCATGACGAGCAGGTTCACAAGCCCCACGGCCAGCGGCATCATGCCCGGCCCGTCCGTCAGCCACAGCACCGGGTAGGACTTCTCGGGCAGCACGCCGTAGGTCGCCGGCAGGGCCACGGTCAGTTGGTGGTCCCAGTCGAACCCCGGCGCCCGCAGGCTGATCGGAGGTTCGTAGGACATCGTGTAGCGCGCGCCCTCGGTCATGAGCGGGGCGTCCTGCGCCAGGAGCGGCCCGTGCCAGAGGACGGCGGAAAGCACGGCGGCGGCATGGGGCAACCTGGTCATGGTGGCAACCTGCGAACGTGAGGGGCCGAGCATTATGCATCGGCAGACTGCGGGCGGACCGGCGCCGCTGCGTCCAAGCGTCCATGGCCGAAGCAACCGCGCAACCGTCCGCCGCCAAACCCAAGATGGCGGTATCCGACGGATACCTGAACTACGTCCTGTTCATGCTGGCCGTGGTGGCCTTCTTCAACTACCTCGACCGCATGGTGCTGTCGATGCTGGTGGAGCCCATCAAGGCCGACCTCGGTTTCAGCGACACCCAACTGGGGCTCCTGACCGGCTTCGCGTTCGCGCTCTTCTACGCCACGTTCGGCATTCCCATCGCCCGGCTCGCCGACACCCGCTCGCGGGTCACGATCCTCTCGGTCTGCATGGCCCTGTGGAGCGCGATGACCGCCGCCTGCGGACTGGCGCAGAACTTCGTGCACATGCTGCTGGCGCGCGTCGGCGTGGGCGTCGGCGAAGCCGGCTGCGTTCCGTCGAGCCACAGCCTGCTCACGGACTACGTGCCGGTGGAGAAGCGGGCGCTCGCGCTCGGCATATTCCAGACGGGCGGCGCCGTCGGCATCATGGTGGGACTGATCCTGGCGGGCTGGCTCGCGGACGCGTACGGTTGGCGGGCCACTTTCTTCATTGTCGGCATCCCCGGCGTCGTGCTCGCGGTCGTCGCGAAGCTCACGGTCAAGGACCCGCCCCGGGGGAACTTCTCCGACGCGCCGGAACCCGAGGCGCAGTCGTTCGGCGTGGCCATTGCCAGCCTGGTGCGCCGCAGGACCTTCCGCCAGATCGTCATCGCGTATTCCCTGGGACTGTTCGGCGTCTACGGCATCGCCCAGTGGACGCCGGCCTTCTTCATCCGGGTGCACGAGATGACGCTTACCGAAGTGGGCTGGGGCGTCGGCATCGCCAGTGGACTGGGCGGCGTGATCGGCACCTTCATCGGTGCGGTGCTCGCGCCCCGCTACATCGCCCGGGACCGGCGCTGGGAGGTGTGGTGGCCCGCCTGGGCGTTCCTCTCCTGCATTCCCACCTACGCCATCGCCTTCCTGGCCGGCGACGTGCTCACCGCCTTTGCGCTGGTGTTCGTGGCTTCCGTGATCGCCGGAACGAGCGTCGCCCCCGGGATGGCGAGCGTGCAGTCGGTCGCCGAACCGCACCAGCGCGCCACCGCCGTGGCCATCGTGATGTTCTGTTCCGCCATCCTCGGCCAGGGACTCGGGCCCACGGCCATCGGCATCACCTCGGACATCCTGACGCCCTCGCTCGGCAGCGACGGGCTGCGTTGGGCGCTGGTGTTCTCGCTGGTGCTGTTCGGGTGGTCCTGGGTGCACTTCATGATCGCGGCGCGGACGGCGCAGGGCGACCGGGTATCGTGACCTTGGCGGTGGGCGGAATGTGTCTTGTCCGGGCGCTGGGCGTGCCCGCCACTTATGGTGGTACTACGGCTCGATAGGTTTCTGCGGGCGGTGGTGGATGTGGACCTGATCGACTATCACTGACCAAGAGAATGCTGACGATGAACGACATTGCAGGCGACCGCGTCGGCCCGATGCTGAATCCGCCGCACCTGGGCGAACTGATCCGCGAGAGCATGGACGAGGAGGGTTGGAACGTGACCGACACGGCGGCCCGGCTCGGGTGCGAGCGTGGCACGCTGTCGAGGGTGCTGAACGGCAAGGCAGGCGTGTCGGCGAACATGGCGCTGGCGCTGGAGGATCTCGGCTGGGGCACCGCCGATCACTGGATGCGGATGCAGGCGAGCTACGAGCTGGCGCTGGCGCGCCGGTCGAGGGGATCGGCCGAGGGGCGCGCCGGGGCCTTGCAGGCATGATGCAGATGAACCCGGACGAAGCGCCGCGCAGCGACAACGACCGCATAGAAGGCACCGCGCGGTATGTCCGCGAGTCCGCACGTTATCGCAGGGAGCGGTGGATCGCCCAGCAACGTTACCCGCACGCCGGCCTCCCCTACCCGCACACCTCCTCGAACACCCGCATGAAATTCTCGCCGAGGATGCCGGCGATCTGCTCGTCGTCGTAGCCCCGGGCGACCAGGCCCCGGGTGATGTTGGGCATGTCCCGGTAGTCCTCGAAGCCGCGCAGCGTGTGGGTGGTCGAGATGTTGTCCTCCGGGCGGAAGCCGATCTCGTCGACGATGGTCCCGAGCGTTGCCTCGATGATGTCCTCCGGCGCCTGCATGGGCCAGTCGGTGCCGATGCCGATGTGCCGCCAGCCGATCCGTTCGTTGATGTAGTCGATGTGGTCGAGCACCACGTCCACCGTCGCCTCCGGGTCCGCAGAGAGGAAGAACGGCACGGCCACCAGGCCGACCAGGCCGCCGGTCTGCGCGATCGCGTCGAGTTCCCCGTCGCTCTTGCCCCGGGCGTGGCCGTAGACCCCCTGGGCGCAGCTATGGTTGGCCAGCACCGGCGTAGCCGAGAGGCGGCAGGCGTCCAGGGTCGTCTGCATCCCGCAGTGGGACGTGTCCACGACGATCCCGAGTTCGTTGCACCGCTCGATCACCTGGTGCCCGTAGCGGGACAGGCCGGCGTCGGTGGGCTCGGTGCAACCCGCGCCGACATAGTCCTGCCGGTTGTAGGTGAGCATGAGCACGCGCAGGCCGTCGTCGTACGCCCGGTTCACGTCGTCGATGTCCTGGGAGAGGCCGTACACCGGCTGGCAGTAGCCGTACATGGCGACCGTGCCCTCCGCCTTGGCGGCGCGAATCTCCGCCGCGGTCGTGCACTTTCGGAGCCAGCCGAGGCTCCACAGCAGTTCGACCATCTCCCGATACCCGCCCATCGCCTCGACCACGTGGGGCGGGCCCATGCGCACGCCGAAGACGCCGAGGTCCACCCCGCTCTGCCGCCACCAGCGGTGGATCTCGTCCGACTGCCCGGTCGCCGCCAGGCGATAGGGCGCCGCGATCGCCTGGCCGACGCCCGAGAGCCCCTCGTCGATGTCGCCGAGCGCCTGCTTGAGCTGCCGTGGATCGTAGGTCCTGAAGATATTCGCGCCGCCGGGGTGCTGGTTCATGAGGTCCGCGACCAGGCACTCCTCGTGGAGGCGCGCCGCGCGGGCTTCCTGCTCCTCGTTCAGACCGAAGTCCCAACGTCCCGGCTCGGTTGACTGTTCCATGCCTCGCGCTCCTCTTGTCCTCGCTAGCGACGAATGATCGCACCGCCTTTCATGACGAAGTCAACCCGCTCGGTCGCGCTGATCTCCTCGACCGGGTTGCCAGGCATGGCCACGATGTCGGCGAGCTTGCCCGGGGCGATGCTCCCGAGGTCCCCGTCGCGTTCGAGCATCTCGGCCGCGACGATGGTGCCGGCGCGCAGGGCCATCCAGTTGTCGCCGGTGGCCTCGGCAAGCAGGCGGAACTCCTCCACGGCATCGGCGATGCGGTCCGGCCCGAACACGGTGTCGCTGCCCATCGCGATCGGAACGCCCAACTCATGGGCGAGCCGGGTGTTCTCCTTCAGCAGGGCCAGCATCGGCGCCATGGACGCCAGCATCGCCTCGTCGAGCACGAAGCCTTCGCTCAGCACGGTTCCCGCGGGCTGGCGCGCGATGTAGTCGATGATCCAGATGGTCGGGACGTAGTGGATGTCCTTCCGCGCCATCTCCCGGAGGACCTCCGGGTCGGTGATGAAGGCGTGCTCGATGGAATCGACGCCCGCCGCGACCGCGAGCTTCGCCGCCCTGTGCGCCGGGTCGAGCGTCACGTGCTGGCTGACCTTCTTCCCGTGCCGCCGCGCTTCCGCCACGACGGCGTTCATGTCCTCGGCGGTCATGCTGGTACCGAAGGCGTCGAGCAGCTTGATCCAGTCGGCGCCGTAGGAGATCTCCTGGGCCACGATCCGGCGCATCTCGGTCGGTCCGGTGCCCATGCGCACGAAACGGGGATCGTCTGCCGGACCCTCCGGGAACACCGCCCGCTTGCCGAGGAACGTTGCCGAGCCCTCGCCCTGTACGCCGTGGGGCGCGACGAAGATGCGCGGGCCCTGGTGTTCCCCCCGCGCGATGGCGTCGCGCAGGTCGACGGTCTCGAAGTAGCGGTCGAAGCCCAAGGTGCGGATCGTGGTGAATCCCCGCTTCAGCATCACCCGCGCGTTCGCGAGCGAGCGCAGGGCGCGCCAGGAGGCGGAACGGCTGTACGTCACGGCATTCGCGATCACGCCGCCGTCGTGGGCCAGGTGCACGTGCGTGTCCATGAAACCCGGGGCGCAACTGCGCTCGCCGAGGTCCACGGTGCTCGCGCCCTCCGGCACGGCGAGGTCCGCGCCCACGGCTTCGATCCGGTCGCCCCGGACCAGCACGGCGGCCCCATCGTGCACCTCCCGGTTCTCAACGTCGATCACCCGGGCGCACTGGAGCACGAGGCCCGCGTCCTCCGCGGCACCGGGCGCGGCGAGCAACGCGACGATCAACACCGGAAGGCTCAACGCCGGAAGGCGGGCGGACGGTCTATGCATCGGAATCTCCAACGATGCCTCGGACGAGAGAATCGACGACGGTCAGCCCCGCGAGAACTCTCCAATATTCTGACGCCGAACGCGTCCGGCGCAACGCCGGGCATGGACCCACGCCCCATCGTTCCGTAATCTCCCCGCGCCACGACCTCCCGGACGCCCGCCATGAACTTCGACATCCCCGCCGACCTCCGAGACTACCTCGCCGAACTCGACGACTTCATCGAGCGCGAGATCAAGCCCCTCGAGGAGGCCGACGACAACATCCGCTTCTTCGACCACCGCCGGGAGGACGCGCGCACGGACTGGGAGCGCGGGGGCCTGCCGAACGAGGCGTGGGAAGAACTCATGGCCGAGGCCCGACGACGGGCCGACGCCGCCGGGCACTACCGCTACCCCTTCCCCAAGGCCTACGGCGGCAAGGACGGCACGAACCTCGGCATGGCGATCATTCGCGAATACCTGGCCGCCAAGGGCCTCGGGCTCCACTGCGACCTGCAGACCGAGCACTCGATCGTCGGCAACAACGTGGGACTGCTGCTGATGCTGGAGTACGGCACCGAGCAGCAGAAGGCGGAGTGGATCGACGACCTCGCCGAAGGCCGCCGCGGCTTCGCGTTCGGCATCACCGAGCCCGAGCACGGCTCGGACGCCACGCATATGGACACCCATGCCGAGCGCGACGGCGACGAGTGGATCATCAACGGCGCCAAGACCTGGAACACGGGCATCCACAAGGCGAAGTACGACCTCATCATGGCGCGCACGTCGGGGAAGGCCGGCGACGGGGACGGCATCACCGCGTTCATCACGCCCACCGACTCCGAGGGCTTCAGGATCGAGGAGATGCTCTGGACCTTCAACATGCCGACGGACCACGGCCGCATCTCGCTCCAGGATGTCCGCGTGCCGCACGACACCATCTTCGGGGGAGAGGGGCGCGGGCTGCAGGTCGTGCAGCACTTCTTCAACGAGAACCGCATCCGCCAGGCCGCGTCGAGCCTCGGCGCCGCGCAGTACTGCATCGACGAGTCCGTCGAGTACGCCACGGTGCGCAAGCCCTTCGGCAAGCCGCTGTCGCAGAACCAGGCGATCCAGTTCCCCCTCGCCGAACTGCAGACCCAGGCGGAGATGCTGCGGGCGCTCATCCACAAGACCGCCTGGGAGATGGACACCTACGGCGCGTTCTCCGTCTCCGACAAGGTCTCGATGTGCAACTACTACTCCAACCGGCTGTGCTGCGAGGCCGCCGACCGCGCGATGCAGGTGCACGGCGGGCTCGGCTACTCGCGCCACAAGCCCTTCGAGCATATCTACCGCCACCATCGCCGGTACCGCATCACGGAAGGCGCCGAGGAGATCCAGATCCGGCGCATCGCGGGCTACATGTTCGGTTTCATGAAGCAGCGGGCGCCGAAGGGCGTGTCGTTGTCCCCGGGCTCCTGAACGCCACGAGCCGGTCAGCGCGCAGACGCGGACCGCGGGCGTCCATTACGCACAAATGCGTATCCGGTTTATGCGTTTCCGCGTTTTGCGTAGTGCGCTTGGCCGGTGGCTGAAGAGGGCGGTGTTGCCGCCGGCCGCGTGGCGCGCCTGGCGCCCAGCCAGCGAGCGCTGTTGCGCGGCATCGCGGAGGCCGAACAAGGCGTGCCGCATCCCACTTCACACACCGTTCCGGGAAGGCTGCGGCTACCGGTATCGACCGGTGTGCGGGCGCGGGATGCGCGCGAGCGGGACGACCTGATCCAGCAGGAGGAAGACGGACGCTGGATGCTGGTGGACCCCGGCCATGGCAGCCTGGCTGCGGCAGGTTTGAAGCCGCCGGAGCGCTGATCGCCGGACGTTGAGCACGAACGCGGAACTCCGAGCCCCGATGTCCTCGTAGGCGCGTCGACTTTTCCGCGTGCGCAAGCCCTCCTTGTCCCGTACCATCGCCCGTCGAGAACCCTCAAGAGGACTCAGGCACCATGCGACTGAAGACACTGCTCGTCCTGCTTACCGGCACGTTCCTGGCCGTGCCGCCGATTCACGCCGAAGAGGCCGGAGAAGGCGCCCAGGTCATCGAGGAACTGGTCGTCACCGCCCGGCGGCGGGAGGAGACCGTCCAGGAGGTGCCCATCCCCGTGACCGCGCTGGACGGCGAGGGGTTGCGGGACCGGGCCGCGGACGACCTCACCGACCTGACCCGGCTCACGCCGAACATGAACTTCAACGTTTCGGGCGTTTCCAGGAATACCGCGAGCGTCTTCCTGCGCGGGATCGGACAGGTCAACTGGGCGCCGTCCCAGGATCCGAAGATCGGCACGTACGTGGACGGCGTGTACCTCGGACGACCCCAGGGCGGCGTCTTCGACTTCATGGACATCGACCGCGTGGAGGTGCTGCGCGGTCCGCAGGGGACGCTGTTCGGGCGCAACACCACCGCGGGGCTGGTGCACATCATCAGCAACCGGCCCTCCGACGAGTTCGACTACTCCGTGGGCGCCGGCATCGGCAACGACAACGCGCGCAGGGTCGAGGGGATGCTCAACCTGCCGCTCAACGACGTGCTCGCCGCCCGCTTCGCGTTCCAGAGCCGCGAGGCCGACGGTTATGTCAGGAACGTCGGCACCGGCGAGGACTGGGGCGACGAGAACTCGACGAGCGCCAGGCTGTCCTTCCGCTGGACGCCCAACGACCGCGCCCACGCCGACCTGATCATCGAGGCGTACAAGGCCGACGAGACCGCCCTGCTCGCATCGTGCGAGTGGGGCGGGCCGCCGAACGGCGCCAACACGGCGCCCTTCACCGTCATGTGGGCGGCGTGGGTCTTCAACGTCTACGACGAAATGCGCAACTCGTGCCTCGGCACGTCCCCCTACCGGTCCAACGACAACGACCCGGACAACAGCAGCGACGCCGAGACCTACAGTTACACGCTGGACCTGTCCGTCGACCTCGGCTTCGCGGACCTCACCTCCATCACCTCGTTCCGCGACCTCACCAGCTACAACGGTTCCTGGGGCTGGGGGACCGACGCCGTGGGGACGGCTTCGCTGATCGAGGTGCTCGGCACGACGGATGACGAGGGCGATCAGTGGTCGCAGGAATTCCGCCTGTCCGGCATCGCGATGAACGACCGGCTCGACTGGGTGATCGGCGCGTACGCGTTCGAGGAGAACAACGTCATCAACCTGGACGTGCCCCTCCTGCGCGGGGCGGCGGCGCCCGACTGTGCGGTCTGGCCCGTCTGGTGCTTCCCCAGCGGCATTCCCGGACTTCCTCTGGGAGTTCTCGTCCAGGGAGCTTTCCAGATAAACGCCAGCCGCAACCAGGAGATGGAGGGCACCAACGCCTCGCAGGCGGTTTTCGGCGAGGTCACCTGGAGGTTCGCGGACGCGTGGTCCCTGACCGCCGGCGCACGCTACTCTCGCGACAAGCGCGAGTTCCAGCGCTCCGATTGGTTCATTGGCGGCGCGCTGCGTCCGGGCCACGGTTGCCGCCCGGGCGCCGGGCCGGTCCGCAACGGCTCGACCTGCATGGACGATGTCTCCTTCAACGAAGTCACGCCTCGCGCGATCCTGAGTTGGGACGTGGCCGAAAACGTAATGTTGTACGCTGGTTGGAGCAAGGGGTACTCGAGCGGCGGCTTCAACCAGGACGTGGCGATACGGCCCTACGACCCGGAGATCTCGGGGAACTGGGAAGGCGGCATGAAATCGACCTGGGCGAACGGCACCCGGCTGCTCAACCTTACCGCGTTCCACAACACCTACGAGAACCAGCAGATCACCGTGAGCCGCATCGTGAACGGCTTTCCGACGGCGGACCTGATCAACGCCCAGGAGGCGACCCTGTTCGGCGTCGAGGGCGAGTTCCGCGTCGAACTGCCGGCCGGCTGGTACACCCAGGGAACGTTCGGCTGGATGAACGGCGAGTACGACGAGTTCACGGTCCTGGACAACCTCGGCCTGCTCGGGCAGGCGCCCGTCATCGTCGAGCGCGACCTCTCCCACACGGAAACCATCCGGGGCGCGCCGTACACGTACAGCCTCGCGCTGGGCAAGACCCAGGTCCTTGCGAACGGCGGCGTGCTGGCCGGGCAGGTCGGCTGGGCTTTCCGCGGACGCACCTACAACACGCTCGAGACCCGGCAAAGCTCCCGCCAGGGCAAGTACGGGCTGCTCGACGCCCGCTTCGTGTGGGCGCTCCCGAACGGCCAGACCAGCATCTCCGTCACCGGCAACAATCTGCTGGGGCGGATGTACTACCTGGGTGCGGTCGACCTGACGGGGCCCGGCGACCTCGGCACGAATTCGAAGTACTGGGCCGAGCCGCGGCGTTTCCGGTTGGAGGTGACGCACCGCCTCGGGCGGTAGCGCGGCTTCAGGACCCGATGCCCGTCTCCGAGCCATCGGGGGCGGGCGTCGGCGCCTCGTCGGTGTCCTGGCCGAACACGAGCACGTGCCCGGCCGGGTCCGTGGTCTCGAACTCCTTCATGCCGTAGAAGCGCACGACTACGTCCGTCGCCGGCCAGCCGCTCTCCGTCACCGAACGGTGCAGCGCCGAGACGTCGTCGACGTAGAGGTAGTAGAGCGTCTGCGGGTGCCGTCCATCGATCCGCGGCGCGAGCGGGATGTAGGTCGGGCTCGCGAGCATGATGCGCGCCCCGCCGCTCTGTACCGACGCCCAGCCGCTCCGTCCCACGTCGTCCATGCGGTCGCGGACCTCGAAACCGAGGACGTCGGTGTAGAAGGCAAGGACTTCCTGCACGTCCTCGCAGATGAGCATGGGCACGAGGCCGGAGATTCGGGCGGGCATGAGCCGGTCCTTTGTTTGTCGCTATATTGAAAACCGGACGGTCAACGTCCAGTTTTCATGGCAAGCGTCGACACCACAAGGAGACCCCCGAGAATGGCTGAAACACCGTTGGGCGTCACCGTCGGGAGCCTCGCCGTACTCGGCCCCCGCGCGACCGCGGAGATCGCGCGACTGGCGGAGTCGATGGGCTACGGATCGCTCTGGACGGCCGAGGCCACCGGCACCGACGCGTTCACCCCGCTCGCGACGGTGTCGGCGGTGGCTCCCGGCATGGGGCTCGGGACGGGCATCGTTCCCATCCAGCTCCGCACGCCCGCGCTCGCCGCCATGTCCGCCGCGACGCTGCAGGCGCTGAGTCCGGATGCGGACGTCTGGCTGGGATTGGGTGTCTCGGCGCCCGCCATCCTGCGTCAGCACGGGCAGCCTCCCGCGGACCGTCCGCTCGCCATGATGCGCGAGTACGTCGCCCTCATGCGCGAGTGCCTGTCCGGGGAGTCCGTGACGTTCGAGGGCGACTTCTGGCAGGTCCGCCGGTTCCGCCTCGGCGTACGGCTGGGAGTTCGTCGGCCGAAGGTCGTGATGGCGGCGCTGAACCCACGCATGCTCCGGCTCGCGGGCGAGATCGCCGACGGCGTGCTGCTGAACTACATTCCCGCTTCCCACGTCGGGCCTTCCATCGAACACGTCCGCGCCGGCGGCGACGCGACAGTCTTCGCCTACGTGCACGCCGCCGTCGGCGACTTCGAGCGGCGCGCCGGATCGGCCCGCAGGGACCTCTTCAACTACGCGATGGCGGACGGTTACGCGCGCATGTTCCGGGCCAGCGGTTTCGCGGACGAGGTCGACGAGGTGCGCGCGCGGCAGGCGGCGCGGGACCGGGACGGGGCGCTGGCGGCGGTGTCGGACCGGATGATCCAGGCCATCGACTTCATCGGCGACGAAGGCGCGGTCACGGACTTCGTGCGCACCTATGTCGACGCGGGGGTCGAGTACCCCGTGCTGATGCCGTTGCCCTGGGGCGACGACCGTTTCGCCGTGACCCGGGCGACTATGGCGGCGGCGGCGCGAGCGGTCCGGTAACGCCTGGCGCCTTGACCGCGCCGGCCTTCCCGTGAACACTTGGCGTCCCCTGCGGGGCGGCGCGGCGAGCGCGTCATCGGCGGGTGCGTAGCTCAGTTGGTTAGAGCGCTGTCTTCACATGGCAGAAGTCGCTGGTTCGAATCCAGCCGCGCCCACCACCTTCGCCCGCGACCACACTCGGTGCGCCACGAATCCGGCACGGGCGACGACAAGCGTCGCCCCTACGGCCGGTAAGGCACCCGCGGCTCCCCGAGTTGCGTGCGCAACACCCGCTGCGCCTCCTCCGCGAACTCGCAGAGCACCGTACGCGTCTCCCGCGGATCGATGATGTCCTGCCCCGTCGCCTCGGCCGTGCGGAACGGCGAAGCGACCGCGTGCAGCCGCGCCTCGATCTCGAGTCGCTTGGCTTCCGGGTCCGCCGCGCTGTCGATCTCACGCCGGTAGGCCGCCGAAGTCCCGCCCGCGATCGGCATGGAACCCCAGGTCGCGGACGGCCAGGCGTAACGGCGGAACATGCCGCTCGCCCGGTGGTGCGTCGAGCCGGCCACGCCGAACACGCGGCCGATCGCGAGGGTGATGAGGGGCATCCGCGTCTGCGACGTCACCACGAGCAACTGGGCCCCGGCGCGCTCGATGCCCTGCTTTTCCGCCTCGAGGCCGACCATGAATCCCGGTTCGTCACAGAGGCTGACGACCGGCAGGTGGAAGACGTCGCAGAGCTGCAGCAGCCGCATGACCTTGCTGCCCCCGGCCACGTCCGTCGCGCCGCCGTGGTGACGCGGGTTGTTGGCCATCACGCCCACCGGATAGCCGTTCAGCCGGCCGAGGCCCGTGATCCGGGCGCGCCCGTAGCGGGGCGCGATCTCGAAGAACGAGCCCGTGTCCAGCACGGAGTGGATGAGCTTGTAGATGTCGTAGATCTTGCGGCGGTCCCGCGGCATCAGGTCGACCAGGGCCTCGTCGCGCCGCTCCGGGTCGTCGTCGGTCGGGCCCCGGGGCGCCATCTCCCAGACGTTCGACGGCAGGTAGCCGAGGAAGGTCCGGATCATCTCGAAGGCTTCCTCTTCGGTGTTGGCCAGGTTGTCGACGCTGCCGCTGACGCGCGTGTGGATGTGCGCTCCGCCGAGGTCGTCCTTCGAGATGTCGTAGCCGAGGGCGGCCTTCACCACCGGCGGTCCGCCCGGGAAGAGCTGGCTCGTGTCCTTCACCATGACGTTGAAGTGCGCGAGACAGGCATGGATTGCCGGTCCGCCGGCGACGGAGCCCATCACCGCCGCCACGACGGGTACCTTCGACAGCATGTCGACATCGATCAGCCACCACGAACTGCCGTCCGGCAGGTACGTGCGGCCGATCTCCTCGAAGTGCCTTACGCTCCCGCCGGCGGCGTCGAGGAGGCGGACGAACGGCACTTTCCACTCCCGCGCGCGCTCGTTCGGCGCAAGCTCCGAGCCCATGCCGCCCCCGCCGCCGCCGGAACCGCCCCGTATGGTGAAGTCGCCGGCCGTCAGCACGATCTTCCGTCCGTCCACGCGGGCCGTGCCCTCGACCACCGCACGCGGAATGAAGGACTTGAGCTCGTTGTCCTCGTAGGTCCCCTCGCCCGCCAGCGAGTAGAACTCGCGGAACGATCCATCGTCCACGAAGCCGGCGATGCGCTCGCGCGCCGTCAGCTTGCCGTGCCGGTGCTGACGCTCGACGCCTTCGGGACCGCCCATCCCCTCGCGCAGGCGCCGGCGCCGTTCGATTTCGGCCACTTCCGCACGCCAGCCCCGTTCTTCCATCTCGTCGCGCCCTTTCGTCCCTGCCGCCAGCGGGCAATGGTCACTTAGGCGCACCCGCCGCTGCAAGGAGACGCCGGAGAAGAGCGGCTACAATTGCGCGCCGCGAAAACCCCGCTCTCCGGCCCAGCCCGAACCAAGCAGTACCAGGGAGGTCACCCATGCAGAACCACACATCCACCCTCGCGGCAGCCTTGCTGCTCGCCTTGCCCGCTGCACAGGCGCTGGGACAGGAGGAGGCCGACAGCGCGGCGCCGATCGAGGAGGTCGTGGTCATCGGCTCCCGGTTCGCCACGGCGCGGTCCGCCTCGGACGCCGTCGCCCCCGTGGACGTGCTCTCCTCCGAAGACATCGGCCGCGTCGGCAATCACGCGGACCTGACGGACAGCCTGCGCGCCCTGGCGCCGTCCTACAACGCTCCCACCGCGTCCGGAGACGGCGACACGTTCGTGCGCTCGACATCGTTGCGGGGGCTCGCCCCCGACCAGACCCTGGTGATGATCAACGGCAAGCGGCGCCACCGCGCGGCCCTGATCGCGGAGTTCGTTCCCGCCGCCGGCAAGGGCGCCCACGGGCCCAACATCGGCCTGATCCCGGCGATCGCCGTCGAGCGCGTCGAGATCCTGCGCGACGGCGCGGTCGCCCAGTACGGCGCCGACGCCATCGCGGGCGTCATCAACCTGCGCATGAAGGACGCCGCCGAGGGCGGCGAGGTGCGCGTCGACTACGGCCAGTTCTTCGAGGGCGAGGACAGCGTGCGGGTGGCCGCGAACGCCGGATTGCCCCTCGGTTACGACGGGTTCCTCAACCTGAGCCTCGAGTACGTCGACAACGAAGGACTCTCCCGGGGACGGCAGCGGCCCAACGCCCAGGCGCTCATCGACGCCGGCGTACGGGGCGTCGGGGCGGACGCGCCGTTCGACGACGCGCCGTTCGTCCAGACCTGGGGGCGCCCGGCGACCGAGGACTACCGTTTCTTCCTGAACGCAGGCGTGCCCCTGTCCGACACCGCGGACGCGTACTTCCACGCCAACTACGCCTCCACCGAGGGCCGGTATCGCTTCTTCTACCGGTCCGGCGACAACCCGACGACGGAAGCCAACGAAGCGCACAGCACCATCCGGGCCCTGGGCATCGAGGACCGGCTGCCGCAGGGGTTCACCCCGTTCTTCGACGGCGATCACCGGGACTACAGCATCGTCACCGGAATCCGCGGCGACGCGGGTGGCCTGGGCTATGACTTCAGCGTCGGCCATGGCGAGGACACCCTCGACTTCTTCCTCAACAACACCGTCAATCCGGACGTCGGCCTGGGGCCCGACGGCCTGCCCGCGCAGATGGACTTCGACGTCGGCGCCCTGCGGCAGGAGGAACTGAACCTCAACGCGGACTTCACGCGGCGCCTCACCGACGCCCTGCAGTTCGCCTTCGGGGCGGAGTGGCGCCGGGAGACGTTCTCCGTGATCGCCGGGGAGTCCAACTCGTACCTCGGCGCCGGCTCCAGCGGCTTCAAGGGCCTCGAACCGATCAACGCCGGCACGTTCTCGCGCCACAACAGCGCGCTGTACGGCGAGTTCGAGCAGGAAGTCGGAACGCGCGCCCTCCTGCAGTACGCGCTCCGCTACGAGGATTTCTCGGACTTCGGCGACACCTGGAACGGCAAGCTCGCGGGCCGCGTGGACCTCTCCGACTGGTTCACGGTGCGCGCGTCCGTCAACACGGGCTTCCACGCCCCGACGCCGGGACAGTCCAACCTGCAGAAGATCACCACCACGTTCGACAACGACACCGGCCTGCAGGTCGAGTCGGGCACGGTGCCGCCGGACCATCCCTCCGCCCTCGCCGCCGGCGGAGCGCCTCTCGAGGAGGAGCAGTCGGTCGACTACAGCATCGGCTTCTGGGTTGCCGCCGGACCGCTGGAAATCACCGCGGACCTGTACACCATCGATATCGACGGGCGCATCTACAAGACCCAGAACCTCCCCTTCTTCGACGCCGCGGGCGTCGCCCGGAACGTCCAGTTCTTCACCAATGCGCTGAACCTCGACGTGACCGGCGTCGACGTCGTGGCGACGATGCACTTCGACTGGGGGGACTCGGGAGTGCGCACGGACCTGAGCTTCGCCTACAACCACAACGAGGTGGAGGTGGCCAGCCAGTCACGCGTGAACGGCATCCTCCCGGTCAGCGCCGCCGACGTGGAGGACATCGAGCGGAGCTATCCGGAAGACCGGTTCAGCGTTACCGCGAGCACGCTGCTGACCCCGCGCCTCGACCTCATGGTGCGCGCCAACTACTACGGCGAGCACTACGACGAGCGGGGGCGGATCCGGGGAGTCGACGGCAACGCGCCGACCAAGCTGCTCGGGTCGACCGTCTTCGTCGACCTCGAGCTCCGCTACGACGTCAACGATCACACGCGACTGGCGCTCGGCGGCACGAACGCGTTCGACGAGTACCCCGACGTGATCGGGGCTCCTTACGCGAACCGGCTGAACGTCGGCCTGCCCTACGCGCGGCGTACCGCCGCCAACTTCGAGGGCGGTTCCTGGTACCTGAGGGCGTCCTACCACTGGTGACGGCTGGGCCGGCCGGCACGCGCCACCGCCCGCGGGCGGCGGGGAAGCGGGTCGGAGAGGAGTCGGGACCCGCGGCGCGTGGCGCCGCGACGGTTCCCTCTACCTGGAATGCCTGAAAGGCCTGGAAGGCCCCAAGGCGGTGTGCCCGGAGCCTGGCAGGCGGCCTAGCGCCGCATGCGGTCGCCGCGTGGCCGCGCCTGGTTGACCGTGATCATGCGTCCCTGGAGTTGCGTCGAGTTCAACTCCTTGATCGCGCGGTCCGCTTCCCCGTTGTTCGGCATCTCGACGAAACCGAACCCCTTCGAACGCCCGGTCTCCCGGTCCATGATGACCGTGGCGTCCTGCACATGGCCGTATTCGCCAAACAGCTCCGACAGGTCCTCGGAGGTGATGCCGTATGGCATGTTGCCGATGTAGATTCTCAAGTGCTTCGTCTCCCGTCCAAGTCCAACTCCGTCACCTCATCGACGCCCAGGGCACGACTCACAGTACGCACAAACCCTCAAAGCCCGCGAAAACGCAGGCATTCGTTCCGGGGCAAGGACGTATCTATGGATCAGGAGCCCGAGGAGGCCAACGGCGGCTGGAGTCAATCCGTTGCATACTAGCAGCGATGGTGGCGGGCGGCCAGCAATAGTTCATGACCATTTCCTGGCGGTCCGGCGCGCCCGGCGCCCGCACACGCGCCAGTGACCCGCCATCCGCCGTCCCCCTTCCATGAGCGAGCCCGCCCCGGACGCGACCCCCCGGCGCGAATTCTCTCCGCGTTACCGCGCCTACGTCCTCTTCGTGCTGATGGGCGTGAACCTCTTCAACTTCGGGGACCGGGCGATCCTCGGCGTCCTCATCCAGCCCATCAAGGAGGAACTCGGGGCCAGCGACACCGAGATGGGCATCCTCACCGGCCTCGCGTTCGCCATCTTCTATGCGATCTGCGGATTCCCGATCGCGCGCCTGGCGGACCGGGGCCTGCGGGTGCGCGTCATCGCCTGGGCGATGGCGATCTGGAGCCTCATGACCGCGGTGTCGGGTCTGGCCGGCGCCTACTGGCACCTGCTCCTCGCCCGCATCGGCGTCGGCATCGGGGAAGCGGGGGGCAGTCCCCCGTCGCAGGCGCTGCTGGCCGACTACTTCCCCATCGAGCAGCGCGCGCGGGCCATCGCGGTGTTCGTGGCGGGCGCGCACATCGGCATCTTCCTCGGCACGCTACTCGCCGGCTACATCGGCCACGAGTACGGGTGGCGCACCGCCTTCATCGTGCTCGGGCTGCCGGGGGTCGCCTTCGCCCTGCTGGTGCGGTACACGGTCGTGGAAGCCCCGCCGCGCGGGCGCGTCGAGAGCGCGGCGTCGCCCCTGCGCAGCGGGTCCCTGTGGCAGGCCACCCGGCACCTGTTCGAAGGACGCGCGTTCCGCCACCTGATGATCGCGGTGGGCATCCTGTGGTTCAGCAACGTGGGAGCCGGCCAGTGGCACGCCCCGTTCCTGCAGCGGTCCCACGACCTTTCCCTGAAGGAGGTCGGCTTCCTGCTGAGCCTGCTGAGCATCCCGAACCTGATCGCCGTCATGGTCGGCGGCGTCATCGCGGACCGGCTGTCGAGACGCAACCCCGCCTGGCAGGTGTACGTTCCCCTCCTCGGAACGCTGATCTCCATTCCCTTCCTGCTGGGCTTCTACCTGGCGCCGACCTGGCAGATCGCCTTCGCTTCCGCCGTGCTCGCGATGCTCGCCGCGGGCGTCTTCGCGGGCGTGCTGCTGGCGGCGGTGCAGGGACTCGTCGGACCCCACGCCAGGGCACTCGCCGGCGCGATCCTGATGTTCTCCTCCAACCTGATCGGCGTGGGGCTCGGGCCGTTCGCCGTCGGCGCGCTGTCGGACCTGCTGGCCCCGGCCTTCGGGGACGAGTCCCTCCGCTGGGCATTGGTGCTGATGAAAGCGCTGCCCTTCCTGGCGGTCTGGCACATGTGGCTGGCGGCGCGCGTGTTCACCGAGGAGCTGCGGGAGGCGCCTCCTTCCGCCGCCGCCCAACCGTGATCCCGCGCGCGGGCCTCCTGTTCGTGTTGCTGTCGCTGGTCGCCGCGCCGGCGGTCGCCACCGAGGCCCTGATCGCCGTCGCCGCCAACTTCGCCGGCGCGATGGCCGAGCTCCAAGCCGCTTTCGAGCGCGCCGGACCGCACCGTCTCCGGGTGTCCGCGGGAGCGACCGGCACGCTCTACGCCCAGGCGACCCACGGCGCCCCCTACGACATCCTGATGGCGGCCGACCGCGCCCGCCCGGAACGACTCGAGGCGGTCGGCCTCGCCGTCCCCGGTTCGCGACGTACGTACGCCGTCGGGCGTCTCGTGCTCTGGAGCGCCGAGCCGGACCGCGTCGCAGAAGACGGAGTCGGTACCCTTCGCGCGGGAGACTTCCTCAGACTCGCCATCGCCAACCCCGAACTCGCCCCGTACGGCGCCGCGGCGCGGGAAGCGCTGCGCGCGCTGGGACTCTACGATGCGCTCCGCGACCGCATCGTCATGGGCGAGAACATCGGCCAGGCGCATGCCCTTGTCGCCACCGGGAACGCCGAACTCGGCTTCGTGGCGCTCTCCCAGCTCACCAGGGCCGGAGCCGCGATGACCGGCAGCCAGTGGCCGGTCCCCGAGACGCTGCATGCGCCCATACGACAGGACCTGGTGCTGCTGCGGCGCGGCGCCGGCAATGCCGCCGCGCGCGCGTTCCTCGAGTTCCTGGACACGCCGGCCGCACGCCGCATCCTGGTCGCCGCCGGTTACCGGGCGCCATCGGTTCCGGCGCGAGCGCACGGGGTGGAGGCGGGCTGATGGACGCCGGCGCCGTGGGGCTGACCCTGCACCTGGCAGCCGTCACCACCCTGGTCCTCCTGCTCCTCGGGACCCCGCTGGCGTGGTGGCTCGCGACGACGCGCAGCGTGCTTCGGCCGGCCGTGGAAGCCCTGACCGCCCTGCCGCTGGTGCTGCCGCCCACGGTGCTCGGGTTCTATCTCCTGATCCTGCTCAATCCCACGGCGCCGATAGGCGCTTTCTGGGTCGAAGCGACCGGCACCACGCTGACGTTCTCGTTCGCGGGGCTCGTGGTGGGCTCGGTGATCTACTCGCTCCCGTTCATGGTGCAGCCGCTCCACGGCGCGTTCGCCGCGGTCGGGCGGGGCCCGCTCGAGGCCGCCGCGAGTCTCCGCGCGCGCCCGCTGGACGCGTTCTTCACCGTGGCCGTCCCGCTCTCCGTGCGCGGCTTCGTCACCGCCTGCGTGCTGACGTTCGCGCACACGGTGGGCGAGTTCGGCGTCGTGCTGATGATCGGCGGCAACATCCCCGGAGAGACGCGCGTGGTCTCGATCGCCATCTACGAGCACGTGGAGACCCTGCGCTACGCCGACGCCCACGTACTCTCCGCGGCGCTGCTCGGCTTCTCCTTCCTCGTCCTGCTGGCCGTCTACGGCATGAACCGGCGGTTCCCCGTCCGTGCCTTCTGACCTCGACATCGACCTGTCCGTCGCCCTCGGCGACTTCCGGCTCGACGTGGCCGAGCGTCTCCCGTTCGCCGGCATCACCGGCGTGTTCGGGCCGAGCGCGAGCGGCAAGAGCACGCTGCTGCGCGCGCTCGCGGGGTTCGAGCCCGCCCGCGGCCGCATCGTCGTGGCCGGGGAGACCTGGCTCGACACCGCGCGCGGGATCGCGGTGCCGCCCTATCGCCGGCGGGTCGGCTTCCTGTTCCAGGACGCGCGTCTGTTCGCCCATCTCGACGTGGCCGGCAACCTCGCCTACGCGGCGCGGCGCGCCGGCGACGCCGACCCGGCCATCTCCTTCGACGACGTGGTCGGGGCGTTCGACCTCGAACCCCTGCTCCCGCGACGCGTCGAAGCCCTCTCGGGCGGAGAGCGCCAGCGCGTCGCCCTCGCGCGCACGCTGCTGACGCGGCCGGCGCTGCTGCTCCTCGACGAACCCCTGGCGGCACTCGATCTCTACCGCAAGGCCGAGATCCTGCCGTACCTCGAGTCCCTGTCATCGCGATTCCACGTCCCGACCCTCTACGTCAGCCACGCCATCGACGAGGTCGCGCGGCTCGCCGACCGCACCCTCGTGCTCACGGAGGGCCGCGTGCGGGCATTCGGACCGACTCCGGCGGTGCTGGAGCGGCTCGACGTCCAGTCCATCGCCGGACCGCTGGAGGCGAGCGTGGTGATCGAGGCGCGGGTCACGGGGCACGACACGGCCTATCGGCTGACCCAGCTCGACGTCGGGGGGGAGACCCTGTCGCTGCCGGAGGCTTCGCACCTCGATACCGGCGCCACGGCCCGCCTGCGGGTCCGCGCCAGGGACGTGGCGGTCGCCACGGCACGGCCGGGCGCCCTCAGCATCCGCAACGTCCTCGAAGGCACCGTCGTGGAACTGGTCGCCGATGCCGATTCGCCGTTTGCCGAGGTGCTCGTCGACGTCGCGGGACAGCACCTGCGGGCGCGCATCACCCGCGCCGCGGCGGACGAACTCGCCCTCGAGGAAGGGCAGCCCGTCTATGCACTGGTCAAGAGCGTGAGCCTCGACGGGTGAGGCCGTAGAATCCGACCCGTTACCACCACCGATCACGACGAGGGGCCCATGGCCATCAAGAGCATCTTCGCCGCCGTGGAGGCGGTAAAGCAGGACATCGAGAACCTCTCCGTCGAGGAACTCAAGGCCGAACTCGGGGCGGGCGAAGACGTGCTCCTGCTGGACATTCGCGAGATCCAGGAGCAGGTCGACCTCGGCACGATCCCCGGCGCGCGGCATGCGCCCCGCGGCATGCTCGAGTTCTGGGCCGATCCGGGGAGTCCCTACTACCGGGACTGGTTCCAGGAGGACCGCCGCACCGTGCTGTTCTGCGCCGCCGGCGGTCGCTCCGCCCTCGCCGTACGGGCGCTCGCCGACATGGGGTTCAGCAACGTGGCCCATCTCGAAGCGGGATTCGGCGGCTGGCGCGACGCCGGCCAGGAAGTCGAGGACGTCAGCGCCACGAGCCGCTGGGTGAGGCGCGAGAAGCCCTGACGGCGGGGCGCTATCATTCCACGCTCGCGTCACCCGGGAAGGAACACCATGACCCACGATCTCGTCATTCGCGGCGGAACCATCGTCGACGGAACCGGCGCGGCGCCGTTCGAGGCGGATGTCGCGGTGGACGGCGACCGCATCGTGCAGGTCGGCGACGTCCCGAAGTCGGGCAAGGAGGAGATCTCCGCCCGCGGCCTCGCGGTCTCGCCCGGTTTCATCGACCTGCACACGCATCTCGACGCGCAGATCGGCTGGGACCCGCAGGTTACTTCCGTCTCCTGGCACGGCGTCACCACCGCGCTGCTCGGCAACTGCGGCGTCACCTTCGCACCCTGCAAGGCGTCCGACCGGGAGTTCCTCGCCGGCATGATGGAGACCGTCGAGGACATTCCGAAGAACGCGATCCTCCACGGCCTGCCCTGGAACTGGGAGTCCTACGGGGGCTACCTCGATGCACTCGAGGAACTCGGTCCGTCCATCAACATCGCCGGCCTCGTCGGCCACTGCGCGATCCGCTTCTACGTCATGGGCGAACGTGCCGTGGAGGAACCCGCCACCGAGGACGAGATTCGCCAGATCGCCGAGCTGGCGGGGCAGTCCGTCGCCGAAGGCGCGGTCGGCTTCTCCACGAACCGCCTGCCCCAGCACGTCCTGCCCGACGGGCGTTCGATCCCCGGCACCTTCGCGGAACGCGATGAACTGCGGGCGGTCGCTCGCGCCGTGGGCGCACACGGCGGCCTCATGCAGACGGTCTCCGACTTCCGCGATTTCGACGCGGAACTGGACCTGATCGCGGACGAAGCGCGCATGGCGCGCGGCGCCCTGTTCAGCTCGGCCGTCGAGATCGGCCACGAGCGCCTGAACGAGCGCGTCATGCAGATGCGGGCCGAGGGACTCAACGTCACATCGGTGACCGTGCCGCGCAGCGGCGGCGGCGTCGGGGGCCTTTCGACGGACCGGTTCTTCCCGGCCCGGATACCGGTCCAGGCCTGGCAGGCGCTGCGCGATCTCGACCCGGATGCGCGGCTGGCCGCCATCCGCGACCCGGACACGCGCCGGCGCATCGTCGACGAGGTGAAGGGACTCGGCGACGCGGCCGAACAGGCGCGGCGCTGGTTCTACCTCGGGGACGGAGCGCGTCCGCACTACACGCGGGGCCTGAACGAGAGCCTGCATCACCTCGCCCAGGCCGCCGGCGAACACCCGGTGGAGACGTTCCTGCGCATCACCGACGAGACCGACGGCCGGGCGCTGTTCCACATGCGCGGCTTCAACGTCGACCTCGAAGCCCTCGAGCAGCTCATCACCACCGAGTGGGCCATGCCAGGGCTCGGCGACGCGGGCGCCCACGTCAGCCAGATGATCGACTCCGGCTGGTCCACGTTCATCCTCTCGCACTGGCACCGGGACACCGGCGTCTACTCGCTGCAGGAGGCGGTCCGCCGCATGACTTCCGTGCCGGCCGGCGTGCTGGGGCTCGACGACCGCGGCGTGCTCGCCGTCGGCAAGCGGGCGGACATCAACGTGTTCGACGTCGACGCCGTCGAGGAGCGGATGCCGACGCTCGTACACGACTTCCCGTTCGGCGCGCCGCGCTTCATCCAGCGCGCCGCCGGGTATCACGCCACCGTCTGCAACGGGGCGGTCGTGCTGCGCGACGATGAGCTGACTGGCGCGCGGGCGGGGCGTGTCCTTCGTAACGGGATTCCCTGACGGTCGCGATGCCGCCCCGGCGACCGCCCTCTCTTAGCCACCGCCCCGAACCAGGTCCACGGTGAGCCGCGAGCCGGTCGCTTCGGCATAGCGGCGCAGCGTCGCGAACGACGGCGACACTCGCCCGCCTTCCAGCCGCGCTACCGCAGACTGGGTCGTCCCAAGCCGCCGCGCAAGTTCCGCCTGCGTGAGCTTCGCCGCCGTACGGGCGCGGACCAGAGCTTCGATGAGTGCGTACTCTTCCTCGATCCGAGCGTACTCCTCACGGAACTCCGGGTCCTCCATGAAACGCTTCTTCAGTTCCTGCAATTTCGTCATCGTCTCACCTGCCTCATCCGCCTCTTTGCCGTCGCCAACGCGCGACGCGGCGTCTTGCGCGACTTCTTGGCAAAAACGTGCAGCACCACAACCCGCTGTTCCGCTGCCGTTATGTAGATTCCCCGCGCGATACCTCCCTCAGCCCGGACGCGCAACTCCCAGAGCTTGCCTTCGAGATGCCTGACATGCGGTGCCCGTAGCGACTCCAGCCCGACGTTTTCCACCGCTTCCAGCAGTCGGACCAGCCGGGCACGCAACGCGACCGGCAGAGTTCCGATCTCGGCGTCGACGGCCGACACGGTTTCGACCGTCCACCCCATGCCTGTCATATAGCGTATCCGCTATACCTGTTTCAAGTACCGGGTTTGACCATCATCGCCTCGGCGTCCCCCGCGACGTCAGAAGAGCTCGAGTTGCGTGTCGTCGCCGATGACATGCTCGAACTCGAGCCCCAGCGTATCGAGGACCGGCTCCGCCACCGGGCGGACCTGCTTCTCGACGTAGTGCTCCCGGTCGAGGTCCGCGGTCAGGTTGTCGAGCGGTTCCGGTCCCGCCTGGGTGATGACGTAGGAGATGAGCCTTCCCGGCGCGCCGCGGGACTTGCGGGCGGCGGCGACGTGCGGGGGGTTGCTGCGGTCGTAGTCCGCGAGGCGCTTGCGCAGCCCCTTGCGGTAGACGAGCGCATCGTCCATCTCTCCCGCCCGCACCGCGCGCACGACCCCCGAGAGGTAGGCATCCACCGGCTGGTCGCGGAAGAGCCGTGCATACAGTTCGCGCTGCACCGTTTTCGCCAGTTCCGTCCAGTCCCGCCGCACGACCTCCATGCCGACGAACTCGACTGCGGCAGCGCCTCGAATGACACCGGCATACCGCTTGCGCGCGCCGCCCGCGCCGTGCCGGACCGATGGCAGGAAGATGCGCGTGTACAGCTTCTCGAACTCCATCTCGAGGCGGCTCTCGACGCCCCACTCGGCGCGGACGTGCTCCGCCACGGCCGCATCGATCTCGGCGGCCAGCGACTCGCCCCGCGCGTACGCGCGTTCCGGGTCTGACTCTCCCGAGCGCACGAACAGGCTGTCCGTGTCCCCGTAGAGCACGTCGAACCCCCGTTCCTCGAGCCACGCCTTGCACCACAGCAGGAAGTACCGTCCCTGGCCCGTGATGGCGTTCGCGATCGCCGTGTTGTGGAACCGGCAGGCGGGCGTACCGAGGACGCCGTAGAAGGAGTTCATCAGGATCTTGATGGCCTGCGACGCCACCGCGTCGTCCGCGCGCTTGGCCGCTTCCCGCGCCGCGGCGAGCCGATCCAGCATGCGCGGCAGGATGGCTTCCCCCCGGCGGAACGCCGCGCCGCTCGATGTCCGGATGGCGTCGTCCTCCGGCTTCGGGCCGGCGACGAACCCCAGCGGGTCCATGTTGAAGGTGCGCATCACGCTCGGGTACAGGCTCTTGAAGTCGAACACCCAGACGTTGTCGTGCATCCCGGTGACGGGTTCGAGGACATGCCCGCCGGCCTGGGCGGCGGACACCCGGGCGTCGCTCGAGCGCACGGAGGGCGCCACGATGCCGCGCTTGCCGAGTTCCGCGAGATAGACGAAGTCGAACGAGGCGATGCTGGCGGCCACCCGGTCCGGCGTCATTCCCGTCAGGCGGCTGCGCGCCAGGGCGAGCGGAACGAGCTTCAGTTCCTCCACGATCTCGAGCGCCAGTCGCGCGTCCGTGCGGGCGTAGCGGGCGAACCCCGGCAGGTCGTTCGCGTACCGCTCCATGATCTCCCCGGCACGGTCCCGGACATCGCCCTCCACCGCCTTGCCCTCGCCGAGCACCGACCGCGCCACCGCGTCGAGGGAGTAGTCGTCCATGCGGACGAACGCACCGCGTACGAGGTCCATCCCGTCGAGCACGACCCGTCCGGGAATGCTGGCCTGCCCGCTGCCGAAGTAGCCCTGCGCCGCGCGCACCCGGAGCGCGCCCGGTTCGCGACCGAGCTGGAACGGGTGCTTGACGCGTGCGGCGATGCGGCCGAGGACGCTCAGGTCGAAGTCCACGACGTTCCAGCCCGTCAGGATGTCCGGGTCGGTCTCGGCGATCCGGCGACAGAAGGCTTCCAGCGCCGCGTGTTCGTCTTCCGCCGCGACCGCGCGCTCCGGCATCGCGCGCCCCTGCGCGTCGACGATGTGGACTTCGTCCACGCCGCAGCCGTACAGGGAGATCGCGAGGAGCCGGCTCGCCTTCGGGTCGGTCTCGATGTCGAAGGAGAGGACGCGCGGCGCGATGTCCACGTCCGCGGGCCCGAGTTCCGGATCGTCGAACACCCAGTCGACGCCGCGGATCCCGGCGGCATCGCCAGGGCGGGGGTCGCCGTCGATGGCGACGCCGCCCTTGACGTCCCGGTCGATGAGGTAACGCACCGCGAAGCGCACGTCCGCCTCGAAGGTCTCGATGCCCCGATCCTGCAGGCGGTCGCGCAGCGGCGGCGCATCGGGGGGCGTGCGGACCTCGATGCAGGTGACCGGCTCCCCGGCGAACGTCCGGCGGCGCGTCGCCCGCTGGCGCGTGGCGCCGCTCTCCCGGGCACGCGCCGCGTCGGCGGCCCGGACATAGAAGCAGGGGGTCTGCCGCGCGTCGCGGACGAGGAACGTCTGCCCGTCCTCCAGGCGGCCGTGCAGATGCACGACCGTGGCGTCCCCGCGGATGCGGTAGCTCGCCTGCATGACGAAACCGCGCGCCTTCATGGGCGCGATGTTATCCCCGGGAGCGTGTCCCGGCAGCGTGTGCGCGCCGCGGCCCCGTCAGCTCCACATGTTCGTGCCGCCGCACACCGTCAGGGCCTGCCCCGTCATGAAGGTGCTGGCGTCCGAAGCGAGGAACACGACCACGCCCTTGAGGTCCTCCGGTTCGCCGAGGCGGCGCAGCGGCGTGTTGGTCTCAGCATTCGCCTTCGCTTCCGGGTTGTCCCACAGGGCGCGGGCGAAGTCCGTCTTGATGAGGCCCGGGCAGATCGCGTTCACCCGCACCCCGCTCGGGCCGTACTCAAGCGCCAGGTTGCGCGCCAGCGCGATGTCCGCGAGCTTCGAGATGGCGTAGGTGCCGAGCATCTCCGACGCGTTGAAGGCGCCGGTGGACGCCGTGATCATCATGCTGCCCCGGCCTTTCTTCACCATGTCCGGCGCCACCATCTGGCAC
The DNA here is from genome assembly GCA_022827245.1 of Pseudomonadales bacterium. Taxonomy (GTDB): domain Bacteria; phylum Pseudomonadota; class Gammaproteobacteria; order Pseudomonadales; family Azotimanducaceae; genus VXNE01. Next base: position 5,031 of record JAJDTI010000171.1, on the reverse strand, counting down.
AGCCAGTGGTTCGAGCGGACGTTGGAGGCCATGATCTTGTCGAACGCCGAGTCGGGAATCTGGGACATCGGCCCGTAGAAGGGATTCACCCCCGCGTTCGCGACCAGGATGTCGATGGGGCCGAGGCGGCTGCGCGTCTCTCCGACCAGGGCTTCGAGCTGCTCCTTGTAGCCGATGTTGCACGCGATGGGGATGGCCCGCTCCTCGCCGCACTTCTCGTTGATCTGCGCGACCGCCGCCTCGCACTGGTCGAGCTTGCGGCTCGACACCACGACCCTGGCGCCGTGTTCGGCAAGACCCTCCGCCATGTAGAGGCCCATGCCCTTCGACGCGCCCGTCAGCAGCGCCACGCGTCCCGTCAGGTCGAAGAGTGTCGTCTCCACGCCCATCGTTTACTCCAGCTTGCAGGGAAAACCGCGTAGATTACGGGAAGGCGGCGGAGGTAGGGAAGCGCGGCTGGCGTCGTGGCTGGCGTCGGCTCGCCCGCGCCGAGGGCTTCCATCAGTCCAAGTGGGCATCGAACCAGTCGGCGACCATGGCCAGCTCTTCGGCATCCGGCTGCCAGCCATGGACGCCGCCCGCCTTCCGATGCAGCCGGTGCACCACCCCCTCGGACCGGAACCTCTCCGCGATGCGCTCCGACTGCTGGATCGGCACGCGCTCATCCGCATCGCCGTGGATCAGGAGGGTGGGTGGATCGTCCGGGCTGACGTGGTAGTAAGGCGCGATGTCCCGATAGTGTTGGGCCAGCCTTGCGGCGTCAGTCACCCTGGTCCGAAGAAACCTCTCCTCGTCCTGTTCCACCAGGTCCAATGCCTGCAGCGAGTTGTTGAACCCGCCCGGAGCGACCTGCTCTCCCAGGTAGTCGACAAAGAACCCGCCGTCGGCGCCATAGTTCAAGAAGTCCGTCGGCGGAAAGTAGGCCACGATCGCCTGGACCCGGCTGCTCTCCTCCGCCTGGGTCTCCGGTTTCTCACCAGCCCTCGATCCCCGGGTGCCCTGCAGCAGGGCGAGATGACCACCGGCGGATCCGCCCATGATGCCGATCCGCGCCGGATCGACTCCGTAGCGTTCGCCGTGGTGACGGATGTGGCGAACCGCCGCGCCGACGTGTCCATGGATCTCCGGGATGGTGAACAGCGGCTCGGCGCCATGCACCACGTAGAACACCGTGTAGCCGCGCGCCAGCAGTTCCGTCGGGTTGAGGATGCTGCCGGCGGCAAGGCGAGGCAGCCGATCCGGGAGCTGCGGCGCCAGGAAGTCGTGCCTGGACACCCACCTGCCGCTCACCACCGCGACCACCGCCGCGCCGTTGACGTCGCCGACAGGCGCCACGCGATCCATGGTGAGTGCGTAACCGCCCTGCTTGCGGTAGATCAGATCCACATCGCGGGTGAAGGCCGGCTCGTCCGCGGCGAGGCCCACCGACAGCGCGGCAAGCACCGCAACCGCACACGCTCGACGGCGCACGGCGCGAGCGCCCGTCAGTCCCCGATCCCCGGCACCGGGAACCGCGCGCACGTCGTCTCCACCTCCGCCTGGATCCGCGCATGCACGGCCTCGTCCCCGTGGTGGCGCAGGGCCTCGAGCATCCAGCCGGCGAGCCGTTCCATCTCCTCCGGCCCCATCCCCCGGGTAGTGGCGGCCGGCGTCCCGAGGCGGATGCCGCTCGGCTGCAGGGGCGGCTTGGGATCGTCCGGGACGACCTGCTTGTTGGTGGTGATCGCGACCGCGTCGAGGGCCTCTTCGGCGACGCGCCCGTCGATGCCGAAACTTGCCACGGTATCGACCACCATCATGTGGTTCTCGGTACCGCCGGTCACCAGTTGGGCGCCGCCTTCCACCAGTGCGTTGGCGAGCACCTGGGCATTGGCGAGCACGCGCCGGGCGTAGTCCGCGAACTCGGGCTCCAGCGCCTTGCCGAGGGCGATGGCGACCGCGGCCACCTGGTTCATGTGCGGTCCCCCCTGCAGGCCCGGGAAGACGGACTGGTCGATCTTCCTGCGGAAGTCCTTCTTCGTCAGGATCATCCCGCCCCTGGGACCGCGCAGGGTCTTGTGCGTGGTCGTCGTGACGAAGTCGAAGTCGTAGTCGCAGGGGTTGGACATGGCCTTGCCCGCGATGAGCCCGCCGATGTGGGACACGTCCGCCATCGTCATGGCGTCCACCTCGTCGGCGATCGACTTGAACTGCGCGTAGTCGTAGTCGCGGGGATAGGAGGAGTAGCCGCAGACCACCAGCTTCGGCCGGTGCCGCCGCGCCATCTCTCGAAGCTCGTCGAAGTCGATCCGGCCCTGGTTGGCGGGGTCCGACTTGTAGCGGATCCAGTGGAACAGCTTGCCCATGTGCGACACCGGCGCGCCGTGGGTGAGGTGTCCGCCGTGCGACAGGTCCATCCCCAGTACCGTGTCGCCCGGCTCGAGCACGCCCAGGTAGACCGCCGCATTCATGGGAGCACCGGAGAGCGGCTGCACGTTGGCGTGCTCGGCCCCGAAGAGCTCTCGCGCCCGGTTGCGCGCGGTCCGCTCGATGACGTCGGTGTACTCCTGGCCGCCGTAGTAGCGCCGTCCCGGATAGCCCTCGGAGTACTTGTTCGTGAACACCGACCCGAGCGCCGCGAGCACCTCCGGGTAGGTGTAGTTCTCTGACGGGATCAGCTCGATGCCGGCGCGTTCGCGGGCCTCCTCGCCCACCAGCGCCGCATGGATCTCCGGATCGTGCTCGGCCAGCAGAAGGCGATTGCGGCGACTCGACGCGCCCCAATCCGTCGTTGACTGCATGTTGCTTCCTCGAATGGGCCCGACAGCACGCCGGGGACACTGGCAGCGGGAGGCGGGCACTTTAACGGTTTCCCCACGGGCGCGCAGCCGGCCCACGCGGACGACGATCAAGGTCGCCCCCATGAGCGTAAACTCGACCGAACACTCCGGCACGGACAGCCGGGCGGGATAGCGCTACCCCGCCAAGGCCGGCGCACCCGTCCGCCGAATGTGACCAAGGCGGTCCCGCGCGGCGCCCGGCACCTCCGCGGGATCTATCAGGCCGACCCGCCGCCAGCCCTTGGACAGCAGCCAAGTTCGTGGCGTCGCCACTTCGCGTTCGCGACGCGCGTCCGCATACCGCCCAGGCGGCGGCGCACGACCCTTCCACCCGTCGAACCACAGCCCCGAACTCGCACCGTCCAGCACCACCGGCGGCACCCGCCGCCGCCGCTGCCGGAAATGCTTGCGCGCGTTCAGCAGCACGTACGCCACCGCCCGACGCACCTCCGACGGCGTACGTTTCACCGCATGGTGGAAGCGATCCGCCAGGACCCCTCCCACGCGTCCGAACACCCGGTTCACGCAGCGTGCAAAGCGGGCAGCCAGGCTCTTCATGCCGTTCGCCAGGCACACCTTGCCCTGCGCCTCGATCAGGAAGTGCGCGTGGTCGTCCTGGATCGAGTAGTGCACCACCCGGAACCCGTGCCGCTGCGCACACTCGCCCAGCGTCTCCCGGAACGCCCGCACGAAACGCCCGCAACGCAGCGGCGGCACATCGTCCAGCACGCGCAGCGTCACCAGCACCGGGCAATCCCCCGGCACACCGCCCCTATCGCGGTGCGGCACGCGCGAGTGACGCGTACGCGGACGACCCGCACCGGGGCGCGCGCCGCCACGGCCGCAGGGGCGAAACTCGATGCTTGCCTGGCGCGATCGCCGGCGGCGTTTCGATGACACGAGAGGGGGTTCCCGGGAGGCTTGTGCTCAAGGGAAGCCTACCCCGGATTACTGTACAGGTAAGCAGTTAACGGGCACGAAACCCGAAAGCCGCCGACCCCTCCCCCAAATCAGAACATCGCCCATCTCATCCGGGGAGCCGGCCGCGGACCGTGCCGACGAGCCAGGATGGCCGCGGGATCTTGAAAAGGGCGATGTTCTCTTCGGGGCGGCGATGCGATCCGCCGCCCGATCTCCCCAGTGAACCCAATGAATAGGGCGATGTTCCGTTGCGGAGGGATGCCGTTCGCGACGCCTGGCCGGCCGCCCAGCCCAGTTCCCGACACGGCCACCGACCCCCCTCAAGAGCAGGGAGCGTTTTCCACGGGCCGTCCACGGGCGCGGTCCCCCGAATACACCAGAGCGCCGGTGGGCGGGCGGTGGAAAACGCGGCGCCGGAGCCGCCACAAACCTTGATTAGGGCGATGTTCCGTCGCAGCGGGCATCGCACTGTGCCAGGGACTGACGCCAACGCCGACGGCGGCGCCGCGGACGGCGGAGATCGCGATGGCCGTCGAAAGCGTTGAAAAGGGCGATGTTCGCAAGGGTGGTCGGAGCCGCCTCCCCTACGCGGAGCCCTCCGCGGCCGGTTGCGGTTCCGCCTCGTAGACCCGCACCCCGTCCGCCACGAACGGCACGGCCTGGGACCAGAGGGATCCGTCGGCCCGGCGGATCGGTTCGCGGCTGTACTGGGGGAGGTACACGCGGCGCGGGCGGTCCGTGGCGTTGGCGCCGCTCCGGTGCATGCTCGTGCTCAGGAAGACCGCGATGCTGCCGGCCGGCGCCTCGATGAACCGGCCGGGGTCGTCGCCCTCGTATCCCACCAGGTCGTTCGTGCCGGCTTCCTTGCGATGCGGCAGGACCGTGTTCCACGGGCGCGCGCGCCCGTGGGGCAGGACCGAGATCGTGCCGTTCTCCCGGGACACGTCGTCGAGCGCGCACCAGCACGTGAGGTACGGCGCGTGCGGATTGCCCGGCTCCTGGAAGCGTATGTAGCCCGAGTCCTGGTGCCACGCGAAACGCATGCCCTGCTCGGCGCCCTTGACGACCCACTGCTCGTGAAAGAGATAGACCGTCGGACCGAGGAACGCCGTCGCCACCGCGTACATCAGGTCCCCGAACAGGAACTCGGGCATGCGCGCGCTCTCGCGATAGCGGTTGGCGATGAAGTACCGGCGCCCGCGATGCGTGATGCCGTGGGTGTCGGTGCCGCGGGACTCGAGCCAGCGGTCCGTGCGCTCGACGAAGCCGTCGCACTCCTCGCGCAGCATCG
>JAJDTI010000191.1 GCA_022827245.1 Pseudomonadales bacterium | reverse complement strand
CTCCGCCTCCAGCGCGAACACGATCGGGGCGCGGCCGTCGGCCCACTCGACGAGCAGCGGCGCGTCGAGCTCCCGGAAGCGGTCGCCGAGGCGTTCCTTGAGTTGCTCCTGGCGCACCGGGAGGATGCTCACCTCGTCGTCCGGCGCGGGCGCCTCCTCCGGGGCGAAGAACGCCAGCGCTTGACGCGGGTAATCGAGAAACAGGTTCTTGAAGTTCTGGTCGTGGCTGACCGCGTCCGCCATGCGCCGCGTCCGATGTGGGGTCCGGCGTAGCATCCGGCAAGGGGTTGCCGGCGCGCGATGGGCGGTGGCCGAAATTCCTGTAGGCGAATGCCGTGCGGCGGATGGCGCGATCTCGCACATCGAGAGGTGCCCCGGCAACCGGGCGAGCCTGCTACGCTTCCCACGCGCCCGACGGACCGAGGGGCGATTCGACAAGGGGGGTGTGGAGATGCTGAATCCGATCAAGCCGCTGGAGCGGGCGGAACTGCCCGAGCGCGACCGGCCGATCCTGAAGATGATCGGACCGGGTGTCGTGATGGCCGGGCTCGCCATCGGCTCCGGCGAACTGATCATGTGGCCGTGGATCACGTCGGTGGTCGGGGCGCAGCTCCTGTGGGCGGCCGCGATCGGCATCTTCCTGCAGCTCTGGGTCAACATCGAAATCGGCCGCTGGGCCGTCGTCACGGGCGAGAGCCCGTTCACGGGCATGGCGCGCGTCATCAAGCTCACGGTGTACGTGTTCGTGTTCGTGGTGTTCGTCGGCAAGTTCCTGCCCGGGTGGGCGCGCGAGACCGGGATCGCACTGCGGGACCTCATCTTCGGGCCGGGGCACGACAGCCCGCCCTGGATGTGGACCGCGATCGTGTTCGCGCTGGTGGCCGCGATCCTGTTCGGCCCCAAGGTCATCTACACGGCGGTGGAACGCTGCATCATGGGCCTGATCGCCGTGATCGTGGCGGGACTCGTCTACGTCGTGTGGGAGATCGGGTCCGTCGAGATCTTCCGCGAGATGTGGCGGGGCGTCATCAGTGTCTTCAGCTTCCCGGACTTCCCGGTCGACGTGCTCGCCGACGACGGCACCGTCCGCGACCAGCTCACCTTCAACCGCTTCTTCGGCGCGGTCGTCTTCGCCGGCGCGGGCGGGCTCGGCAACCTCTACTACGCCTACTACCTGCGCGAGAAAAACGTCGGCATGGGCGCCCGCGTACCCTCCCTGATGAGCGCCGTGCACAAGCACGAGGTCAAGGAACGCGACACCGGCTACCTCTACGCCGACACCGCCGAGAACCGCCGCCGCTTCAAGGACTGGTTCCGCTACGTGGTGGTCGACCAGACGGTCTTCTTCTGGATTCTCGGCAGCTTCACCATGTTCCTGTTCGTCTTCGGCGCACTCGCGGTCCTGCACCCGATCGGCCTGGTGCCGGACCGGGCGAGCCTGGTGTGGGACCTCGCCTCGATCCTCGAACAGAGCATGGGCCCGTTCGGCCGGTACCTGTTCCTCGTCGTCGGGATGGCCGCGCTCTTCAGTACCCAGCTCGGCGGCGTGGACGGCGGCAGCCGGATCTTCGCGGACCTGCTGCACACCAACTTCAAGTTCGGCCGGTGGCTGAAGCTCGAGCAGTGGTACCTCGTGCTGGTCGGCACGACGATGGGCATCGGCATCTTCAGCGTCTGGTTCTTCGGCAGGTACGACATCGCCGGCCTCGACTTCCTGTTCATCGCCGCGCTCATGAGCGGCTTCGTCATGGCGGTCTACGTCCCGATGATCCTGTACATGAACCTGCGCTACCTGCCGGAGTCCGCCAAGCCGGGGTGGATCAACATCTTCTTCATGGTGCTCGCGTCGGCCATGTACATCGCGTTCGCGGGCTACACGATCTACAGCAAGGTCGCGGAGGTGGTGGCGGGGCAGGCCTGAGGAAACCGACCGCGGGGGCGCGTTCCGGTGGACCTGATCGTACGTGGGGGGACGGTGGTCACGGTGGGCGGTCGCGCGGTGGTCGACGTGGGCGTTCGCGATGGCGTGGTCGTGCAACTCGGCGGCGAGATGTCCGCCGGCACCGGCGGGCGCGAGATCGACGCCACCGGGCGCGTGGTAACTCCCGGTGGCGTGGACGCCCACGTGCACCTGACGGACCCCATACGCGGCGACCCGGACTGGCACTGGTCGGACGACTTCGAGTCCGGCACGCAGGCGGCGCTGGCGGGGGGCATCACCACCGTCGGCAACATGAGCTTCCCGCCCCGGGACGGGACCATCGCGGACGCCATCGAGCAGGACGATGCTGACGCCCGCGCGCTTGCCGTGACCGACTACTTCCTGCACCCGGTGCTCATGCGGGCGACCGAGGAAAACCTGGCCTGCATCGCCCCGCTCCACGAAGCGGGGCACACCTCCATCAAGTTCTTCCTGTCCTTCAACCACTTCGACCGGCACGTGCGGGAATTCCTGACGGCCATGCGGATCACGAAGGACCACGGCGGCATCGCGCTCATCCACTGCGAGGACGCCGCTATCATGGACTGCTGCTGCAACCTGCTGCGCGAAGCCGGCAAGACGCACCCGCAGTTCTTTCCCGAGGCGCGGCCGGTGCAGTCCGAGGTCGTGGCCACGCACCGGGCGGTCGGGTTCGCGGAGACGACGGGGTGTCCGAGCTACGTCGTCCACCTCGCCAGCGCCCGCGCGCTCGAGGCGTGCCACGACGGACGCCGTCGCGGCGTGCCGGTCTACGTCGAGACCCGCCCGATCTACCTGCACCTGACGCGCCGGCGGTTCGAGGAGGAGGACGGAGCGAAGTACGCCGGCGCGCCGCCCCTGCGGGAGCAGTCGGACGTGGACGCCCTCTGGGCGGGCCTCGCGTTCGGCAACGTGGATACACTCGCAACGGACCACGCCCCCTGGATGCTCGCCGAGAAACTCGATCCGGCTTTCGATGCGACGAACCTCCGCCAGGGCGTCGCCGACCTCGAGACGTGCCTGCCGATGCTGTACTCGGCGGGCGTGCTCACCGGGCGCATCACGGTGGAGCGGTTCGTCGCGGTGACGGCCACCAACCCCGCGAAGCTCTTCGGGCTCTATCCGCGGAAGGGCACGATCGCGGTGGGCGCGGACGCCGATCTCGTCGTGTGGGACGACGATCGCGTCCGCACCATCGACGGCGCTTCCATGTACAGCCGCGCCGACTATTCGCCCTATGACGGGTTCGAGGTCAGGGGCTGGCCGAAGTGGACCATCTCGCGGGGCGACGTGGTCCAGGAGGACGGCCGCGTCACCGGCGTGAAGGGCCGCGCCCGGCTCGTGCGCCGCGGGCCGCACAGGGCGATCTGACCCGCGATCGGCGCCGCGGGCGCGCAACAGCACGCGCCGAAAATGCGACAACCCGCGGCAGTAGACTCGGTGCCGTCTCGTTCGAGCGTCCGGGATGCTGCCTCGCCAGGCGAGGGCTCGCACCGGACGGAAGTCACGGCGGGAGACGACCATGAGAACAATGGCGACGCGCATCGTGTGGAAGGTCCTGGCTCACGCGGCGATCATCGCCGCGCTCTACGTCGCGTTTTCGATCGCGCTGGCATTGGGCCTGCAGGTACATCCCATGTTCGGCAACCTCGGCCTGGCGATGGTGGCCGTGCTCTGCGGGGTCTACGTGTATCTCGGGTTCATCAGGAGACGATAGCGCGACCTGGCGGTCGCGTTGGGAGTTTCGCCAAGGCGAAACTCCTACGGCGCAAGCTCCTGGCGTGCGTTGACGCTGTCTGAGCCCTCGGCTACCGTGGCCCGGCGTTTCGCGTCCGGGTGCATCGACAGGTCCGCCCATGGCCGCCGTCCACGCACGCGATGCGGACCGTTGACGACTCCAATCGGCCTTTGCGCGGGGGGCGAATCGTGGGCGAACAAACCAACAACCGGTGGATCGGCAAGAGCACGATCCGCCCCGACGGCGAAGACAAGGTCACCGGGCGCGCGGCGTTCGGCGCGGACTTCGCCCAGCCCGGCATGCTCTGGGGCAAGGTACTGCGCAGCCCGCACCCGCACGCGCGCATCCGGTCCATCGACATCGGGCGCGCCGCGGCCGCGCGCGGCGTGAGAGCGGTGATGACGGGCGACGACCTGGTGCACTTCCCCCTCGACAAGCCCGTGATGGTCGGTCCCGCGGACCTGCGCTTCGTGAGCCGCAACGTCATGGCCCGCGACAAGGCGCTCTACGCCGGACACGCGGTGGCGGCGGTCGCGGCGGCGACGCCGGAGGCCGCCGAGGCCGCGCTGGCACTGATCGAGGTCGACTACGAACCCCTGCCCTGGGTCCTCGACGTGGACGAGGCGATGCGGCCCGACGCGCCGGTGCTGCACGACTTCCTGCGCACCCAGGGGGACGAGTCGGCGCCGGACGCGCCGAGCAACGTCGCGAGCCGCATGACGATCACGCTGGGCGACATCGACGACGGGTTCTCCGCGGCGGATGTCGTCATCGAGCGGCACTTCAGGACGCAGCCCGTGCACCAGGGCTACATCGAGCCGCACGCCTGCCTGGTCAGCGTGGCGGCCGACGGGCGCGCGACGATCTGGAGCTCCAGCCAGGGCCAGTTCATGGTCAGGAACGCCACCGCCCGCATGACCGGCGCCCGGCTCTCGGACGTGCGCGCCATTCCGGCGGAGATCGGCGGCGGCTTCGGCGGCAAGACCATCGTCTATCTCGAGCCGCTCGCCTACACCCTGTCGCGCAAGGCCGGGGCCCCGGTGAAGATGGTCATGACCCGCGAGGAGGTCTTCCGCGCCACGGGCCCGACGGCGGGCTCCTCAAACACCGTGAAGATCGGCGCCCGGCGCGACGGCCGCATCGTGGCGGCGGACGCGACCTTCCGCTTCCAGGCCGGCGCGTTCCCCGGGTCGCCGGTGCGCGCGGCGTCGAACTGCGCGTTCGCGCCGTACGCCATCGACAACGTCCGGGTGGTGGGTTACGACGTCGTGGCGAACCGGCCCAAGTGCAACGCGTACCGGGCGCCCGGTTCGCCGATCGCCGCATTCGGCGTCGAGTCGGTGATCGACGAGTTGGCGCGGGAGCTTGATATCGACCCCATCGAGTTCCGGCTCAGGAACGCGGCGAAAGAGGGCACGCGGGCGGCGTACGGCCCCACGTACCGCCGGATCGGCTACGAGGAGACGCTCGAGGCCGCGAAAGCCCACCCGCACTACAGCGCGCGGAAGGAGAACGGCCGCCAGGGGCGCGGTGTCGCCAGCGGCTTCTGGTTCAACGTCGGCGGCGAGTCGAGCGCGCATGTGAACGTCAACGAGGACGGCACGGTCGCCATCACCACGGGGCACCCGGACATCGGCGGCTCGCGCGCCTCCATGGTGAACATCGCCGCCGAGACCCTCGGCATCCACTACCGCAACGTCAGCGCGCAGGTGGGTGACACCAACACGATCGGCTTCAGCGCCACGACCGGCGGCAGCCGCGTGACGTTTGCCGCCGGCACCGCCGTTTCGGAGGCCACGGAGCGGGTCGTCATGCAACTGCGCGAGCGCGCGGCGATCCTGTGGGACATCGACCCCGACGCCGTGGACTGGAAGGACGGCCATGCGCATCCCGCCGGCAGCAACGCCGGGGACTTCGAGCCGCTGTCGCTCGCGGATCTGGCCGCCCAGGCGGCACGCACGGGCGGCCCGATCGCGGCGCAGGTATCGGTGAACGCGCAGGGCGCCGCACCGGCGTTCGCCACCCACGTCTGCGATGTCGAGGTCGACACCGAGACCGGCCGCGTGGAGGTGCTGCGTTACACCGCCGTGCAGGACGCCGGCCGCGCCATCCATCCGGGCTACGTCGAGGGGCAGATGCAGGGCGGCGTCGCCCAGGGCATCGGCTGGGCGCTCAACGAGGAGTACATCTTCGACGACGCGGGCCGGCTCGAGAACCCGGGCTTCCTGGACTACCGCATCCCGGTCGCGTCGGACCTGCCGATGATCGACACGGTGATCGTCGAAGTGCCGAACGACGCCCACCCGCACGGCGTGCGGGGCGTCGGCGAGGTGCCCATCGCGCCGCCGATGGCCGCGGTGGCGAACGCGATCCACGATGCCGTCGGGCTGCGCCTCAGGGAGCTGCCGATGTCGCCGCCGAAGGTGCTTGCCGCCCTCGATAGCTGAACGGACCGGCCCCGGCCCGGGCAACCCGATGATCGACCGGTCGCGACGCCTCCCGCTGCGCACCAAGCTCGCTTTCTCTTCCGGCGCGCTGGAAGAGGCCGTGGTGGGCGCGGCCAGCTTCGCGACGATGCTGTTCTACAACCAGGTCCTGGGTCTGTCCGCGAGCCTGTGCGGCGTCGTGTTCCTGGTCGCGAGCGTCGTCGACGGCATATCGGACCCGATCGTCGGCGCCTTCTCCGACCAGTTCAGGAGCCGCTGGGGGCGGCGCCATCCACTGATGTTCCTGTCGGCGTTCCCGCTCGCGATCGCGTTCTACTGCCTCTACCAGCCGCCGGAGGGTCTCGGGGAGGCCGGGCTCTTCGCCTGGTTCCTTGTGTTCATGATCCTGGTGCGCGTCGCCAAGACTTTCTACACAGTGCCCCACGCCGCCCTCGGCGCCGAGTTGACCGAGGACTACCACGAGCGCACCTCGATCTTCGGCTACAACGCGGTCACGGGGATGGCGGGCGGAGTCGGGTTCGGCGTGCTTCTGCTGCTGGTGGTTTTCCCGTCGACGGAGGGATACAGCAACGGCCTGCTCAACGAGAGCCGTTATCCGCTACTTGCCGCGTCGGGGGCGGTGATCATCGTCGCGTCCCTGATGGCGTGCGTCTTCGGCACACGGGACCAGATCCCGTACCTGCACGCGAGCCCCGCGCGCGCACTGCGGGTGCGCGCGTACCTGGGCGAACTCCGCAACCTCCTCACCAACCGTTCCTACGTGTCCGTCTGCGTGAGCTGGCTGGTACTGGCCGCCTCCTTCGGCATCATCGCGGTCGTCTCGACCTACACCTACATCTACGTCTTCGAGATATCGACGGAGCAGCTCACCATACAGCGCTTCGTGACCCTGCCGGGCATACTCGTCGCCATTCCGCTGGCGGCCTGGCTGACACGGCGCCTGGACAAGAAATGGACCCTGATCTGGTCCTGCAGCGTGAGCGCCTTCCTGGTCGGGCTGCCGTACGTCCTGCGCCTGGTCGACCTCTTCCCGGCCAACGACTCGCCGTGGCTGCTGCCGGCGCTCTTCGCCCCGCTTACGCTCAGCTACGTGCCGGGGGCGCTGCTGCCGATCGTGATCGACTCGCAGCTCGTGGACGTCGCCGACGACCACGAGCACCGCACGGGGCATCGGTCCGAGGGCGTGGTGTTCTCGATACGCACCTTCGCCATGAAGGCCACGTCGGGGGTCGGGGGGCTGATCGCCGGCTTCGGGCTGGACCTGATCGCGTTCCCGAAGAATGCCGTGGTGGGTGAAGTGCCCGCGGAAGCGCTGAACGGTCTCCTGTTCCTCTCCGGCCCCCTCTTCTGGGTGATCATCGCCGTCGGCGTGAGCTTCATGGGCATGTACCGGTTGAGCGAGCGGCGGCATGCGGAGATTCTCAGGGAGCTGAAGGAGCGCAGGGCGCTCGCGGACTGATCCGGGTTAGGGGCGACTCTCGTGGTCGCCCGGGCCAAAGTCGTGCAGGCCTTCCGGACGGGAGATGTAGGGGCGACGCTTGTCGTCGCCCGTCTCGGGTCTCGTACGACGTCGAAGACGGCGGCAGCTTCGCGGAAGCGAAACTGCCAACGCGACCGCCAGGTCGCGCCGGGACGGGACAAGCCCGATCACGTACGTGCATGAATTCAAGACGGGACGGGACAAGCCCGTCCCCTACGGTAACGCGGCTTTGGGCCAGGTCCGGAGGCGCTCGTCTACCACGGTCCACGCCGCGCGCGACTCGGTGAAGGTGTTGTCGGTCGGTCTCACGCCCGGATCGCCGTCGAGGCAGCCGGCGGGAATGCACGCCTGGTCGTCCCGTTCCCAAGGCGCGCGCCCACCGCAGGTTCGGCAGAACGCACACTCGAAACGCGTTCCGGGCAACCGGTACCGGGTGACGTTGTCCGCACCCGTCAGCCAGCGAAAGCTGCCGCGGCGCACGCGCAGGAGGGTCTGGCAGGCGGCGCCGGCGGCGCGCCGGCAGCGCGAGCAGTGGCAGTGATACATCCTGAGGGGTGGGTCGTCGAACTCGAACGCGACCGCCCCGCACAGGCAGCTCCCTCCGGTGGCGCCCGGCGTTCCCGGCTCCCGGGCGGGCCGGTCCACGGCCGTGGCCATCGCCCCGAACTCCGGGGGCAGCGCGGGATGCTGCGGCAGGTCGTCGACGATGTTGTCCCAGGACGCCATGGAAGCGGTGAACATGTGGAGACGCGGTCGCGCGTCGGGATCTTCTGCGACGGAGCCGAGGGGCACCAGAGCGAACGGCAGGTCGTCCCCGGTCATCGGGACGGCCGATCCGCAACGCCCGCAGAAGTGCCGGTGGCCCGCCGCGGAGGACGGGTACGTCTTGACCCGCTCCGCGCCGCGCACCCAGCGGAAGTCCTGCGGCGCGGCCGTGACGAAAGTGGCGAACGCGCTGCCGTGAGACTTGCGGCACATCGAGCAGTGACAGTGGCCGACCACGTCCACCGGTCCGTCGATCTCGAATGCGATGTCTCCGCACAGACAGTTTCCGGTCAGCATTCCGGCTCCTCGCGATGCGGTGTCACGGGGGTTCAGTCGCCGGTGTCGGCAGCCTGCTCCAGCGCAGACAGTGCGGCGGCGCGGGTGGGGTGTACCTCGAGCAGTTGATCGAATCCGGTCACTTCGAGCAGCGAGCGCACGTTCGCCGTCGGCGCGCAGACCAGGAATCGGCCCGGCTTGCCGGCCAGGGCCCTGGTCGCCTGCAGCATGGCGCGCAGGCCGCGGGAGGCGATGTACGTCAGCTCGGTCGCGTCCAGGACCACCGCGCTCAGTGCGCCGGGCCGGGTCCATCCGGCCAGGCGCGTCTCGAACTCGGCGGCGGTGGACGCATCGACCCTGCCGGAGACCACCATGACCAGCGTGCTTCCAGACTGGATCTCTTCGACTTGCATGCCCGTCCCCGGCGGAGTCGTCGCGGCCGCGGCGCGCTGGGAGCGCCGCGCCGACTCCCACGGCTCCCGCCATGGCGGAACATACCACGGGCTCGACCCGTGCCGGCCGACGCTCGCGCGACGTCAGACGAGGAAGGCGACCCGGTACTCGAAACTGAGCCGCGGCTCGGCGTCCTTCGGTGTCTCGGGGTGGGCGAACGCCGAGTGGAAGACCGGCACGGCGCCGTTGTCCTCGTCTCCCCTGCGGTAGTGCGCGTTCCGGAACAGCAGCACCTCGTCCGTCGTCATGTCGGGATAGTAGTAGTACCTCTGGTCCGGATGGTGCCTGGCGGCGAGGTAGAAACCCGCCAGCTTCGCCGTGACGGACCTGTCGGCGAGGGTGGCGCCGCCCGGCTTCGGCATGGTGCTTCTCGCGTGGGCCCGGCCGCGCTACTCGCGGGGCCGCTCGCCCTCACACATCACCCGGTACATGACGCGCGGCTGGTCGCCGTGATCGTAGACCGCCGCGTGCAGCGCGCAGCGGTTGTCCCACATCGCGAGGTCGCCCACCTGCCAGCGATGGCGGTACATCGCGTGGTCCCTGAGCGAGTGCCGGTAGAGGAAGTCGATCAGGTTCCTGCCCTCGGCGGGCGTCATCCCCTCCGCCTCGACGCAGCGGTCCGCGAACGTCACGTACAGCGCCTTGCGCCCCGTGACCGGGTGCGTCCGGACGGCCGGGTGCCAGACCGGGTCCGGGCACTCCTCGGGCCGGTCCGTGCCGCTGACCACGTGCTTCAGGCGCAGGCCGCGGAGCCACCCCTTCATCACGTCGGACAGGCTGTCGTAGGCCATGTATTGATTGCAGAAGATCGTGTCGCCGCCGTGCCGGGGCACCTCGATGGGGTTCAGGGACGAGAACGAGGGCGGTCTCTCGACGAAGCACGTGTCGGTGTGGAAGCCGCCCGACACCGGCCGGTCCGGGTCGCCCCGGTTGGCGACCCTGTGGACCATGGCGTACTCGGTGCGCATGTCCACCCCGGGCGTGACGGTCACCTTGCCGAAACGGCCGATGAAGTCGCGCTGTTCCACCGGCGTGAGGTGCTGGCCCGGGAACACGCCGACACAGTACTCGCCGACCAGGCGACGCACCTCCTCGACCTGGTCGTCGGTCATCTCGGGAATGGCCACCCCGGTGATGCGCACGCCCGTGTGGCCGGTCATCAACTCCGCTTGGAGCGAACCCATGGCGATCGGTTGGAGCGTTGCGGACATGATCCTCTCGACCTGACGACCCACCCTTGAGCATACATGCGTACGCGCGGCCGTGCGCGGGCCGGAACGCCCGTCCGGGCTACACTTCGGTCAAGTTGTTCCCTGCAAGAGGGCCATGGTCAAGGTTCACACCCGATTGGGCAGTATCCGCGGGCATCGACACGACGGCACGCTCACGTTCCGGGGAATTCGGTACGGCCGCGCACCCGTCGGCGAGCGACGCTTCACGCGAGCGGACCCGGAAGGCGGCTGGGCGGGCGTTCATGACGCCACCCGCTTCGGCGCCTCGTCGTTTCAACGGGGGATCGTCTCTCAGGCAGAGGTCATGAGCGAAGACTGCCTGTTCCTGAACGTCTGCACTCCGGCGGCGGACGACCGGCGACGACCTGTCCTCTTCTGGATCCACGGCGGCGGCTTCACGGCGGGCAGCGGAGACTCCTGCGACGGCAGCGTGCTCGTCAGGCAGGGTGACGTCGTCGTGGTCTCCATCAACTACCGTCTCGGGATATCGGGCTTCCTGAAACTGGAAGGGTTCGGGGAGGAGTTTTCGGCGTCGGCCGCCGCGGGGATCACCGACCAGGTCCTGGCGCTCAAGTGGGTCAGGGACAACATCGGGGACTACGGCGGCGATCCCGACAACGTCACCATGTTTGGCGAATCCGCCGGCGCGGGGGCCGTCAACGCGATATTGACCGTACCGGAAGCGGACGGCCTTTATCACAAGGCGATCGCCCACAGCGGCGGTGCTCCCGCCGTTCCGCCACCGGACAACACGGCGGCGCTGCTGGCGGAGCTTGGCGTGCCCCGATCCGGGCTGATCGAGAAGCTCCAGGCACTGACACCGGTGGAGCTTCTGGACCTGCAGGACAAGATGCAATTCGGTGCGGCGGGTATTGACGGCGTCGTGGTGACCAGCACGACGCGGGAGGCGATCGCGGCATCGGGAACCGGCGGCGTACCCTACATCGCCGGCACCAATCGGGACGAGGGCACCCTGTTCAGCGCGGTCCTGCCGTTGGAGGGGTTCATCGCGATGGCCCACGGTTCGGTCCCCGAGATCCTGCCGGACGAGGATCCGACGGCCTACCTGGACGGGCTGCGCCAGGAGTATGGGGACCGGAAAACCGTCGGCGAACAGCTCGTCAACGACTTCGTCCGAAGGCCCTCCATCGTCAACACGCGGGCCGCCACGGAGGCTGGCGCCGGAGGTTGGCTGTACCGTTTCGATCTGCCGTGCAATGCCAAACACGTGGAGTTTGCGGGCAAGGAACTGAACGTCGGGGACCTCGGTGCGACGCACGCCTGCGAGATTCCCTTCACGTTCAACGCGTACGCCATGCCGGAGTCCGCCGGGCCTCGTCTGCATGACGCCGATGACCCGGTCGTGCGGAATCTGGCACAACGCTGGTCGGCCACGATCCTGGCCTTCGCCAGGACCGGTAACCCGAACGGTGCGGGACTGCCCGAGTGGCCGCAACACGACGCCGACTCCAAGGCCTGCCTGGTGCTCGATCGCGAGTGCGGCATCCACCATGATCTGGATGCCCTGCACGAACGGCTCTGGGGGAGGTAGGCGAGGGAGACTTCGGTCCGGGCTACCTCGTTCGGGTAGCGTCGGCCGTCAGCACCATCTGTCTGAAGCTGACGGAAGGGTTGGTCACGAGCCCCGTGTCCTGCAGGGCCTTCACGCCGGCGTCCAGCGCCGGCCCCATGCGTTCCAGCGAGTTGGGCGACGAAGCGATATCGCCCAGCGTGACGTTGAACGCGTGTATCGGCTCGAAGAACGGCACTTCGGCCATGGCCGCCAGCCAACGTCGCGCGCGCGGGTAGTCGCCGAAGTCGAACAGGTTGGCAAAGGTGAACTGACCGATCTCGGCGTAACAGGCCAGGTCCGCAAGACTGACCGCCTCTGTCCCACAGACGTAAGGGGTGCCGTCCGTGAAGTACGCGTCCTCGAGAAACCCCATGATGGTGTGGACGGCCCTGCCGCCTGCTTCGAGCGGGTCGCTCGCCTCCCACGCCGCTTGCATCGTGTCGGCGATCATCACCCGGCTCAGGGGAGTGCTCGTGAACCCGCGGAGCGGCTTGACGACGTGCGGCGCCATGAGCTTGCAGGTCGCGCCGCGTACCAGGGTGTGGTGCATGTGGAGAAACTGGTTGATGCGGGCGCGGACCCTCACATCGGTCGGGTACAGGTCCTCCCAGCCATGCCTGTCCGCCAGGTAGCAGACGATGGCTGCCATTTCGGAAAGAACGAAGTCGCCGTCCCTGATCCAGGGGACCTGGCCGCGCGGGTTGGACTCGCCCGGCTCGAGGTCCTCCCGGACCCCCAGTCTGAACGGCAGGCCCTTGATGAGGCAGCTCCAGTAGATGGTCCGCGAGGGCTGGCTCGCGGGACTGCCGAAGACGATCAGCGGTTCAGCCACTTTTTTCTCCTTCTCGATGAGGTTCAGCTTGGGGTAGCGCCCCGCGACCGTCGCCTCCGGCTCCGCTCGCGGCCCAGCCCCACCGACCTACGCGCCCGCGCCGTCCTACGGCGCGGCCTCCTAGGGGTTCTTCCCTCCCCGGGGCACTCCATCCCGGGATGGATCGAACGCCGGTAACGCGCATCCAGGGAGAACATGGTCGGGCCACCGGCGCCGGCATGAAGGGCATGCGCCGCTGGTACACCCTGTTCATGATCGCGATGGTCGCGGCCATCGCCGAGCTCTACGGCGTCGGGATCGGCATCCTGGCGGAGCTCGTGAAACGCGACCTCGCGCTCTCGGACACACAGGTCGGGGTCGTGATCGGCATGTCGCTGGCCGTCGGCTCGTCTCTCTCGAGCCTGCCGTTCTCGCGATGGGCGGACGTTGGCGTGCGGCGCACCGTCCTCTGCGTCGCCGCGTTCGTCATGGCCGTGGGCAGTGTCCTCGCCGGCCTTGCGCAAAACGCGGTGCAGTTCGGTGCATCCCTCACGGGCGTGGGCGTGGGAATGGGCGGCTCGGGCACTCCGGGCAGGTCGATGATTGCCGACCTCTACCCGCTCAGCCGGCGCGCCACGGCGCTTGCGGTGGTCGGATTCGCGGCCACCGCGGCGGAGACGGCCGGCGTCGCGCTGATCGGATACTTCGCCGACACCGTCGGCTGGCGCCCCGTGTTCTGGACACTGGGCGGGGTGGCGCTGGTGCTCGCCCTGGCATTCCGCGTCTCTGTCCCGGAGCCGCGCCGCGGCGTGGCCGCCGATGGCGAGTCCGACGCTCTTCCGCTTCGGGCTGCGCTGCAGGACCTCCGCGGGCGCCGGACCTTTCGCCACCTGGTGGTGGCGTTTTTCGGCCTCAGCTTCAGTATCGGCGGGTCGTTCACCTGGACGGCGCCCTACCTCATGCGCGCGTTCGACAAGTCTCTCACCGAGGTCGCGGCCGTCGTCGGCCTGCTGATGGGCGGGGCCGTGCTCTCGGCCATGCTGGCCGGCGGACTGATCGTCGATCGCCTCGCGAAGCGCGACCTGCGCTGGCACCTCTGGCTGCCTTGCCTCGCGACCGCCGCGAGCCTGCCGTTCTACACGCTCTACTTCCTCGTGCCGGACTTTGGGTTCGCGATTGCCTCGGGCGTGGTGGCGATGTTTCTCCTCGGGCTCTACAGCGCTCCTCTCGAAGCCGCGGTGATCGGTTCGGCGCACCCCCGCGCACGGGCGATCTCCCTGGCCGTCATGGGGCTCGCCGGCGGCACGACCGGTGGCATTCTCGGGCCGGTGACCGTGGGCGTCGTGAGCGACTGGCTCGAGCCCGCCTACGGAGCCCTGTCGCTGCGCTGGGCGATCATCGCCCTCATCCCGTTCTATGCCTGGTCGGGCGTTCACCTCTGGATGGCCTCCCGGCACTACCGCGACGAGGCGGACACGCCTGCCACCGATGGCCGTCCCTGACCGAAGGCACGGGAGGCGACATCGGTACGCCGGGCCTGGAGGCGCCCCGAAGTACGTCACATCTCCCAGCGGACCACCAGGCCGACGAAACGCGCGTCCGTCAGACGGCCACCCACGTAGTAGCCCTCTTCCCAGTCGTTGGCTTCTATCTCCTGCACCATGATCTCGTCGAGCGCGTTCTCGACGTAGACGGTGACGGAGAACTGCCCGGATGCCGGGGTGTAGGTCAGGCTGCCGTCCAGCCGCGTGTAGTCGTCCAGCTTCTGGCTCGGGCTGTTGAAGAGGTAGGCGTGTCTCTCCCCCGTGTAGGAGTAGCTCAGGGAAGCCAGCAGCGAGCCGCTGCCTCCGAGGTCCCAGTTGTAGTCCGCGGTCAGGGACCACTTGTGATTGGGCATGTAGGGGAACTCGTTGCCGTCCAGGTCCACTTCTTCGGCCAGGAAGGCGGTTTCCTCCTCCCCGGTAATCTCGTTGACGTAGTTCACCTGCATCCAGTCCTGGTCCCGCTCCCGCTGGTTGCCCAGGACGATGCTGCCCATCTCCGACCTCTGGTAGGCATAGAAGCCGCTGATGCGAAGGTTGGGAGAGGGTATCCAGGTGCCCTCGACCTCCAGCCCGTAGAGGTTTGCTTTCGGAAGACTGGTGACGAGCGCCGCGTTCTGGCGACTGCCGCCGAGCGACACGCGGTGCAGGAGATCCTGGTGATAGCCGTCGAAGTCGTAGTAGAAGCCGGAGATCAGGAGCCGCAGCGAGTCGCCGAAATCGGCCTTGTACCCGGCTTCGTAGGCGATCAGTTCCTCGTCGTCGTAGTTCCTGAGGTTCTCGGGCATGCCCGGCAGCCAGCCCGTGTTCACGCCACCGATGCGAAAACCGGTCGAGATCCTGCCGAACCAGAGCTGGTTCGGCGCGGGCGCATAGTCCACGGAGATGCTGCCAGTGGTCTTCGAGAGGCTGTTGGTCGTCTTTGGCTCGCCCGGCAGGACGAATCGCACGGCTTCCCCCGGCAGGCCCAGCAGCGGGCCCACGAACCAGAAGGGCGGTATCTCGGAAGTCCTGTCGTCCTGGGTGTGACGCAAGCCGACCGTCACGTCCATGCGCTCGCTGAGCTGGTAGTTGACCTGTCCGTAGAACGCGGTGGATTCGCTGCTGTCAAGCAGGCTCAGCATCAGGATCTGCCCCGCGGGGTCGGGTCCGACACCCTCGACCCAGGAGTCCTCGCCGATGTAGAAGCGGTCGCCTTCGCCGCCCAGGAAGAACTGGTTCACGAACGCCCAGGGCAGCTCGAAGAAGTCCAGGTAGATCGCGTCCGATCCGAGTATCGCGCCACGGCGGGCGGCGTCGTATTCCTTCAGGTGCAGGGCGTGGTCGTCCTCGAACAGGTAGGCGCCCACTCTCGCCGTCAGCCGGTCGCCGTCGTAGGTGAGCTGGAACTCGTGCGACGTGTTCTCCACTTCCTGGTTGATCTCGGCCCACAGGTCCTGGAACGGCAGACCGTTGTGGGCGGCCGCGAAGGGATCCTCGGCGCTCCCGACCACCGGCGTGGTATCGGTGTCCAGTGAGCTGTGGCTCGAGGAGTCCTGCCATGCCAGGACATAACGGAACAAGAGCGTCTCGCTGAGCCGGTAGTCCACGTTGAGGGACAGGGCATCCCGTTCCCCCGTCTCCATGGATGGCCTGTTCAGTTCCACGACGTTCTCGAGGTCGCCGCCGTCGTTGGCGACCGGCCGCTCGCGATAGAACCCGAAGTAGGCATTGGGCGCCCCCTCGTCGAGTTCCCCCGCCGGATTGATATAGAAGGGCAGGGAGGGATCGTGAAAGTAAAGGGGAACCTCCGCTTCCAGGCCGGCATCGACGTCCACGTGCACGTACTTCACGTTCACGCTCAGGTTCCCGGCAGTGAACGCGAACTGGGGTGAAACGTTCCAACTGCCGCGGCCGTCCGTGTTGGGCCCGGCCAGGTTCTCCTGGGCGCCGTCACTCTCTTCCCAGCCGCCGGTCAGCCGATAGGCCAGACTGTCGCCCAGGGGGCCGGTGACGAAGGCGTTCACCCTGCGCCCGTCGTAGCTGGCGGCCTCGGCGGTCACGCCCGCGCCGAATTCGCGTTGCGGCCGTCGGCTCCTGTAGCTCACGGCGCCGGCAACGGCGTTCTTGCCGAACAGCGTGCCCTGCGGTCCGCGCAGGACTTCGACGCTCTCCACGTCATACAGGTTGTTGAGGACACCGAACAGGCCGGAGATGGGATAGCCGACGTACACGTCGTCGTAGTAGACGGCGACCGCGCTCTCGGCGCCGAACAGGGACCCGATGCCGCGAATCGTGGCCGGGCTGCGATAGCCGAACTGCAGTCCGGGGACGCGCACCTCGAGATCCTCGGTGGTCGTGATCTGCAGGTGCTCGAGATCCTCGGTGGAGAACGCGGTGACGGAAATGGGAACTTCGAGCAGAGACTGCTCCGCTTGCCTGGCGATGACGACTACCTCTTCCAGGACATAGCCGGGACTCGCATTGGCGGCAGCCTGCTCCTCTGCCACGGCCGACGCGCCGGGAACGGCGAACGCGGCGGTGGCGATGGCCGTGCCCAGGCGTCTGGGCAACGGTGGTCTCTTGTCTGACGGCTGGTTGTTCATGGTCCTCCCTCCGCGTTGCCCCTCCGAGGGTCTGAGAGACGCCGTGACGACTTCTTCCAGACTCAGACCGCCCACCAGAGGCGTACCCTCGAACATCAGACTCAGAGCGTCCCGCACCGTGAGCGTGCCGGCGACCGCGTTGGTGCGCACGGCCGCCACCTCGCTGGTGCGAAAGATCACCGGGTAGCCGCTCTGCCGGGAGAGTTCCTTGAGGGCGACATCCGCCTGCGCCGCGGGTATCCGCAACGGATGGCGTTCATCGGCCATCGCATCCGAAAGATGCAGGAACGCTACCGAACACAGGCTCACTACCCGACAACAGCGTCCGATGAGCGGCTTCAAGCAGGAAGTACCCGCAGTTTCGGAAAACCCCTACGCGCCGGCGATCGGCGAGCGGGGCGACGGCCGCGACACCAGGGGGCAGGTCACGGAGAGTCCCTGCGGCCTGACGTGAGTGAAACCGTGGACTCATCCACGTACGCGACGGAGATTCCATAGGTCGACTCGAGGACGCCGAACAGCCGATGGATCTCCCCCGTGGGGAACATGCCGCCGAAACGGACCGCGCGCAGTTCCGCATCGTCGAAGCGTATGGTGAGGTCGGTGTATCGGCTGATGTCCTCGACCACTTCCTCGAGGGGCGTGTCGGTGAACTCGACCAACCCGCGTTGCCAGGCGAGTTGTCGGCGCACTTCGGTCTCGGGGACCCGGGTCACGGGCGGCGTGCTCGTCGGCGAGTCTTCGTAGTTCTGCCCGGCCTGCAGGAGGATCGGCGCGGGCGGCGGTGCGACCGGCGTCCCGGCCGCCACGCCGCGCCGGGGTGCAACGGCCTGTTGACTGACGGCTACCTGGCCCTCGGTGACCATGACGCGGATCCGCTCGTCCTGCAGGCGAACCACGAATGCGGTGCCTGTCGCGAGGATGTCCCGCGCTTTCGCACGCACGAGAAACGGCCGGTCGTCGTCGGCCACCTGAAAGTAGACTTCGCCACGCTGCAGGTGGACCGTCCTGCGCGCGCCGTCGTAGGCCACGACGACCCGGCTGTCGGTGTTCAGCCGTACGAGGCTGCCGTCACTCAACTCCTTCTCGAGGTAACCGCCGACCGGAGTGGCAAGCGGGCCGTTGGTGTCGTTGGCGGCGGGCCGCCAGAGCGCCAGAGAGACGGCCACCACGAGAAGGGCGGCCATGCCGCTCGCGGCGAGAACGATCGACCGTCGGCTTCTTGCCGTCGCCTGCCCGACCGGCATCGCCTGGATGTCGGTGTCTGTCTTGCGCAGCGGGAAGTCCGGCAGCCGCTCGAGGTCCGCTGACAGGTGCGCCAGCCGGTTGATCTCGGTGGCGTGGCGTGGGCTGCGTCGCATCCATTCGCGAAACGCCGCCAGTTCGGGGATGGAGAGCTCACCGGTTTCCAGCCGGGCGATCCAGGCACAGGCCTCGGTGATGATGGCGTCAGCCGTTTGATGATCTGCCTTCATGGCCGTCTCAGTGACGCCTCGAGAAACTGACGACGGTCCTGTGCCGTCGTGGAGCCCGCTCGATGACGGCGAGTTCGTCAATGCACCGTTTCAGTCCCGTCGAAACGTGGTTCTCGACGGTCTTGATGGAGATGTCGAGCATGTCGGCGATCTCCCGGTGCGAGTAGCCGTAGACCTTGCGCATCACGAAGACGCGCCGACACTGGGGCGGCAGCCGGGCGATGGCTTCGTCATACCGCGTCAACCGCTCCTGCTCGTGCATGATGTCATCGAGGGGCCTGGCATCCACCACGTGGTCATCCGGCGAGAAGTCGGCGATGAAGTCGATCAGCGACCGGGACTTGCGCTCGAACCGCTTGCGCACGACGTTGCGCGCGATGCCGAACAGGAACGCGCCCGGATGCTGTATCTCACGCGCCTTTGCCGCCTCGAGGCAGCGGGTCATGGTTTCCTGGCAGATGTCGTCGATGTCGTGGTCGCTGTCGGTAAAGCGGCGCAGATAGCCCCGCAGCCGTGCCTCCTGCTCGAGAAACGCCTTCACCAACCTGCTCTGCACGGAGTCCTGGCTCAAGGAATCCCAGTCATTGCCGTTGTACCTGGTAGAGGAGAATACCCCTAGGCCGTTCACCAGGCCGGCGCCCGATCGCTCCGCAGCCGAAACCGCTACCATCGCGTGCGGCAACCGCCACCAGGACCGAAACGCCCGCCCCAATGCTCTTCGACCCCCGCCTCTGGCAGTTCACGCTCGGCGTGCGTGCACGCATCGCGGCCACCGTGGCGATGGGGGTCGCCTCGTCCCTCGTCGGGATCGGCCGCCTCGCGCTGCTGGGCTGGCTCCTGGCCCGTGTCTTCACCGGGGACACCTTCGCCGACCTGGTGGCGCCCCTCGTCGCCGTGGCGGCGGTGATGGTGCTGCGCGGCTTCCTCGAGCATGCGCGCGCCATGGTCGCGCATCGCACCGCGGTACGGGTGCAGTTGGCGTTGCGCAAGCGGCTGTACGCCAAGGTGGTCGCACTCGGCCCCGCCCACTTCGGAATGGAACGGACCGGCGCCGTGATGATCTCCATGATCGACGGGGTCGAGCAGCTCGAGACGTACTTCGGTCAGTACCTGCCGCAACTCCTGGTTGCCGTGATCACGCCGCTCGTCGTGTTCGCGGCGCTGGCCGCGTACGACCTGCCCGTCGCGGCGCTGATGTTCGGCTTCGCGATGTTCACGCTGTTCGCGCCGCTGGCGTTGCAGCGGCATGAGGCTAAGAGCAGCATGCGCCGGTCCCGGGCGTACCGCGCCTTCGCGGCGGAGTTTCTCGACGCGATCCAGGGGCTCGCCACGCTCAAGGCCTTCGGCCGCAGCGCCGCGCGTGGGCGGCTCCTTGCCGAGCGGGCGCACGAGGTCTTCCGCAGCACCATGTGGGTGCTCGCGACCAACGCGGGGACCCGCGGGCTCACAGACGCCGGCATCGCGGTCGGCACGGCGGCGGTGCTCGGGCTCGGCGCCTGGCGCGTGTCCGGGGGGCAGATGAGCCTGGACGTGCTGCTGGTCGTGCTCATGATGGGCATCGAGGTGTTCCGCCCGCAGCGCGACCTGCGGGCCCTCCTGCACAACGGCATGATGAGCCGCGCCGCGGCGGACGACATCTTCGCGCTGCTCGATGCGCGGCCGCGGGTCGAAGCGCCGGCGGCGCCGGTCGACCTCGACGGACCCCTCGCCCCGGTCGTGGAGTTCGACGACGTGTCATTCGCGTACCCTGGCGGGCGCCGTGCCGCGCACCGGGGGCTCGGTTTCCGCGTCGAAACCGGGGAACGGGTCGGGTTCGTCGGGGAGAGCGGGGCGGGCAAGTCCACCATCGTGCGCCTGCTGCTGCGCTTCCACGATCCGGACGAAGGCGTCGTGCGGATCGCCGGCCACGACGTTCGCGACCTGCGGGCCGACGACGTCTACGCCAACGTCGCGTTGGTGAACCAGGACACCTACCTGTTTCACGGGACGGTGGAGGACAACCTGCGCTTCGGCAAGGCCGATGCCTCCGCGGAGGAGCTCGAGTCGGCCGCGCGCGCGGCGAACGCGCACGAGTTCATCACGCGGCTGCCGGACGGCTACGCGACGGTCATCGGCGAGCGCGGCATCAGGCTCTCGGGCGGTCAGCGCCAGCGCATCGCGATCGCGCGGGCCGTGCTCCGCGACGCGCCGATCCTGGTCCTCGACGAGGCGCTCTCGGCAGTGGACGCCGAGAACGAGGCGGTCATCCAGTCCGCGCTCGACCGCCTGATGCGGGGCCGCACGACGCTGATATTCGCGCACCGGCTGTCGAGCGTGGTCGGAGCGGACCGCATCCTGGTGCTCGATCAGGGGTCCGTGGTCGAGGTCGGCGACCACGCTTCGCTGATGCGCGCACGCGGCGCCTACTTCCGGCTGATGGGCGCCCAGGCGGAAGAGAGCGCGGCGTCCGAAGGGGCCGTGGCGGCGGTGGTCGACGGAAGTGCGAGCCCAAGGGAGTTGCCCCCCGAGGACGTACAGGTCGACGGTTCTGGCGCACACGACGAACCGACCGACGCGATCCTGCGCGCCGAGGGGCTGGGATGGACCGGCGTGTTCCGCGAACTGCTGCGCCACGTCGTCCCGTGGAGGGTGAAGTTCTCCGTCGTGCTGGTGCTGGGGATTGCCAGGGTGGCGGCCCTGATCGGCGTCGCGGTGGCGGGCGCCCTCGCGGTAGCGGCGGTGAAGCGCGGCGAACCGTACGCGCCGTATCTGGTCGCCCTGGCATTCGTCGCGCCCCTCGCCGGCGTGCTGCACTGGCTCGAGTCGTGGTTCGCCCACGACATGGCGTTCCGCATGCTGGCGGAGATGCGCATCGCCCTGTTCAACAAGCTGGACCGGCTCGCGCCGGCGTACCTCGTCCGGCGCCGTACCGGGGACCTCGTGGGGATGGCGACGCATGACGTCGAACTCGTGGAATATTTCTTCGCGCACACCGTGGCGCCGTCCCTGGTGGCGGTGCTGGTGCCGGCGGCCGTCGTCGGGACCCTCGCGTGGTTCGGCTGGCCCATGGCGCTCGCCCTCGCGCCGTTCCTGGCCGCCGTGGCGATCAGCCCCTTCCTCGCCCGTCGGCGCATCGACGCGCTCGGTTCGCGGGCGCGGGAGGCCTTCGGCGACATGAACGCGCACGCGGTGGACACCATCCAGGGGCTGCCGGAGATCCTGGCGTTTCAGCGCACGCGGGCGCGCGGGGCCGAGTTCGTCGCGCGCATCGAGCGCCACACGGCGCTGCGGCTGCCCTTCTTCGCCGACCTCACGAAGCAGACCGCGATCCTGGAAGCCGTCACCGGTCTCGGCGGGCTCGTGGTGGTGGCGACCGGTGCGCGCCTGGTCGCCACGGATGCGGTCGATCCCGCGCTCCTGCCCATGCTGACCCTGCTCGCGATGGCGGCGTTCCTGCCGGTGTCCGAGATCGCCCACATCGGTCGACAGCTCGCGGACACGCTAGGCGCCACCCGGCGGCTCCACGCGGTCCACAACGAGGTCGAGGCGGTGACGGACGGGCCGGGGGCAGGCGCGCGGCCGGGGCCCGCGGGCGCCGGGATCGAAGTCCGCGACGTCGCCTTCTCGTATCCCGGACACCGCCGCCTGGCGCTCGATGGCGCGACCTTCACGGTGCCGGCCGGCAAGACCGTGGCGCTGGTCGGTCCATCGGGGGCCGGCAAGACGACGGCCGCGCACCTCCTGATGCGCTTCTGGGACCCGGGCGCCGGGGTCATCCGGTTCGATGGCCACGACCTGCGGGCCTACCGGCTCGACGAACTGCGCGACCGCATTGCGCTGGTCACCCAGGACACGTATCTCTTCAACGAGACCCTGCGGGCCAACATCCTCATCGCGAAGCCGGAGGCGACCGGAGCGGAACTCGACGAAACGGTACGCCGGGCCTCCCTGGGCCCGTTCGTGGACGCCCTCCCGGAGGGCCTGGAGACGCGCGTCGGCGAGCGGGGCGTGCGCCTGTCCGGCGGGCAGCGGCAGCGCGTGGCGATCGCGCGGGCGTTCCTGAAGGATGCCCGGGTGCTCATCCTCGACGAAGCGACCTCGCATCTCGACGCCGTGAACGAGCAGGCGGTGCGTCACGCGCTCGAGGAACTGATGACCGAGCGCACGACGATCGTGATCGCGCCCCGCCTCTCCACGGTGCGCAACGCCGACCGGATCGTCGTGCTGGACGCCGGCCGCACCCTCGAGACCGGCACGCACGACGAACTGATCGCTGCCGGCGGTCTCTACAGCCGCCTCGCCGGACGGCAGGCGGCGGTGGGGGCGCGGCGCTGACGCCGGCGCCCTTCAGCGATGCCGTTCGATGTGCTCGAGCACGGCGTCGGTGACCGCGCGCGCTTCCGTCTCCATCAGCCAGTGCCCGGTATCGAGTTCGGTCTCCTTGAGGTTGCCGTCGAAGTACTGCCGCTGTGTCTGCAGCGCCCGGTCGCCGACCACGGGGTCCTGGTTTCCCCAGATGAACGCTGTGGGAATCGTGACGGAGAGCTGTGACGGGCGGGTCGCCAGGCCGGAGGCCCGGTACCAGTTGATCGCCGCCGTCAGGGCACCGGGCTCGGAGAAGATGGCCGCGTACTCCTCGACGATCTCCGGTCCATGCTCGCTGTAGACCCCGGTGCGCATCATGGCGAACCCGTTGAAGCTGAAGAGCGCCTCCGGCAGCCAGGGCAACTGCAGGAACCCGAGGTAGGCGCTGCGTTCGCGCTGGTCCGGGTCTTCCGCGATCGCGGCCGCGTACGCGCCCATGTGCGGAATGGACAGCGCGGACCAGCTCCGGATGCGCGGCGAGACGTCGAACACCATCAGCCAGCCGACCGCCGCGCCCCAGTCGTGGCCGACCAGGTGGAAGCGGTCGAAACCGACCGCATCCGCGATTGCGAACACGTCCGCCGCAAGCTTCTCCGTGGCGTAGGCGTCCAGGCCGAGAGGTCTCGCGCCGGGGCTGTAACCGCGCTGATCGGGCGCCACGACCCGGTAGCCGGCCCGCGCGAGCGCCGGAATCATGGGCGCGTACATGGCCGAGGACTCGGGGAAGCCGTGCAGCAGGACGACGTTGCCCCGGTCGCCCCCGAACCCGGCGGCACGCGCCCGGAAGGTCATGGAGTTGGCCTCGATCAGGCACAGCGTCGGAGGGGCGTTCCTCGCGGGTCCCGTCCTGACCGCTCGGACGATCTAGACCTGGGGAGTGTAGGGGAGGGGCTCGTCTTGCGCCAGGCGAAGCTTGGTGAAGGGGGAGGTCATGCTATGACGTGACGGAAACCTTCTCTGCGACCCAGCGGGTGAGAGTCCCGACCGGCCAAGGTTGACCGACCAGCCGGAACCGAGTGTTGCGTGGGCAGTGGCGACGCTGTCTGCGAAGCGTACACAGGGAGCCTTGCAGGCCGCGTGATTGAGCCACGAAATCCTTC
>JAJDTI010000099.1 GCA_022827245.1 Pseudomonadales bacterium | reverse complement strand
TTTCAATCCGCTCCCCGCCGACGGGGAGACCCACCATCTGCGGATGAGTGGGGCGCTTTGCGACCTAATACAGGGTTTCAATCCGCTCCCCGCCGACGGGGAGACCCACCTCCTTCTTCGCCGGCGCCTTGTTCTTGACGTACGTCTGGTTTCAATCCGCTCCCCGCCGACGGGGAGACCCACCCTCTCAAACAGGCGGTGACCGCGCCGCCCCCGAAGGCGTTTCAATCCGCTCCCCGCCGACGGGGAGACCCACCTCGCTCGCCCGCGAGGTGCGGAAGCGGCTCAACGTCAAGGTGTTTCAATCCGCTCCCCGCCGACGGGGAGACCCACCTGCCCGAGGTCATGTCGTGGACGTCCTGCATCAGCGTGTTGTTTCAATCCGCTCCCCGCCGACGGGGAGACCCACCCCCAAGAAGGGCCTCTACCTGGAGAGCGCGAGCCAGTAGTTTCAATCCGCTCCCCGCCGACGGGGAGACCCACCGTCGGTCAGGCTCAACAGGCCCAACAGCCACGTATCGTTTCAATCCGCTCCCCGCCGACGGGGAGACCCACCCTCGCCGGCCGCCGACTCCACCGCGGCCCGGTAGTCGTTTCAATCCGCTCCCCGCCGACGGGGAGACCCACCCCCTGGAACGGCTCTCGCCGATGATCCGGGATTCGCCGGTTTCAATCCGCTCCCCGCCGACGGGGAGACCCACCCAGCCCTGCGTAACCTACTACTACGCAGGCATTTGCTCGCATACTTGCGAGCGCTCCTCTTTGCAGAGATTCAACTGTAAGGATTAGATGTCGAGCCACGCTGTGACCCGATAGCCAACCCGCGTATCTGCGAGCACTTCGAGTGCTGCCGGGGTCTTCAAGCCTCACTGGAGTGCTCGCAGGCTCACGGCAGCCACTGCACGAGATTCACTCCCGAAGCCAACCCCTCGGCGTCCACCCGGACGACATAGTCCGAGAACCTTCGCGCCGGCGCGTTGCCGTCCCCGCTTCTCGCGACCGAGACGCGCTCGAACAGCCGGTGTGACGGTGCGTTGCCGAGCGGCGTCTCATGCTCGAAGACGAACAGTCCCCGGGCGTTCATCTCGCCACGCGCGGTCGAGCGGTCGTGCTCGAACATCTGCTTCAGGGCCGACCACAGCAGCTCCAGGTCCTCCACGGAGAAGCCGGTCCGGCCGGCGATGGCGGCCGACACGAAGCCGTGCATGCGGTACAGGCCGTAGGGCACGATGGCCTTGCGGCCCATCTCGCCTTCCTCCTTGTCCACGTCGGCGACGCGGGTGATGGCGTGCTCCTGCGGATGGATGGGCTCTTCCGAACGCGCGAAGGTGAACTGCACCGGCCCCCTTACCTGACCCGCGTTGGGTCCCGACGACAGGACCGCGCCGAACGCGCGGATGTCGAAGTACTTCTGGCAGAGCCACCGCTGCAACTCTGCAATGTCCGACTGGCTGCGGTTCTTCGCCTTGCTCTTGTCCCAACCACCGCCGTCCTTCGCGTAGTCCTCCTGCCGCGAGGCCTCGCACGCCTCCGCGATCAGCGGGTTCAGCGCGCGTTTGGACTGGATGAAGATGTCGCAGCCGCTCCGGTCGAGGAGCTGCACGTAGTCACGCACCTTCCGCTTCAGGCACACGTCGGTCACAAGGCCGTGGTTGGTGTCGGGGTCCGTCCGCGGCAGGTTCCCGGCGTCCGGGTCTCCGTTCGGGTTGCCGTCCGCCACGTCGAACAGGTACACGAAGTCGTATCGGTTCTTCACCACGTCGTTCATTCGCTCTCCTCCTTGCCGGTCTCGCCTGCCGACGTCCTGGTGTACAGCGCACGCTCCTGGTGGTAGTAGCCGACGAAGAACCGCGCCTGGTCCTCCGGCGCCATGAAGCTCGGCAGGTCGCCCGGCGACGGTAGCGCGTCGGCGATCTCGCCGGCTGCTCTGTCGGCCCGTCTGCCCGAATTCCTGCGCTTGCTGTCCTTGTCGAGCTTCGAGATGTTGTGTCTGAATCCCCGCATCAGACTGGGAAACGCCCTTCTTGGAGCCGAAGAAGCCGAGCCGAACCACCTGTCGCTGATGGTGGCGCTTCTTCTCTTCTCGGGCGTAGTCCGCATCAAGCTGTCCTCGGCGTACACGAAGACCGCGAACAGCCGGCCGAGCAGGTAGGGCACGTTGCCGCTGGTAGTGTCCAAGCTCACGAGGTCGTCCTCCTTTCCCGGTTGTGACATGCGCTCAGGACGCCGGATACACGCCTTGAGCATGGCGGCTCGCACGCCCGTCAGGTTCCCGTCGGCCCGTAGACGAGCAAGCACCGACGAGAGCAGGGACTGCGGATACTGAGAGCCGATGAAGATCGCTCGGGTCAGCGGCGCCACCAGCGAGGGTGAGATGTTCTCGCGCTTCCGCTGCACCGCCGTTTCCAGCAGCAGCAGCCACGCCGCTGGCGGCGTGCGCCACGGCTCCGGCTCCAGCCGCATATCGCTCCAGTGCTCGCCCACCCGGCGGGCCAGGTCCCCGATGGTCGTCTCGTACCAGAAGCGAACGGCCAGGCGTGCTCGATTCGGCTCCAGGCCCAGGACGTAGAAGCGCGTGTCTTCCTCGCACTCCGGTCTGACCTCGTGGATCCGCAGGTATCCGCGCGCCGCCTTCTTCAGCACCTTCCGCACGTGCACCGCCTCGTCGTCGTCGCCCGGCGGCGGTTCCGTGAGCAGGAAGCACGCGTCCTCCGCGGCCTCGGCTTCCTGCCGGCTGCCGGCTTCGGCCCAGAACACCACTGTCGTGTTGCCGATGCTGATGCGCCGGCGGCTGCCCCGCGCCAGCAGAGCGTTCAGAGCTGTCCCGTACTTGAACGCCGCCAGCTCCGACACGGGGGCGTTGCCGCCTTGCGCCCTGCCGTGCGATTCGAACGCCGGCTCGTTGAACGAGACCAGCAACGCGCCTGTGGACGGTGCGCCGGCGACCCCTCGTATCGGAGGGTGCAAGCGTGCGACCGGGTTGACGTGCGAGCCGGTGATCAGGCACGGCCCAGGCTTGCCTTGGTTCCTCGACAAGTGCCGCGCCCACACGGATCGTGCAGCCTCTCGATCAGCGACGAGTCCCTCGGTCCCCACCAGCATGAACGTCACGTTCGCTCCGAGCATTTCGTCCGAATCGGGCAGCCGCTCTTCGTACTCATCCGGCTCCCAGCGCTCCAGGAAACGGCGCACCGCGCACAGCCCCTCGTCGTCCTGCTCCGCGAGCAGATCGGCGTGGAACTGCTTGAACGCCTCGTGCTCGCCGCGGCGGACCCGGACCATGTCGCCCGACTCCCGATCGCGCCTCACGCCCAGCGCGTACCCCGTGTTGTCCCACAGGAAGTTGGGCCTGACGTTGACCGCCCGCTGCCCTGGCTGGGCCGGCACGAGCCTGCGGGACGGTCTCGCCCGCTTTCCCGAGGTGTCCTGCAGGCTCTGGGTGCCCTTCGGGCATCCCTCCCGATCCAGGAGAATGGCGAACGAGATGCCCTCTTCCGAGAAGCCGTACGGCGGCATGTCGCCTTCCGAGGCCCGCCGGTCGTAGAGCCTGACGAGCGCCTGGAGGATCATGTCCTGACCTCCTCGGAGTTGAGCGGCGGCACCTCGATGACGCCGTTCTTCATCTCGGCGCGGAAGAACCGCGGGGTCGGCGGGTCGGTGCCGTAGTCCAGATCGTGGAGCATCCACCCCAAGTCCCGGTCCCGCTGGTCGGCCGGCAGCTCCGACGGTACCGTGCCGTCCGCGAGCTCGAAGTCGGCCGCGAACTCCCGCGTGCCGAGGTACGGCCGGTGGAAGCACTGCCCGCGCTCCGCGCGGCGCCGGAACATGCTCTCGTGCTTCGAGACGGTGTCCTCGGGCGCCTGTCCGGTCAGCTTGACGTGGGCCTCGATGACGTAGCCGACGCAGCGCAACAGGGTGGCGGAGCGCTGTTGCCGCGCATCCTCGACCAGCAGGCGCAGCCCCTCGGTCGAGCCCTTGCGCATCGCGGCCTGGGCGCTCCGTGCCGGCAGCTTGCTCCCGACCTCGTTCCGCAGCAAGGTCTCGAACCGGATCGGCCGGAGCACGTGTATCCGGTCCACAACCCACCGGATGGCGGGCCTCCAGTGGATCGCCTCCAAGATCCCGCGGGCGGCCGACGGCGTCAGCACGTCGTACGACACCCGCTCGGTCTTCATCTCGGGCCGCGTGAACAGCCCGTACGGGCCCCATACGCGGAGTCTCAACGCGTTACCTGTCATCGCACCTCCTTTGATTAGCATTGCCCAGGCACCGAAGTGTTATAGACCGCGGTGCCCGCCCCTGTCAAGAGGCGGGCACTGGTCACCAGCAATGCCCACGCACCGTTTCAACCCACGGGCTGGTCCGTGACCAACCCGACATCCTGTCTGTAGAGGTCAGGATTCGATAGTACCACGAACCGATCACCGAACTCGTCGTCCCGGAACAGCTCCGCGTCCCTGGCCTCCATCAGCTTCGCACAGACGCGCGGCGGGATCTGCACGACATACGGCTGGAGCCGCCGGGCGACCACCCGGGCGGACGACTCGTGCACCAAGCCGCGCATC
Source organism: Pseudomonadales bacterium (assembly GCA_022827245.1). Classification (GTDB taxonomy): domain Bacteria; phylum Pseudomonadota; class Gammaproteobacteria; order Pseudomonadales; family Azotimanducaceae; genus VXNE01. Next base: position 3,876 of record JAJDTI010000099.1, on the reverse strand, counting down.
TGCTGTCGCGCATCGCCCCACGGCACCACGATCGGCTGCTGGAAGTCGTCGAGCAGCTTGAAGTCGTTGGCGATCTCCTCGTACGGAAACTCCAGCCGGCGCCCTGCCTCGTCGATCTTGCGCAAGATCTGCTTCCCGTCCAGCTCGTCGCCGGCGACCCAGTAGAGGAGCCTGCAGTACGCCTGGAACGTGTCCAAGGCGGTCGCGTCTTCGCTCCCGCGAAGCACGTTCCGCGACATCCCGCCGCGTCTGCGGATGTCGTCTGGCGCCCGGCTGTCCCGCGTCGACTCCGGCTCGAACACGAACACGTCGCCGGCGTCGAGCTCGCCCTCCCGGTTGCAGCGCCCGGCGGACTGGATGATCGACTCCAGCCCGGCCAGCGCGCGGTACACGACCGGGAAGTCGATGTCGACGCCGGCCTCGACCACGGGCGTCGCGATCAGCCGCACGGCCCTGTCCCTGTCTTCCAAGGCGGTCTTGACGTCTTCGAGGACAGCCTGCCGATGGGCCGGGCACATCGACGCGGAGAGGTGGAAGGCCCCCTCGTCGTCCAGCTCTCGCCGGAGCTTCCGGGCGTGGCGCCGGCTGTTCACGATGCAGAGAACCCGCCGATGCTCGCTCAGCCGCCGCACCAGCCCCACATCGCCCAGTTGCACGCCGCCGACGACATCATCGGCATGCACTGTCGTGCGCCTCCGTGTTCTGTCGTGCAGCGCTCGAGGGTCAGGCGCCAGCTCGCGCACCTCGACGAAGCCCCCCCGGAAGCCATCGTCTCCAGCCTCGGCCAGCGCCGGCGGCGTGGCGGTGCACTGCACGACGGTCGTCCGCCACACTCGAGCCAGCTCCTTGAGGGCCGCGACGCACGGGCGGAGGAACATGAGCGGCAGCGACTGCGGCTCGTCCAGGATGACCACGCTGCCGGCAACGTTGTGCAGCTTCCGGCAGCGCGACGGACGGTTCGAGAACAGGCTCTCCATGAACTGCGCGTAGGTCGTGCACACGACGGGCGCGTCCCAGTTCTGCATCGACAGCCGATGCCGGTCCCGGGAGTCGTCCCGCCCGAGCTGCCGGTCGTCGAAGGTGCTGTGGTGCTCGATCACGAAGTCGCCGCCGCCCAGCGCATCGCGGAACACCCTGACCGTCTGGTCGATGATGCTCATGAACGGCGCGACGTAGATGACGCGCTGCAGCCCGTGCTGCAGCGCGTGGTCCAGGGCGAACGCCAGCGACGAGAGCGTCTTGCCGCCGCCGGTCGGCACAGTCAGCGTGAACACGCCTTGCGGCTCGCTGGCTGCTTCTCGCACGTGGTCCAGCACCTCGCGCCGGAGCTGGTTCATCTCGCTGCCGGCGGCGGGCAAGGAGTCGAGGTGTTCAGTCAGCCGATCGCGCAGCTCGACGAGCGTCGGGTGGCCGCCTCGCTGCCTGCCCCGTCCCTCCACACTGTCGTAGTACGCCTCCGTGTCCAGGTAGTCTGCGTCAACGCCGGCGGAGAACAGCATCCGGGCGAGAAGCTGGCACGCGAACGCGTCGCCGAACCGTCTGGCCGTAACGGCGTCGATCACGGTCGTCGGGAGGTCCACCAAGCCCTCCCACGCCTGGTCCGGCTCCGCAGCCCGCCGCAGCCGGTCCTCGAGCGCGCTCCAGTCCGCCATCCCCGCATGATGTCCGGCGACACCGGGCGCCAGCAGCCGGCCACACCTGCTGTACTGATCGAGCGCGATTTTGGCGCCGGGCGCTGAGTGGTCGAAGCGCCGGGTGCTCCCGGCCAGGATGTCCTGGAACTCCCTCGTGACCTTGCCGACGTCGTGCAGCATCCCCCATGCGCGGGCTATGTCGCCCAGCCCGAAGTCTTGCAGGAACTCGGCGGCGCGGTCGGCGACACCGCCCGCGTGATCCGCGAACGTCTGCCATTCCTCCCTCGGGCCTTGACTACTGTGTGCGTAGTAACGCATGGTCAGTCCTCCTCTGACGTACTCCATCGCAGCCGGCCGCCGGCCGTGACCGACAAGCGGCCACCTGGCCGACGCCGCGAAGATGCCGAACACGAGGCCCTTCTTCATCCTCTTTCAGATCACGATCCGCTCGATCTCGTCGACGGTCACCGTGTCCGCCGTACGGTCGTAGAGCTTCGTCGTCTTCGGCGACGCGTGCCCCGCGATCTGCTGCGCGTGCTCAAGTGTCCCCCCGTTCGAGAGGTACGCCGTGATCCCCGTCGCCCGGAACGTGTGGCAGCACGTCGAGGGCGGCAGCCCCGCCGCCGCGGCGCGACGCTTGATCATCGCCAGGACGACCCGCCGCTCGAGCGCCCGCCCCGTCAGCCGGCGCCGCGCCGGATCCACGCTCTGGAAGAGCGCCGCCTTCGGCTCCTCGAGCCCGGCCGCTTCGAGGTAGGCGCCGAGGGCCGCCGCCGCACGGTGGTGGGCCGGCACGTCGTGCCGCTTCCCGCCCTTCTCGTGGAGCCTCAACCAGCCCCGGCTCGACTGCCCGAAGTAGTCCTGCCGACGCATCCCGAGGACCGCGCTGACTCTGGAGAAGCTGTAGAGCATTACCGAGAGCAGCGCCCGGTCCCGGAGCCCAGCCAGCGAGCCCGTGTCGATAGACTCGAGGAGCTTCCTCGCCTCGGCCGGCGAGAGGACCGGCGTCGCACCCTTGGTGACGACGTGCTTCGGCCCCCGGACGGCCGCGGCGGGGTTCACCGGCAGGACCTGGCTGACGACGAGCCAGTCGCCGAGCATGCGGATCGCGGCCAGGTGCTGCTTCACCGTCGGGGCCGACCCCGGGTGCGTCCGGATGTAGGCAGCCACGTGGAGGGGCGAGACCTCGCGCAACCCGAGGCCTCGCCCCTCGCACCACCCGAGGAATTGCCCCACCGCCCGCGCGTACGCCGCCCGAGTCCGCTCGTTCGCGATCCTTCCGGCGAAGAACTCCACGAACTTCCCCACCGCCGTCGGCCCCGCCTCGACGATCACCCGCGGCAACGCGAGCGCCGCCGAGCCCGCCGGCACCACGCCTGAGGTCGCCTCCGCGGCCGCGGCCGCGTCGACCGCCGGCGTCTCGACCACCGGCACCAGGGCGTCCGTCATTCGTGCACCACCTCTCCCCCACTCAACGACCGACGAGCGCCTGGAACCGCCCCAAGTCGTTCCCGAGCGCCTGGGCCAGCGTGTAGAGCCGCATCAGGGCGTCCTCCGCCCCGTCGAACCGCACCTCGATCCGCCCGCGCTCGACCGTCACCCCATCGGGCAAGTTCGCCAGCTTCGCGCTCATGTTCTCGGCCGGCACCTTGAACCGGACCCCGGTCAGCCGCGCCTTCTGGAGCTCGGAGGCCAGGCGCTCGCGGCGTTCCTCCTCGTGGCGGAACGCGGCCCGCCCCCGGTGCTTCTTGAGCAGCTGCAGGAGCTTGGTCCGCGGCAGGGTCTTCTGGTTGCCGACGAGTTCGGCCCCGAAGGTCGTCATGAGGGCGGCGGCGCGCACCTTTCCGACGCCGAAGAGCCGCTCGATGTCGCGCCGGGTGAGGAGCTGCCGGTCGAGCTGCTCGAGCTGGCTGATGGCGTCGGGGATGGCGAGGAGCCACCGGGGCTTCGCGGGCACCTTGAATCCCTCACCCGCCGGCGACGACCAGGTCGCCCGGCGCCGACGCGAACGTCCTCCCCCGCGCCGCTGCGGCGAGGACCTCGACCCGCTGTCCAACGTCGCCAGCCGACGCGGTCGCGAGGACGCCCGACTCGACGTCGGGGCCGATGACGGCCGCGCCGGTTCCGGGCCGGCTGGAGGCCTCCACCACGACGCCGGCGGCGGGCACGGCCGCGGCGACCTCGGCGGCCACGACGCCGGCGGCGCGGCCCGGGCGGTAGAGGGTCGCGGCGGGCGCCTCGA
>JAJDTI010000192.1 GCA_022827245.1 Pseudomonadales bacterium | reverse complement strand
CCTGGCGAACTCGCCGATGCCGCGGATCGCGATGCTCTGCGTGCCGAGCAACTGCCCGAAGTGCAGGCTCGGGACCGCGAACTGGATGTCGTACATGTCCTTGATGCCCTTCGCATCGAGGTCCTCCGCGCCGAGCGCGCTGAGGGAGCCGGCGACGTCCTGGATCGACTGCGACCGCTTGTTGGCGGTGACAACGATCTCCTCCACGACGGTGACGCCATCGCCGGACTCCGACGGAGTCTCCTGCGCCGTCGCGGCGCCCGCCAGCAACAGGCCGGCAAGAGCCGCTCCCGCGCGGCCCAGGATGGACTGGTGTTTCTCCATGGTTCTCTCCTCTTCAAGACGGCCCGCCCCCGCATGCGTGCAGCGTCCCCACCGGGGCACCCCATCGCTATCGTGGACGGCCTGGGTTTCGGGCGAAGGCCCCTGGAACTCGCGGGATCGGGCGGCGGCGACCGCCCCTAAACGCCGTGCGGCGCGGTTATCCCGACACGTCCGCCTGACGCGCTTCGGACAATTGCCCGATGAGCCGGCGCTCGTCCGGGAACTCTCCGGTTTCGTGCTTCGAGTAGACGAGGGCGCCGTCGACCTTCACGTCGAAGATGCCGCCCCCGCCCGCGACCAGCTCGGCGTCGACGCCGAACGCTTCTTTCAGACCGGCAGCCAGACTGACCGCTTTCGGCTTGTAGTTTCAGGCGTTGCAGTAGGTGATGGAGACTTCCATGGGCGGGCTCGCGTTCGATCGGACCGGCCGCGACCATAGCATTGAAGGCGGGAGCGAAGCGAGCGGGTTTCCCTGCCGTGCGGGTTCCGCGAGAATCGGGACCACTCCCGCGGACAGACGGTCATGGACGCCGACCATTTCGGGCACCTGGGCTTCCACTACGACGCGATCGCATTCCCGGCCGCGCGGACGCCCGATGTGCGGCGCGCCTGTTTCCACGTCCGGAAGGTGCTCGAAGGCGTGGTCCACGACACCGTCGCCCTCGAGGGCAATCCGTTCACCCTCCCCGAGGTCAAGACGCTCCTCGATGGCGTGACCGTCGGCGGCCACCGCGTGGAGGACGCGCGGCAGGTGGTCAACCAGGCCGCAAGCTGGAAGGAACTGCTGCGCCGCGTCGAGGCCGGGAGCTTCGCACTGGACCGCCCCACATACTGCACCCTCCACGCACTCGTGGCTCGCGAGGAGGCCGTCGAGTGGGGCGTCTTCCGCACCGGGTCCGTGACCATCGCCGGGACCGACTACCGGCCTCCGCCGCCGGAGGCGCTGTCCGGGCTCTACGACACCGGCATCGCCGCGCTCCGGCGCGTCCCGAACGCGTGCGAGCGCGCCATCGCGACGTTCCTTTTCGGGGCCCTGCACCAGTTCTTCTACGACGGCAACAAGCGCACGTCGCGGCTCATGATGAACGGCATCCTGCTGTCAGCCGGGGAGGACGGCATCTCCGTCCCGGCGCGACGGGCGCTCGAGTTCAACGAGGCCATGATCCGCTTCTACGACAGCAGGGACGGGACCGAGATGATGCGGTTCATGAGCGAGTGCTCGCTCGACCCCGACGCTGGCTGATCGCCTTCCGCCCTTGCGGGCCGACGATGTCGTCGAGTACAACTCGGCCGGAACCAACCTCCAGGGCGTTCCCATGGGCATCGTTCAGGTCACCGTCACGATCCGCAACCCCGCCGACCCGGAGCGGTCCTGGGACGGGCTCTTCCGGGTAGATGCCGGATCAACCGACTGCGTGGCGCCGGCCAGCGCTCTGCGCGGCATCGGTCTCGCCCCGAGGGGCCGCCGCACCTACGAACTGGCCGATGGGCGCCGCCAAACCGTCGACATCACGCCCGCCGAAGTGGAGTTCATGGGCGAGATAGTCGGCGCGACGGTCGGCTTCGGACCCGACGATGTCGAGCCGATCCTCGGCCTCACGGCGCTCGAATCCGTGGGCATCGAGATCGATCCGGTGTCGCAACGCCTCAAGCGGCGACCCGCGGTGCGCATGAAGGGACACCGCCGGGCCGCCTGAGCCCGGTCCGCGCCGAACCGTTGGCGGCTTGGGGAGCTGCCTACCGTCCCGCGTTCCCCGTCTGCTCGAGATACTCCAGCGCCAAGGCGGCGCAGACCTCCGGCTGCTCCAACAGCAACAGGTGGCTCGTGTCGGGGACGAAATCGTAGTCCAGCCGCAGCAGCTCGGGCATCTTCGTCGCCGGCAGGAACGAGTTGGGAATCGTGGGATCGGACCCGATCACCTTGACGGGACACGTGATCGCGGCGAAGTCGACCGTTCGGGCGAAGGGGTAGAGTTCGTCCCAGAGCTGCGCTTCGTGGTCCCGCGGACAACGCAGTTCGTAACCGTCCCCATCGGCCGCCGGACGCAGCGTCGTGCGCGCGAAAAGCTCCAGCCGCTCGGCGCCCACGAGTCCGAACGCCGGCTTGCCCGCCAGGAACCCGGCGTACTCCGCGGCCGTCCCGAACCGCTCGCGTCGCTTGCGCGTGGCCGCACCCATGCCCGACCCGAGCCGCTCGAGCTGCGCCGCCTCCTTCCCCGGCAGGTGGATCGGCGGGTCGAACAGCAGCAGCGCCTCGTACTCGTGGCCGATGGCCGCGTGTGCCGCCGCCATCGCCGCCAGGGAGTGGAACACGCCCACCTTCGGCTTGTCGCCGAAGGCGCGGTCGATCTCCCGCGAGACGGTCCCGAAGTCGGCGGCGGCCATGCCGATGTGGTGCGCATCCAGGTCGCCCACGGCGTTCCACCCGTGGCTGCGGATGTCGAACAGGAACAGGTCGAAGCGGTCCACGAAGTGCGACCAGAACGGCCAGTACGCGTCGACCGCGAAACCGTTCCCGTGACTCAGGACGAGGCGGGGTCCGTCCGGGTTGCCGTGCCGCCGCAGCGCCACGGTGTATCCGTCGTGCATGCCAAGCCGATGCACGCTGCGCGGATCGGGGGCTTCAAGCATGACCGGTCAGAAGAAGCTGCTGAGGTTCTGCGACAGGATAACGGTCTGCTCCAGGAAGATGTGCCGCCTCGCGAGGCGGAAGTCCGCGGCCACGCGGCGCAGGACGTCCTCGCGCCGACCGATCCAGGAGTCTTCGTCACTGTTCAGGCGGGTCCGGTAGAGCTGGAAGTTCGACGCGACCGTCACCTCGGCGCCCTCGCCCCGCCCGTCGCCCGCAACGACGCGGACGTTCGTGATGAGCCGCCGCGTGCGCGACGGCGGATCTTCGGCCCACGCGCGGCCGATGAGCATGCGGTCCACGCGCATCCTGAGCGTCGCGAGATCGTCGTCGAAGAACGCGACGCCACCGGGTTTCGTGAACTCCCGGTCCAGTTCGCGCGCCGTCGTGGTCCGGCGCACCGGCATCCAGTAGTGGATGTCCTCGGTCAGGAGTTCGAGCCAGTCCTCGTAGCGCCGGGAGTCGAGGACATCGGCCTCGTGGAACAGGAACTCCTCGACCTCGTGCTTGAGCAGCAGCCGTCGGTCCCGGGCCCGGTCCCGGGCGTCCTCCATCAGACGGCGCCGGTCGGTGGCATCGAGTGACCGGCGATGAGTTCCCGCCAGCTCCCGGCGCGCATCCATTCCTGCCACGACTGGTAGGTCCACCGCTGGCCGTGCTCGTTGACCACGGTCTCGACGCGCGCCTGGCCGGACGGATCCGCCAGGACCCGGTCCGCGCCCTTGCCCATCGTGAGATTCGCCGGCAGCGTCCGCGCGAACGCGCCCTTCGCCCCGAACGTGGCGTGACTCCAGTTCTCCGCGTCGTCCTGTTCGAGCAGCCCCGCCGGTCCGAAGTAGTGGTTCGCCATGTAGAGGTTGCGGCGCCGCTGGCCCTCGCTCATCTCCTTCGTCTGGTAGGTGAACCACCAGAGTTCGGTCTCGAGCGGTCCCCGCGGGATGCGCAGGCAGACCTGCGGACTCGTCGAGACCCAGAGGTTCGGGAAGATGTTCGGATGCCCGAAGGAC
>JAJDTI010000129.1 GCA_022827245.1 Pseudomonadales bacterium | reverse complement strand
GTTCAATCGTCGTTTCGACCTGCCCGACATCATCCCGCGACTCGTCTACGTCGCGCTGAGGACGCCGCCGATGCCGGAGCGGCTGCTCAAGTTACGCTTGGCTTGAGTGGTAATCAGATTCAAGAATGGCTGGATTTGTGTGATCTGATCACACCGGAGCCCTCAGAAGAACCCGATCCCATGGTGACAAGCACAGCTGAACGTAGCGCCCGGGCGACCTATCAGGACGTGCTCGACGCGCCGGCGCGCCTAGTCGCCGAGATCATCAACGGGACGCTCCACACCCACCCCCGGCCGGCGTCGCGACACGCGTTCGCGGCCTCCAACCTCGGCGTCGAGCTCGGTAGTCCCTTCGGCAAAGGCCGCGGCGGTCCAGGCGGGTGGTGGATCATCGACGAACCCGAGCTGCACCTCGATGAAGAGATCATGGTTCCGGATCTGGCGGGCTGGCGCCGCGAGCGGATGCCGGACTATCCCGACACCGCGTATTTCACGCTCGCTCCGGACTGGGTATGCGAGGTGCTCTCCCCGTCCACCCGCAAGCTCGACCTTCACGAGAAGCGCCCCCTCTACGCGCTTGCGGGCGTCGGCCACCTGTGGCTCGTCGACCCGACGGACCGTACCTTGGAGGCGTTCGAGCTCCGCGAGGGCGAGTGGGTGCTCATTGCCACAGCGAAGGACGACGAGCCGGTGAGCATCCGCCCCTTCGACGCGATCACCTTCAGCCTCGGCGATCTGTGGCCCTGAGTCCGCTTTACAGAATCCGGGAACGGGCTCAATCTCGGATCGCCCGGAGCCTCGATCAGGCTTGGTCGGCGTGGGACAGGGAGGGAAGAGAGCTGGTCGTGTACGTATCGCCGGAGACGAATAGGGGCGACGGAGGTCCGTGCGAGTTGGGGCGGCTCTCGGTCGGGACTGGCGCGGTTGCCGCCTGTCACACCGGGGTGATTGGAATCGCGTACCCGGCGTCGGCGGGCGGAAGCTGGTCGCGCACCGAATGACGCAGCAATACGGCAACCGGTGCGTCCGGCGGCATCTCGGCGAGCCATCGCGTCACGGAAGGAGGAATGCGCCAGTCCGTGGCGTTCATCGCGCCACTCCCTCGACGATTGAAGGCAGGGCCGCAGTCCGCCGAACGCCGCTGAAGTCGAACCCTGCCTGACCGAGCAGGGCAGCGTACTCGGCTGCCGTCCGTTCTCTGCCACCGGTGGCTACAAGCAGATGCAGATCGCACAGGCCGCCCGCTGCCCCGTTCTCGGCCAGCACCATCTCGATCACGAACAACCGGCCGCCGACCGGCAGCGCACAGCGCGCACGATGAAGAAGCTCGAGGGCCCGAGCGTCATCCCAATCGTGAAGAACGCGAGCCATCGTCACCACATTGCCCTCGATCCCCCACGGGTCGAAGATGTCCGCGGGCCGGAGCAGCACCGGACCTCCGGGTTGCCGCCGCGCTGCCTGCCCGATGACCTCCGGGCGGTCGAGAACCGTGACGTGCAGATCGGGGTAAGCCTCCACGAGCAGCCCCGCAAGGACGCCAAGCCCACCGCCCGCGTCGATCACCCGCTCGTCGCCCCGCAACCCGAGGGCGGCGGGGACCGGGCCGTAGTCGTGCAGGGCGTAGCTCATCAGCATCCGATGGTGGGACGCCACGCGGGCGGGATCGGCCGCGACCTCGCCGAAGACGTCCGGCGCCCGCCAGTCGGAATCGGACCGGAGCGCCCGGGGCAGCGCCTCCCACGTCCGCGGGAAAAAACGACCGTACTCTCGGGCGGCGCCGACGAGCGAACACGAGTGCCCGGCTTTCAGACAGGCGCCGCGCGCAGTGACGTTCCATCCGTCGCCTGCCTCCGTCACCAAGCGAAGTTCCGCCAAGGCGCGCAGCAACCGTCGCGTGCGGACCGGATCCAGACCGCATGTCCTCGCCATTCCCTCGACGGTGGCCGGCAGGGCTTCGAACACCCCCAGCTCGACGGCGGCGCAGATCGCCTGGGTCCGCCAGAAGCCCGTGAGATCGTCGGACAGCGCGGCGAATTCGCTCTTCAGTGCGGGACGCAGCTCCACGAGGCGAGCGCCGGTCTCGTCGATCACCTCCAGACCGCCATCGAAGCGCTCCACCCGCGCCTGCCCGTTGTAGAACGGCTCCGCCGCCGCGAAGCGCCTCCCGTACAGAGGACGACCGGCCATGTCGACATGCATCCACCCGGCTTCATCGCGAGCGCGGGCATGACCCTTGTGGAACACGTCGAGGTCGAGAAACCGCACCCCGTGAATCGGCTCGCCGCGCGGGTCGACGTGGGTCGAACGTCCATCGTCCGACTGCACCACTGCGACGCCGTCCCGAAAGTCTCCCGCGTACCGCCACCGGGCCTCGTAGGCGGGGACGCCCTCGGCGGTGACGTGCAGGTATCCCCCGCCGGACTCGCGCACCGCGCAACGGCCGCCCTGGAAGTTGCCGCACCAGGCGAAGCGGTAAGCGGAGAGGTCGCTGCCGTCCGGGAGGACATGGCGCCATCCGTCCGAGGCGACGGCGGCGGCCCGCCCCTCGTAGAAGCCGAAGGTGCGGCGGAAGCGCCGTGCATAGACGGCCGTTCCGTCGATGCGGATGTGCCAGGCCTCGTCGCCCCGCCGCACCGCGGCGAGGCCGGGCTCGTGGAACTTGAGCACCTCGTCGAATCGCTCGGTGTAGAGAGGAGTGCCGCCCCGCACGTGGTGGGTGCCGGACCGCGACACGCCGGCGTCGCGCCAGGTCATGGCGTCACTCGATCCGCCTTCGCATGTTGCAGCCGAGGCACAGCGCGCGAGTCCGGTAGGTCGAGACCAGGGTCCGATAGGCGTCCCCGCGCCAGATGTCCATCAGACCCCGGTCGTGGAGATTGCCGAACTCGCCGAGCGTGCGCCGCTGCGCGTCGGGGGCGCAGCACGGGTCGAAGCGTCCCTGCGCGCTGACCCATGCCTCCCGGCCGAGAAACGGGCACGGCCCACCGGGAGCGAGGTCGTCCTTCGCCACCTCCTCGTCGAGGAGATCGATGTTCTGGAGCAGGATGCGCCGGCCGTTGGGCAGCGTGCGTTCGGCGGCGGCTTCCCGCGCCTCGAGCACGGCCTCGTTCCAGCGTCGGATCGCGTGCCGGTCGCGGCGCATCGACTGCTCCTCGATCTGATCGAAGTGCGTCCAGAGGTGGTGTCCCTTCACTCGATCGACGCCCAGGCGGACCGCCAGACGCACGACGTCGGCCAGCTCCGCGACGTTCGCCTCCATGAAAGTAAGCTGAAACGTCACCCGGCACCGGCTGCGGCCGTGGCCGGCGTGCGCGTCGCGAACCGCGATGAAGGTGCGGACGTTGTCCAGCACCTGCTCCCAGCGTGCGCCGATCATGATCGCCTCGTGGGTCGCCTTCGTCGCACCGTTCCAGGAGATCTTCACGTCGGACGCGACCGGCACGATCCGCTCGGCCCACGCCTTCGCCCCGAGCCGGGGGAAGGTTCCGTTCGTCGTGAGGTTGAGCCGCACGCCGTGCTCCCAGCACAGCGCCGGAATCTCCTCGAAGTGCTCGTAGAGCAGCGGCTCGCCCATAGTGGACGGAATGATCTCGCGCAGCCCATGGGGCGCCGCGTCCGCGACGACGCGGCGGATCAACTCGACGGGCATCAGCCGGCGGGGCCGTCCCTCCCGCCGGCGGGCGGCCTGCAGGGGGCTGTGGGGCGAGTGCTCCTCGCACATCACGCAGCGCATGTTGCAGGTGTCCGGGTTCGTATCGAAGGTGATCCGCCACGGCCCAGGACTACTCCCGAGACGGGCGCTGTCGCGACGTTCGAGGACACGCCGGTAGATGCCCTCGATCGCACGGACATGATCCTCGATGGCCGGGACGTCCCCGGTCTCGCTGTACAGGTAGCCGCGCCGTCCGAGACGCTGCGCAAGCGCAGGATCGTTCACGAGCCGCTGCATTCGCTCGGCCAGCGAACGCCAGGACCGGTGCTCGAACGACAGGCCGTTGACCTCGTGGCGGACGTACTCGGCCATGCCGCCCGCGTCCGCCGCGATCACCGGAACCCGCGCCTGCTGCGCCTCGTGGATCACCAGCGGCGAGTTCTCGACCCACACCGAGGGCACCACGATCGCATCCACCCGGTCGAACACGTCCCGCACGATGTCCGCGTTGTGGTACTCGGGAAGCCACTCCACGCGCTGCGCCTTCCCGCCCGGAAGGCCTCGGGCCAGCTCCATCAGCGCTTCCGTGTTCTGGCCCCGCAGCCGGCCCCAGATGCGCAGGACCGTCTCCCCGGCGACGCTTCCGAAGGCGCGGATCAGATCCTGGATCCCTTTCGCCGGGATGTGCGTGCCGATGTAGCCGAAGACGAACGGCCCGCCCGGTGGGCGCCCCCGCCGCCCGCGCAGCCGAGCGAGATCGAATCCGTAGTCGAGATGGAGGAGCTTGCGCGCCGGGAGTCCGAATTCGTCGCGGTACCGGTCGCGGAGATACCGTGCCGGCGCGATGAAGCGGTCCACGAACTCGGTCATCTCCCGCACGTGACGCATTCGTCGCTCGACCCAGCCGGTCCAGTACGCAACGTCCGCCTCCCGCTCGTCCGGCGCGCCTCCGAAGTAGCGGGCGTAGCAGCGCTCGGCGCACTTGCGGTCTTCCTGTCCGTCGCAGGCGGCCCACAGGTTCTCCGGGGCGCGCGGAAACGTCTGCATGAACTGCCCGCGCGGACACATCAGCCAGTAGTCGTGCAGGGTGTGGACGACGGGGATGGACCGGGTCGCGGCCTCGTACGGCAACGAGGTCGAGAGATGGTTCAGGTGCCCGACGTGCACGACGTCGGGCCGGAGGCGATCGAGAAGCTCGGCGAAGCGGCGGTCGATCCGGGGTTCCCGATAGCGGTCCCGGTTGCGCGGGTTGTTGACGACATGCAGCGTGATCCGCGAATCGGCGGGGTCGCGTTCGGTGCGAAGACGGAAATCGGGTGCGAACGGGTCCTCCTCGCGGGTGAAGACATGGACCTCGTGGCTTGCGGCGAGTCCGTGGCAGAGGGTCTGCGTGTAGACCTCGGACCCGGCGTTGTAGCGCATCGGGTAGCCGTGAATGACTTGGAGGATCTTCATGGCGCGGCGTCCTCGCGCTCGAAGGGACTGGATTCGGCACGGAGGTCTCGGACGAGCCGTTCGAGCCCGTCCCGCAGAGCGATACGCGGCGCCCACCCGAGCAGCTCCCACGCCCGCGACGCGTCGCCGTGGAAACGGGCGACATCGAACGACCGCGGCGGCGCCTCGACGACCATCGTCCTTGCCCCGGCGAGCGCCATCGCCAGCGCCGCCAGCTCGCGGAGCGTGGTCGGAATGCCCGTGAGCAGATGGACCGGCGGCGGCGCCTGCCCGTTCTCCAGCCGGTCGATGAGCGTGGCCATGCCCCGAACCGTATCGTCGATATGGGTGAAGTCGAAGGTACACTCCGTGCCTTCCATGCGGATCGGGTTTCCTGAAACCGCGGCCCGCGCGAATGCCGGGACCACGCGGTCCGCGTGATCCCGGGCGCTGCCGTACACGTTGGAAAGGCGCACCGTCGCAGCGCGCAGACCCCTGTCTCTCGCCTGGTCCACCAGCCGCTCGCCCTCGACTTTCGAGTGTCCGTACACGTTGACGGGCCGGAGGGGGGTATCCTCCGTGGCGGGCAGGCGGTGAGGCTGCCCGTACACCTCGCGGCTGCTGGCAAAGAGGATCCAGGGCTGCGGTGTTCGTGCATTGGCCGCATCCAGGACGTTGCGAAGCCCGCCTACATTGGTACTCCAGCACCTATCCGGATCGCGCTCGCCCCACACGACGCGGGAGACTGCGGCGAGATGAATGACGCCGCGACAGCCGTCGATTGCGTCGCGAACCCGCAACGGGTCTCGCGCGTCGCCTTCCTCGCTTCCAGCTCCCCGGAGGTCCAACCCGACGACCTCCCGCCCGCTCGCCTCCAGCGACGCGCGAAGGGCACTGCCGATCAACCCCTCGGAGCCGGTGATCAGAATGCGGTGGCTCATGCCTGAACCCCGACGGTTCGTCCGCCTCCCTGGGCTTCACGGCCCAGGGACGCGGACGCAGGATCAGAGTTTCCTACGCTGACGCTTGCCTGGATTGCCGTCAGGGGAAGGATCCGGGCGGCCGTCGCGCCCTCGCGCCTTGTAGTACTTGTCGTTGTTGGGATTGAGCTGGTCAGCCCGATTGTCCTGTGCGGCCTTGGAGGCTTTGCCGTGACTGTCGCCTCGGCGCCGGCTGGACCCAACTTTGGACTTGCTCATCGAAAAGCTCTCCAATTCACTGTGCCAACCATGACCATCGCTCCCTCCGGCGGGTGTCCGGAGGTCGCCTGGAGACACGGCGTGCATTCGCAAACGCGGTCTCGGTCGGCCCGGGTCGAATGGGATTCTCCCACGCTCCCCTACTTTCCCATCCAGTCGCCGCATCGCGCCGCTGGTCACCCGCCACCCGTTCACGGATGTGAAGGGAGGTAGAGGAGCGCCGCGAATCGTAGGAGGCGAGTTTGCGGCAGTCAACTCCAGCCGCTCGGCATTCGGGACCCGCAACTCGAAGTTCCCGGTTTCGACGGCCGCTCTCGAGCCGCCTTCAAGGGGCTTGACAAACGTCAAGGCGGCAGTGGTCGGTCGTACCTAGATTTCGCTGCATCAGCCCTTCGCACGGAGAGAGTCCCATGCACGCATCCAGGCGAATTCTTCCCGCGCTCGCGGCCCTGTCCATCACGTTCTCGCCATCCGCCGGCGCGACCGACGCCAAGCGCGGCGCAGAGGTCTACGCAAAGGTCTGTGCGGCCTGCCATCAGCCCGACGGCGCCGGGATGGGCAACGTGTTCCCGCCGGTGCGCGACTCCGACTTCCTGCGCGCCGACGTGAACCGCGCCATCCACTCGATCATCAACGGTCTCAGCGGACCGATCACGGTGAACGGCGTGGAGTACAACGCGGCGATGCCGCCCATGCCCTACCTGAGCGACGAGGAGGTCGCGGACGCCCTGACCTTCGTGCTGGAGGAGTGGAACGGCGGCGGCAGCGTGAGCGTCGCGCAGGTGGCGGCGATTCGGGCCGGAGATCTCGCCCGGCACCCGGTGGAGAGCGAGGAGCAGCACGCCTACGAGGGCACCCCGAGCGCCATCCCCGTCGACCAGACCCGCGACATGATCGAATCGGACGGCCCGCCGATGGCGGTGGCCGAGTACGACGAGTCGAAGCGGCTCTACTTCCAGCGCTGCGCCGGCTGCCACGGGGTGCTGCGCAAGGGCGCGACCGGCAAGCCGCTCACCACCGACCTCACCCGCGAGAAGGGCACCGAGTACCTGAAGACGATGATCACCTACGGCTCCCCGGCCGGCATGCCCAACTGGGGAACCTCGGGCGAGCTGACCACCGCCCAGATCGACATGCTCGCGCGCTACCTCCAGCACCCGCCGCCCGAGCCGCCGGAGTTCGGGATGCCCGAGATGCGGGCGAGCTGGAACGTGCTGGTGCCCGTCGACCAGCGGCCCGACTCCCCGCAGCACGGACGCAACACCGAGAGCTTCTTCGTGGTGACGCTGCGCGACGCCGGCGAAGTCGCGATCATCGACGGCGACACCAAGGAGGTCGTCAGCATCGTCAGGACCGGGTACGCGGTGCACATCTCGCGTCCGTCCGCCTCCGGACGCTACGCCTACACCATCGGACGCGACGCCAAGGTGGACATGATCGACCTGTGGGCGGACCCGCCCGCCAAGGTGGCGGAGCTGAAGATCGGGCTGGAGGCACGCTCGGTGGAGACCTCGAAGTACCACGGCTTCGAGGACCGCTACGCGGTGGCCGGCGCCTACTGGCCGCCGCAGTACGTGTTCATGGACGGCGCGACGCTGGAGCCCCTCAAGATCGTCTCCACCCGGGGCATGACGGTGGACACCCAGGAGTACCACCCGGAGCCGCGGGTCGCCGCGATCGTCGCGTCGCACCAGCATCCCGAGTTCATCATCAACGTGAAGGAGACCGGCAAGATCCTGCTCGCCAACTACGAGGATCTCGACAACCTGTCGGTCACCACCATCGACGCGGCCCGGTTCCTGCACGACGGGGGCTGGGACTCGACCCGGCGCTACTTCCTCACCGCCGCGAACAAGTCCGACAAGATCGCGGTGATCGACTCGAAGGAGCGGAAGCTGGAGGCGCT
>JAJDTI010000142.1 GCA_022827245.1 Pseudomonadales bacterium | reverse complement strand
CGCCGGCGGCCGTCCCGCGCGCGGGGCTCGGCAAGGCTTTCACCGTACTCGCTCCGCTGGCACTGGTGGGAGGCGTCGGTGCGCACGGCTACGCCGTCTGGCGGCAGCACGACGCCCCCCTGCCGCACGCCTTCAACGCCGTGCCGGCCGTCCAGCTCGCGGTGGTGACGCCGTTCCTCCTGTTCACGGGTACCGACAAGCGGCAGGCGCGAGGACTTCAGGAACGTTGAGGCCGCGTCGATCCGGCGTGGGCGAGCCGCTCCGTAATGGCGAGGTGTCGGCGAACCAGTTCGAGGGCGATCTCGTCCGGCCGGTTCCCCGCGGCCGCCCGGATCCGGACCGCGTGAAAGCCGATCGCCGTGAGTGATACGCCGCCCAGCAGGACCAGCGTCAGGACGCCGATGCCCGGCTGCTCGGCCAGGTCGAACAGGGCCGCGGTGCCCATCCCCGCGGCGAACAGGAACAGGCACGAGACGGCCATCGCGACGCGCGTGTCGTAGCGCAGCCGGGCGGCGCGGCGGGAGCCCGCCGAAAGCGCGCGCTTCAGTTCGCCGACCGAGAAGTGGTCGAGGAACCAGCCGGTGTCGTCGTCGAGGCCGCGGTCGTCCGGGGGATCGACGCTGCGACCGGTGATCGGGTCCGTGGCCGTCTCGCCCCGGTTGTGCGCGGCGATCCCTTCGAGCGTCGCCCGGTGCACGCGCTCGTCGATGGGGTAGCGCACCGCGATGAAGATCGCTATCAGCATCATCGTGCCCGGGACTCCCGCGTAGAGGAGCCGGATCGCCCAGCGCACGGCGTCCGGCTGGTCGACGTTGGGCTCGAAACCCAGGGTCGCCAGGACCGCCAGGGGTACGGCGGCACTCGGGATGATCGCGAACTTGGTCACGATGGACCAGAGCGCGGTGTACTGTGCCTCGCGCCGCTTGCCCGTGTAGAGCTCGTCGTAATCGATCACGTCCGCCTGCATGGACGGCCCGAGGAACTGGCCCGTCGAGAAAGCCATGCCGCCGATCATGAAGAAGAACATCACCCAGGGCGCCGCGCTGTCCCCGTAGATGAAGCTCGGCAGCGCGGTCAGGAGCGCCTGGCAGATAAACGAGAGGATGAAACTGAGGATCCACACCTGCTTCTTGCCGAAACGCCGGGCCAGCCGCACGAACACCGGCAGCGTCACGACGCCCGTGCCGTAGCCGAGCAGGAGCGCGACGCCCATCCACTCGACCCAGTCCGTGATGCCGAGGGCGTAGCGCAGGTAGAAGGGCATCAGCACGCCGATGCCGCCCGACGTGATCGTCGTCACCAGGTAGCAGGCGAGGAGGATGCGGAACGGGTGGTTGCGCAGTACCCGCCGCACGCCTGGCACCAGGGGATTCGGCTTGCGCGCGGAGAACGCGGGGTTCTCGGGGACGCGCCAGCACATCCAGTAGTAGGAGATCACCAGCACCACGGACATGCCGACCGAGAACCAGAGGAAGGTGATGCGTTCCGCCTCCGCCTGCTCGGTCCCCTGCGCCTTGATCGCGGCGATGAAGATGGCGGGGCTCGCCGCCGCGAAGGCCTGACCGACGAGCGAGATACCGTCCCGCCACGCGAACAGGTTCGAGCGCTCGTGGTAGTCCGAAGTGAGTTCGGGGCCGAGTCCGTAGTGCGGGATGAAGTAGACGGTGTGGAAGAAGCCGTACGCCATGAAGGCGATGGTGAACCACGCGGCGCCCATGAGCGGCGTGATGCCGCCCGGCGGCCCGAACAGCGCGACCATCGAGATCGCGGTCAGGGGCGCGCCGACGATGATGTACGGGCGCCGGCGGCCCCAGCGGCTGCGGGTGCGGTCGGAGATCCAGCCCATGAGCGGGTCGGTGATGGCGTCGAGGGCCCGAGCGAGCACCTGGGCCAGGGCGATGAAGCCGACCGCGACGCCGATCGAGTCGGAGTAGAACTTGGTCATGTGGATGGCGACGGGCACGCCCATGGCCATGCCGGCGAAGTTCGGCAGGCCGTAAGCGAGCTTCAACGACAGCGGGAGCTTCACCGCCGTGTCCGGGACTGGAGTGGCGGGTTCGGCCGGTTCGGGCGCGGCAGGGGCGTTCGATGCGATGGTGTGTTTCTCCCCTTGCCTTGCCGCCGGCATCTCGCGATGGCCGGCGGCGTTGCGGCGCTTATACCCCGCCGGCGGGAGAGCGAGCAAACAGGCCCGGGGGCCGCACGCCTGCGCGCCGACTTGAAGCCCCTCGGGGCGCGATGCGACTATGGACCGCGCCCGCGCTGCCGTAGTCTTCGCCAAATGCCCCTCATCCAGGACATCGCCGTCCGCAAGGAACACCTGACGCGGCTCCGGCGGGACCTGCATCGACATCCGGAACTCGGCTTCGAGGAACACCGCACCGCCGAACTCGTGGCGGAGAAGCTCGAGAGCTTCGGCGTCCAGGTGCACCGCGGCATCGGTGGTACCGGCGTGGTTGGCGTCCTGCGGGAGGGCAACGAGACGGCCTCCGTCGGGTTGCGGGCCGACATGGACGCCCTGCCGATCCTCGAGGAGAACACGTTCGCGCACCGTTCGACCCACGACGGGCGGATGCACGCCTGCGGCCACGACGGCCACACGACCATGCTGCTCGGGGCGGCCGAGTACCTGGCCCGGACGCGCAACTTCCGCGGCCAGGTCAACTTCATCTTCCAGCCCGCGGAGGAGGGCATCGGGGGCGCCAGGGCCATGATCGCCGACGGGCTCTTCCGCGACTTCCCGTGCGACCGGATCTTCGCCATGCACAACGCCCCGGGGCTCCCGGTAGGCAGCTTCGCCGTGAACAGCGGGGTGGTCACCGCCGCCGGCGCGTTCTTCGACATCGACATCGCCGGCCGCGGCGCCCACGGCGCGCACCCGGACCACAGCGTCGACCCGGTCGTCGTCGCCGCCCAGCTCGTCGGCGCCCTGCAGAGCGTGGTGTCGCGGAACGTCCGGCCCACGGAAGCGGCGGTCGTGTCGGTGACCCAGGTGCATGCCGGGGACGCCTACAACGTGATTCCGGCGAGCGCCCGGCTCTCCGGGACGGCCCGGTCCTTCTCCACCAAGGTCATGGAACTGGTCGAGACGCGCATGACCGAGCTCGCGCACTCGGTGGCGGCGGCCTTCGGTGCGACCGCCGAAGTCGACTTCCGCACCGTGTTCCTCCCCGTCACGAACGACGCCGGGGCCGCGGAGTTCGCCGGGGAGGTCTGCGGCGAACTGGTGGGGGAGACGCGCGTCCGGCGCGGCCTCCCGGCGGGCATGGGTTCCGAGGACTTCTCGTTCATGCAGGAGGAGGTGCCGGGCTGCTACCTCCTCATCGGCAACGCGGACAGCACGCACCGGCGCCCGGTGCACAATCCGGGCTACGACTTCAACGACGAGGCGCTGCCGTACGGCGCCAGCTTCTTCGCGCGCGCGGTCGAGAAGCAACTGGCGCCGTAGCCGGGCGGCCCGGATTCCGCGGCCGATCCGCGGCCGATCCGAAGCCGCGGACACCGCATTCTGGTAGGCTCGCGTCCTTCGTTCACACGGGTCATCCGGGAGGGACCGTCCATGAAAACCCCAGTCTGCGAGATGTTCGGCATCGACTTTCCGCTGTTCGCATTCAGTCACTGCCGCGACGTCATCGCCGCCGTGAGCAACGCCGGCGGGTTCGGCGTCCTGGGGGCCGTGGGCCACACGCCGGAATCCCTGGACATCGAGCTGACGTGGCTCGACGAGCACGTCAACGGCAAGCCCTATGGCGTCGACCTGCTCGTTCCGACGAGCCTCGACAGCAAGGAGCACGCGCTCGCCGCCGCCGAGATCGAGGCGCGCATCCCGCCCGCGCACAAGCGGCACGTCGAGTCGATCCTGGCGCAGCACGGTATCGACACCAAGGGCCTCTGGGACCGGGACCTCGGCGACAACTTCGGCGACCACCTGCGTCCGCAGGGGGCGTCCGTGGTTCTGGACGCCGCATTCGAGCACCCGGTCAAGTTCGTGGTGAACGCGCTCGGCGTCCCCCCGCAGTTCATGCTCGACCGCTGCCGCTCGGAAGGCGTCCCGGTCGGCGCGCTCACCGGCGCCAAGGAACACGCGGTCAAGCACGCGGAGGCGGGGACGGACGTCCTGATCGTCTCCGGCACCGAAGCCGGCGGTCACTGCGGCGAAGTGTCGACCCTCGTGCTCATCCCGGAAGTCCTCGAGGCCCTGAAGCCCTACGGGGACATCCCGATCCTCGCCGCGGGCGGCATCGTCACGGGTCGGCAAATGGCGGCCGTCATGGCCATGGGCGCCGCGGGCGCTTGGTGCGGCTCGGTGTGGCTGACGACGCCCGAGGCGGAAACGGCCCCCGCCGTCAAGGAGAAGATGCTGGTTGCGAACTCCCGTCAGACCGTGCGTTCGCGCAGCCGCACCGGCAAGTACACGCGCCAGTTGCGGTCCGCCTGGACGGACGCGTGGCACGGCGAGGAAAGCCCCGACCCGCTGCCCATGCCGCTGCAGCAGCTCGTCAGCGAGCCGGCGCTCGGCCGCATCGGCAAGCTCGCCGAGGGTGGCCACGAGGGCGCGAAGGCGCTCGCCACCTACTTCGTCGGCCAGGGCGTGGGGCTGATGAACACCACGGTCTCCGCGCGCCAGGTCGTCTACGACTTCATGGAGGACTTCGCCGACGCGACCGAGCGGCTGGCGGGCACGATGGAGTAGCGGTTCGGAGCGGTCACCGACTCCTGGAGCCACGGGGCGGGACTGCGCGCCGGACGTAGCGCTGGCGACCGTTGGGGCCGTCAAGCCCGAACGGGTGGGTGGTCGCGTGTGTCAGTCGGCGACCAGGCGGATTTCGACCTTCCTTCCCACGGCCTGAGCGTATCGCTCCAAGGTCTTCAGTGAGGGTTTGTGTCCACCCTCAAGACGCGCGACCGTGGGCTGGCTGGTCCCCATTCGAACCGCTAGCTCGCTTTGGCTCAGGCCGGCCTGAATCCTGGCTTCGATGAGTTCTCGGGCGAGGCGGAATTCGGGACGGAGTGCCTCGATCTCCTTTCGGAAGTGAGGGTCTCTTTTCCATCTTTTGCGCAGATCCGCATATGGGCTAGCCACCAGATCGATCACCCCAAGCCACGGGACAGTTCCTCTCGACGCCACGAGTCGAAGATACCAATTTTGAGATATTCGGCAACGTGAGTTCCTGCCATCGCCCAAGAAGCTCGGAAGGCTCGCGGCCGATTCCGGAAGGAGCTTCCTGACCGGGTGACCCTGCCACGCGCTTGCATCCCGCCTCGCCCTATTGCAGTTTGGCGCCGCGCCTGAGCCAGCCCATCGAGGCGCCAAAACGGACCCCAGGACGAACGCCCATGTCCGCCACCGCACCCGAGACGCTCCCAGAGCGCACGCCCCAGCCCGGCGAACTCGTCCAGGTTCGCTCTCGCCGGTGGCTGGTGGAAGAGACCGTCGAATCCCTCAACCCCGGAGAGTCCGCCAGGATCACGCTCGCCTGCGCCGACGACGACAACCAGGGCCAGACCCTCACCGTCTTCTGGGACTACGAACTCGACCGCCGCATTCTGGAAGACGAGGGCTTCGATCGGCTCGCCACGCGAGGCTTCGACTCCGCGCGCCAGGTCGTCTACGACTTCATGGAGGACTTCGCCGACGCGACCGAGCGGC
>JAJDTI010000137.1 GCA_022827245.1 Pseudomonadales bacterium | reverse complement strand
TAGCACGCCTCGGGCGACCGGAAGCGGATGCGCATGTACTGGTCCTCGCGCAGCCGGAAGCGGCAGAAGCAGTAGACGTTGTCGACGGTGCCCCAGCCGCCCTGCTCGGCGTCGAACTCGAACGGCGGCAGGAACTCGTTGATGGGAAACTCCACCGGCAGCGGCGCGATCCAGGTCGTGCAGCGGAAGAACATCGCCATCGTGCGGATCCGCCGGGCGAGCTGTGCGTCGGTCAGTGGCAACTGGGGAGGCTGTGGAGACACGTTGGCGATCTCGAGGACGCTCTCCCGGGAGTTGGGCCGGTCGAAGAAGTACTCGCGGGTGAAGAGGGTCACGGAGTCGGCGTCGATCCTGAACTCGTTCGGACCCTGTGGGTTCGGGGTCAGCCTGATCTCGAACGAGCCGTCCGCCTCGAACGCGATGTCGCGGTGGTTGACGTTCAGCGAGACGCGGTCGGCCAGCTCGCCGTGCGGGTCGCCGCCGTACAGGCAGAAGCTCAGGTAGCAACTGTCGAAGCGCTGGCCCCGGATGACGTACTCCTGGTCGCCCCGGACCTGCGAGAAGTAGTAGACGGCGTCCACGTTGTCGCCGTAGAGCCTGCGGTTGCGGTCGGCCAGCAGCATGAACTGGGGCCGGAGCGGGTCGTTGTGCAGGTAGAAGTCCACGGCGGCCTGCATCAGGTGGAATAGATGCTGGTAGCCGTCCACCTTGGCCTGCTCGTCGAGGCCCTTCTCCGGGTTCAGGAACGTCTGGTCCGCATCGCGGATCACGTCCAGGAACTCGTCGAGGGCGGCCCGGCTGTCCATCATGGTCTCGCTCCTGGCGTCCCGGCCATGCTCCATTCTTGCATAGCGCCCCGCAGCGAACGCGAACCGGGCCGTAGTACCCTCGGGGATGTCGCTTCCGAGGGAACCAGCGTGGAACAGCATGGTCACGTGGCCGCCTCGGGAGGCGCGCGCATCGGCTACACGGTGTATGGGCCGGCGTCCGACAACCCCCTTTGTTTCTGCCCGGGCCTCGGCGGCACGCAGCTCGGATACGCCGCGGATGCGAGGTACTTCGCCGAACGGGGATACCGCGCGATCACGTTCGACCTGAGGGGCTTCGGCGAGTCGACCCCGCCGGACATTCTCGAATCCTCGGCGTTCACGCTGCGGGTGCTAGCCGAGGACTTCATCGCGTTGCTCGACCATCTGAACGTCCCGCAGGCCCACTACGTCGGCAACTCGCTGGGAGGGGTCATCGGTCTGGAGGCCATCCGTTCGCATCCGCAACGGATTCTGTCATTCACCAGTTTCGGGACGACCTATCACCTGAGTCTGCCGAAGCTGACGGTGTCGATGCAGTACTGGATGAATCGGATCCTGGGACCGAAACGGCTACCCGCTTTCGTTGCCAGGAACGCGACCGGCGTCGATGAAGCGAGCTCGATCGTTCAGGAGATGTTCGAGGGTTACCCGGTTATGGCGGGACGTTGCATCGGATACGGCATCTGCAGGTACGACTACAGGGAGGTGGCGCGGAACTGGGGGAAACCGATTCTGCTGATACAGGGCGGACTCGACAAATCGATAAACAGACAGCTCCCGTCGACCCTCGATGCGCTTTCCGCCTGCGATCACTTTCGACTTCGGACGGTACCGGAAGCAGGCCACTTCACCAATCTGGATCGCCCGGACGACGTTCGCAGGCTGATCATGGAGTCTCTCGAAGGAGCGTAGGCGCGGAGAGCCGGTCAGCCGCTCTCTGCGCGGCGGTCGCGGACCGTGTGCGCATCGAGGTCCCGAAGAAAGTCCAGGTAGTCGCCGTAGTGCCGCCCTATGTCCGATTCGGTGACGCCGATCTGGTCGAGCGAGTACTCGTGCTCCCCGTGCCGGCCGCGCCGCTCGTCGACCAGGAAGCGCTCCATGCGCGCGCGGCTCGCGTCGTCCAGGTCCCAGCCAAAGCGCGCGTAGAGGCGTTCCACGACGCCCATCTGGTCCGCGGCGAACTCGTCGAACAGGACATCCGCGATCTGGTCTTCCCGGTCGAGCGCGGCGCGGTCCCGGAGGCACCGGTCGAAGTAGTCGCCCCAGAGGTGCAGTTGCTCGCGCCCCGTCCGGGCCGTGTCCTCGTGGTCCGAGTACAGGGAGCGCATCGAGGAGATGAGGCTCGCCGTCGAGGGGACCACGGCGGACGGATGCCGGTGCGTCATCACGACGCGTGCGTCCGGGTACGCCTCGAACAGGGCCTTCAGCCGCATGAGATGTACCGGCGACTTCAGCAGCCACCGGTCGGGCCGCACGCCGCCGGACTGCAGGAACTGCAGGAAGCGCCTGTGCCAGCGGAAGTTGGCGGCCTGGTCGGCCGCGTTCGCGAACCAGTCGTGGTACGCGGGCAGGTAGCACTGCGCCAAGAACTGGAAGCTCGTGAAGTTGAGCGCCGTGACGGCGATGCACTCCTGGGGCGAGTCGGCTTCCATGTAGTGCTTGCGCCGGAAGTCGGGGACCAGGGCGAACAGCCGGTCGAACTCCTTGCGGATCGCCTCGATCCGCTCGTTGGCTTCGTAGTCCGCCGGCGTGGGCGCGGGGTACGGGAGCAGGCACTCCCAGCACAGGGGCGCCCGATGGGCCGAGTCCCGGTGCAGGAGGGCCTGCAGGATCGTCGTGCCGGACCGCGGCATGCCGATGATGAACACGGGACCGGCGATGGGCTCGGCGGCGATCCCGGGTCTCTCGGCCAGGGCCTTCTCGACGAGGAACCGCGCCTCGGCGTTGCGCTTGACCAGGTTCCGGAGCGCGATCTTGCCGAAGGCGCTCGGCCGCGCTTCCCCGCGGATCGAGTGGAGCAGTCGGCCGAGGCCCTCCGCCATCGCGTCGTCCGCGTGCGCGAAACCCGTCGTCGCAGCCGCCTGGTCGAGGATGCGGCCGGGATCGGGATCGAACAGCCTGACCCCGCATCGTTCGGCGACCGCGCCGGCGCGGTTGAGGAGCCTGAGCGCGGCCGACCGCTCGACCGGGATCGGCGCGTCGTACATCAGGTCAGCTTCTTGAGCTTCGCCGCGATCGACAGGTCCCCCTGCACCTTGATCCTGCCGGAGGCGACGGCCATGAAGGGCTTGATCTCCTTGCGGCCGAGCTGCCCGAAGGTGTCGAGGGACATCCTGACCGAGCACTCGGGCGTGATCGCCTGGCCCGTCGCGACGGAGACCGCGTTCGTGTCGCCGGTACCGTCGATCAGCAGGATCTCGTCGTCGAGATAGAAGGCCAGGGTCTTGCCGAGGGGGTCGATGCCGGCGGCCTTCTCGGCCATGTCCGCGCGGATCTCTTCCATCGTCATGGTCGTCGCTCCCGGGTCCATGCGTGCGGAGGTGACCGGTGGGCGGCCCTCAGCCGAAGGCCCGCTCCGCCGCGGTCCGCGCCCACTTGTAGTCGGCCTTGCCATTTGGCGCCCGGCGCACCTCGTCGACGAACAGCACCTGTTTCGGCAGCTTGTAGCCGGCGAGATGGTCGCGCGTGAAGTCGATGAGCCCCTGCTCGTCCACCTGCCGGCGTTCATCCGTCGAGGCGACGGCGACCACCCGCTGCCCGAACCGCTCGTCCGTCAGGCCGACCACGAGGCAGTCGTAGACCGACGGATGCAGCTTGACCGCCTCCTCGACCTCCTCGGGGTACACCTTCTCGCCCGCGGTGTTGATGCAGTTGCTGCCGCGGCCGAGGAGGGTGATCGTGCCGTCGGCCTCGACCGTCGCGTAGTCGCCGGGGAAGCTGTAGCGGACGCCGTCGATCTCCCGGAACGTGGCGGCGGACTTCTCCGGGTCCTTGTAGTAGCCGACGGGCACGAGGCCGCTGGTCGCGAGCTTGCCCGTCTCCCCCGATCCGGGGACGACCTCGTGGCCGTCGTCGGTGATGACCTTGACCCCCGGGTTCATCTGGAACCGGGCGGTCTGCGTGTGTTCGGTGCGGGTGGCGACCGAGGAACCGACACCCCCCTCGGTGGAGCCCATCGCGTCGACCAGGCGCATGTCGTGATGTGCGAGCAGGCGCTCCTTGATCTCCGCGCTCCACATGACGCCGCTCGAGAGGATGCCTTCGAGGGACGAGAGGTCGTACGAGTACCCGCGCTTCGCCGCGTCGTCGAGGGCGTCCAGCATGGGTTTCGCGAAGGCGTCGCCCACGATCGTCACGCTGGTGCAGCGGTTGCGCTCGACTTCGCTCCAGATCAGGTGCGGGTCCAGCCCGAGCTTCGAGATCGTGACCACGGTGCCGCCCTGCAGGAGCGGCACGAGCGAGCCCAGCCACATCCCGGTGCCGTGCATCAGGGGACAGGCTGCAAGGCTGACGGGGAAGGCGTCGGCGGCGCGCATGGCCTCGATGACCGCGGGAATGTCGTCGACGCTGGACGGGACGTCGACCCCCATGCTCGCGACGGTCCCCATCATGACCGAGATGAACTGGCCGTGGGTGTACATCACGCCCTTGGGCATGCCCGTGGTGCCCCCGGTGTAGAGCATGTAGATCTCGTCGCTCGAGCGCTCGATGCGATCCATGGGGGCGTGGTCCCGGATGGAGCGCTCGTAGTCGACCGCGTCGGCCAGCAGCGCCTCGGTGCCGTCATCGACCTGCACGTAGAGCTTGACCTTCGGCAGCCGGTGCCGGATCTCCCAGATGCGCGCGGCGTAGCAGGCCTGGTAGAAGACCGCCTCCGCGTCCGCGTTGTCGAGCAGGTAGACGAGTTCGTCCGCCTTGTAGCGGTAGTTCACGTTGATGGGGACGCCGCGCACCTTGAAGATACCGTACTGGGCCTCCAGGTACTCGTTGGAGTTGTGGACGTAAATGCCGACCTTGCCGTCGTGGCCGATCCCGTGGGCGTCGAGGAGCGACGCGATCCGGGCGGCGCGATCGTCGTACTCCCGCCAGGTACGCGTGCTGTCGCCGCAGACCAGCGCGGGCCGGTCCGGAATCAGGTCGGTGATCGTCTCCCAGATGGACGCGAAGTGCAGTGCCATGTGCCCTCCCGATGGCGTCGTGGGCAGGAAGGTAAATGAAAGCGGCGGAGCCTGTCACGCGTCTGCAAAGAGGAACGCCGCGAGAGGACGGGCGTGGCGCACACCGCGCCAAACCTTGGCAGGCCTCGCCACGACAGCCTTGGATCGGCGGGCGCGAGCCAGGGAAAACACGTGTTCGCTCAGTATCTTGCGCGCGCGGCAAACTTGGCACGGTGTTTGAACGACAAGGGGCAGGCAAGCTACTCGAATCGGATAGCGAAAATGTTCAGGCTCTCGAGAATTCACGCACCCCGGGCGACATTCGCCGCCTGCGTGTTGGTGGCGGCGGTACTGTTGGCCTTCGGACTGGTGGCCGACGCCCATGTCGCGGAGTCGGTGGCCCATCTCGACGAGGGGTGGGCGCCGGACTGGTCCTCGCTGCGCGCGCTCTGCGTGGCGGTGATTCCCTGGTGAGGGAGACGGAGGGAGAGGGAGAAGGAGACAGAGATGGAGGAGTACGAAATGGTGGGCGACCCCGGCCGGCGGCGGCTGCGTCTCGACCGCGACGAAGGCTGGCTCGCGGGTGTCTGCGCGGGTTGTGCCCGCTACGTGGGCATCGATCCCGCATTCGTGCGGGTCGGGGCGGTGGTGACCGCGCTGTTCTTTCCCCAGGTCACCGTCGCGGCGTACCTGGTCACGTGGCTGGTGTTGCGGAACCGCTGACGGCCTCCCCCGCCAGGAAGCGGAGCATCCAGCGGCCCACCGCCGCGTCGTCGGTTCGGCGCGACAGGGAGGCGATGCCGGGCGCGTAGGCGTCGCCGAGCAGTTCTTCGCGGAACCCCATCAGGGCGCGCGCGTAGCCCTTCTCGAACTCGGGATGCCCCTGGAAGGTGAGAAAGTGATCGCCCAGGGCGAAGGCCCCGATCGGGCAGAAGTCGTTCGAGCCGAGCAGCCGGGCTCCGGGGGGCATCTTCACGACCTGGTCCTTGTGGCTCGACAGCAGGGCCACGGCCGGGAGCGGGGGTTGCATCCAGCGCTCTTCCGCCAGGATGCGCATCCGGTGCACGCCGACGCCCCAGCCCGCGTCCGCCGGTCGCGTATCGCCCCCGAGGGCCTGTGCGACGAGTTGGTGTCCGAAGCAGACCCCGACCGTCTTCTTGCGCGCGGCATGGAGCGCGCGCACGTAGTTGGACAGCGTTGCGATCCAGGGCAGGTCGGCGTAGACGCTCTCGCGGGACCCGGTGATGACGTAGGCGTCGCAGGCGTCGATCCCGGCCGGGTACTCCCCGTGCTCGACGTCGAAGACGGCGAAGTCCACGGGGACCGAAGCGTCCGCGGCCGCCCGGGAGAGCAGGGACTCGAACATGCCGGGATAGCTGCCGAAGGCGTCCTGGAACTCTTCGCGCACCGAGTCCGCCTGCAGGATGCCGATGCGGGTCATATGATTTCGAAGTACCGGGCGAGCTGCCAGTCCGTGACCGTGCGTTCGGCTTCCCGCGTCTCCCAGTCGCGGCTCGTGACGTAGTGCTCGACGAAGGCGTCGCCGAACAGCGCGCGGGCGGCCTCCGATGCCGCGAAGCGCGCGTTCGCTTCGCGCAGCGTCGAGGGGAAGCGCAGGTTGTCCGGCAGGCCGTCCTCCGCGTCGTAGCCGTTCCCGACCACCGGCTCGGGCGGTTCGATGGCCTGCTCGATGCCGAGTACGGCGGCGCCCAGGGCGGCCGCGGCGGCGAGGTAGGGGTTGGCGTCGGCGCCGCTCACCCGGCATTCGATGCGCTGGGCCGACGCGCCCCCGGTGATGACGCGAAACGCCGTGGTCCGGTTGTCGAATCCCCAGGTCGCGGCCGTCGGAGCCCAGGCGCCCTTCACGAGGCGCGTGTAGCTGTTGACGGTGGGTGCGAGCATGGTCAGGAGTTCCGGGACGTAGCGCACCAGGCCGCCGACGGCGTGCCGTAGGAGGTCCGGCAACGCGGCGGCGTGGTGCCGGGCCGCGGGGTCCTCGGTGGCCCCGAACGCGTTGTCGCCGGCGTCGTCGAGCAGCGAGAAGTGGAAGTGGCCGCTCTGGCCGGGGTAGTCCATCGACCACTTGGCCATGAACGTGGCGATGGCCTCGTGCCTGGCGAAGAACACCTTGCTGAAGGTCTTGAAGAGCGTCGCCCGGTCGGCCGGCGAAAGCCCGTTCGACGCGGCGAGGGCGCCTTCCCACACGCCGGGACCGGTCTCGCAGTGGAGGCCCTCGAGGGGCGTGTCGATCTCGTCGCAGTAGTTCATCAGCCCGCGGAACAGGTCGGCGTTGCTCGACGCCCGCAGCACCGAGTAGCCGAAGTTCCCGGGCGTCAGCGGGCGCAGGTCGCGGTAGTGCTTCTCGCGTACGGAGTGGGGGGTCTCGTCGAACACGAAGAACTCGTACTCGAAGCCCGCCTTCAGGGCGAGGCTATGGCCGGCCGCGCGGTCCAGGGTCCGGCGTAGCGTCGAGCGCGGACAGACGGGGTGATAGGCATCGTCGCCGCTCGCGAACTCCCCGATGAAGTAAGGCACGCCCTCGTCCGGCAGCCACCTTTCGGTGTCGACGACGAGCCGGTAGTCGGCGTCCGGAAACCCGGTGTGCCAGCCCGTGAACGCGCCGCCGTCATACAGTTCGTCCGCCACGTCCCAGCCGAACACGCAGTCGCAGAAGCCGCCGCCCTTGGCGAGGAGTCCGGCGAATTTCTCCAGACTCACGTACTTGCCGCGAATCACCCCGTCGATGTCCGTGAGGCCCAGCTTGACCTGCCGGGCGCCCCGTTCGCGATAGCCGGCGAGCTTCGCCGCCACGTCATCCGTCACTGTCCTGTCCCCCTCCCCGGCGTGGCCCGCGCGCGGGCAGGGCCGGCTTTTCCACCAAATCTGTGGATAACTCTTTGGATAACCGATGCACACACGGCGCTATCCCGCGCCTGGCGCGGGCATCGCGATTTGGTCAAAAACTGAACAACACACGTATTCCCTTGTGTTTTCAAGGGATTGGCGCGGAACCTTGAACCGGGCTTTGGAATTCCGCCCGTAAGCTACAAAGCAGGCGGCACATTCGGGCCACCTGTGCATAATCGGGCGGCTCCCGGGCCCCGGATCCGCGCGCGCGGCGCTCAGTGGAGGAACGCGAACATGCGGCGGCGGTACCGCTGGGCCACGTCCGAACCCTTGCCCATCGTGGCCATGATTCGAATCATCGTGGTCCGTCCCGCGTCGTCGCGGAACTTCCGGTCCGTCTGCAGGATCGCCATGCACTGGTCGAGGGCGTCGACGTAGTCGCCGGCGACGGCCTGGGTGATGGCCGCCTCGTAGCGCGCCTCGAGGTCGGCCCCGTTCGCGGCCACCCGCGAGAGGGCCGCGGCGCCGTCGAGCGACGCCGCTTCCCGGGCGAGTTCGAGGCGCATGGCGGGCCGCTCGCGTTCCGGCGTCTCGTCCGAAATCGAGGCGAGAACGCGCTCTGCATCGTCGAGGTCGCCGCGATGCACTAGGACGTCGGCCCACTCCACCTTGAAGGCCGGGTTGTTCGGCTCGGCCTGGAGCGCGGCCTTCAGGATCTGCAGGGCGCCCTCCCAGTCCCGCGCCGCGGTGAACCGCTCGAGCTGGTCCTTCAGCCGCTCCGCGTCGGACATCGTCAGGCCTTCGATGAGCTGGCGCAGGACGGGTTCCCCCTGCGGCCCCTCGACCTGGTCGGCGATCTGGCCGTCGACGATGACCCGGATGCTGGGAATGCCCTGGACGCGGAGCTGCTGCGCAAGCTGCGGCGTGCTGGCGACATCGCACAGGGCCAGGGCGAACTTGCCCTGGTACTGGGTCGCCAGGTTCTCGAGGGCGCGCCTGGTGTCCGCCGCCGGGGGCACCTGGTCCGTCCAGAAGAGCAGGATGACCGGAACCTCGCGGGACCGGTCCACGACATCGGACTGGAACGATTCGAGGGCGACCTCGAAAACGTTCGGCCTGGCGTCCATGGCGGTGCGGGCGGCCGGGGCTTAAGAGGGCTGGGGCACGATCCGGATGTACGGTTTCGGCGCCTGCCAGCCGTCCGGGTAGCGTTTCCTGGCCTCCTCGTCGGACACGGCCGGGACGATGATCACGTCCTCGCCGTGCTGCCAGTTGACGGGGGTCGCGACCTGGTGCGCCGCAGTGAGCTGGCACGAGTCGAGCAGCCGGAGTACCTCGTCGAAGTTGCGGCCGGTGCTCATCGGGTAGGTGAGCATGGCCTTGATCTGCTTGTCCGGCCCGATCACGAACACGGAGCGGACGGTGGCGTTGTCGACGGGCGTGCGGCCCTCGGACGTGTCGCCGGCGTCTTCCGGAAGCATGTCGTAGAGCTTCGCCACCTGGAGTTCCGGGTCGCCGATCAGCGGGTAGTTGACGGCGTTGCCCTGGGTCTCCTCGATGTCCTTCGACCAGGCGCCGTGGCTGTCCACCGGGTCCACCGAGAGTCCGATGATCTTGCAGTTGCGCTCGGCGAACTGCGGCTGGAGCCCGGCCATGTAGCCGAGTTCGGTGGTGCAGACCGGGGTGAAGTCCTTCGGGTGCGAGAACAGGATCGCCCAGCCGTCGCCGATCCACTCGTGAAAGCTGATTTCGCCCTGCGTGGTCTGGGCGGTGAAATCCGGTGCTTGGGAGTTGATTCTGAGAGACATGCCCGTCCTCCCTGGATTAGGGAGCCGAAGGCTATCACTCTTTCGCGAATTTTGGGTCGGGAAGGGGAGGCGGTGGGGAGAGGGGCGAGCAGGCTCAGCGTGCCGTTTCGCGCCACTCCCGGACCGAGGTCGGACAGCGCAGGGCGCCGATCTCGGGGGCCGCGTGCGCATCCTCCGGGTAGCGCCGCGGGTTCGCGGCGTGGACCGTCTCGTTGCAGCGCTCGAGCATGCCCGCGAACGTGAGCCCGGAGTAGC
Organism: Pseudomonadales bacterium; assembly: GCA_022827245.1. Lineage (GTDB taxonomy): Bacteria > Pseudomonadota > Gammaproteobacteria > Pseudomonadales > Azotimanducaceae > VXNE01. The sequence continues at coordinate 22,766 of JAJDTI010000137.1, read as the reverse complement.
TGTCCGTCTGGAACTCCAGGGAGCGGCACAGGCAGCTCTCGACGTTCTTCGCGTAGGAGACGCCGCGCGCTTCCTCGCTCTCGAGCGGCGAGCAGGCCACCGCGGTGGCGAGCGCGACTGCCGTCGCGGCACGGGTCAGGAGCTTCGCCGGCACGTGGTGGCCCGACACGCCCGCTCAGGGCGTGTGTGCTTCGAGGAACTCGATGACCGTGGCCACCGTTCCGTCCTCCGCGGGCGACTTCCACCGCTCCACCAGGGTGGCGTTCGGCGCGAGCGCGGCGATCTCCCGGGACGTGCTCTCCGGGTGGTACGGATCGCTGCCCATCAGCACCAGCATCGGCGTCTCGCAGGACGCCACGAAGTCGCGACCTACGTTGAAGTCGAAGTCGCCGTCATACATGTTGGAGCGGAAGCTCCGCCAGGCCGCTTCGTCCGCCTCGGGGTGGTCCGGGGCGATGGCGTCCGCCCAGCCCTGGAACATCTCGTAGAAGATCTCGCGGTTGTCCTCGAAGCCGATCGACTGCTGCAGCACCGCGGACGCCACGCGCCCGGGCGCCGCCTGTATCAGGCCCAGGCAGTAGGGTCCGCCGATGCAGCCGCCGAGGAGGTGGGTGCGTTCGATGCCGAGATGGTCGAGCAGCGCGATGTGGTCGGCGGTGTACGTGTGCCAGCCGTCGTCCGCGGACACGGGAGCGCGGGAGCGTCCGGCGTTGCGCTGATCCATGGCGATCACCCGAAACCGCGTCGACAGTTCCGCGATGGGATCGAACTGGGAAGTCTCCCAGAAGGTCGCCGCCGAGCGCATGCCGCCGGGGGCGAACAGGAGCACCGGAAACCCGGCGCCGTGGTCCTCGTAGTAGAGCGTGGTGCCGTCGCGTTCGAAAATGGCCATGAGTGTCCTCCGTAAGTCCGTCAATCCCGGGGCGGGACGTAGCCGGCCGGCCGCTCGTACGCTTCCCCGGCGAGGAAGCGCTTCATCTGGTCCGTGAGGAAGCGGCGTGCCTCGAGGTCCAGCATGTTGAGATGGCGCTCGTTGATGAGCATCGTCTGCACTTCCTGCCACTCGCCCCAGGCCCGGGCGGACACGTTCTCGAAGATATCCTGTCCCAGGGCGCCGGGCACGGGCGGCGCGTCCAGTCCCGGCAGCTCGGTACCGTACTTCCTGCAGAGGACGCTGCGGCTCATGGGCTTTTCCCGGCGCTCTTCCCGGACGCGCCGCCCGAAGGGTGCGCGAGATCGAGACCGAGGTCCAGCCCCGCGAGGAGCCGGCGTGCGACGCCCGAGAGCCCGATCTCGCGTCCGCCGCCGGGTTGGTACCAGGTGAAACGCCCGTCCTCCGCCGCCGGCGGCCGCCGCCGGACCCACAGGTAGTGCGGTGCGACGTCGAGATGGAAGTGGGTGAACGAGTGGCGGAAGGGCGGGGGGACGGCGCTGCGCTCGACGTCGATGTCCCACTCCCGGACGAAGGATCGCACGTCCTTGTCGAAGGGCCGCTCGACGGGCGACCAGAGCCCGCCCCAGACCCCGGCGGCGTCCCGTCGCTCGAGGAGGCACGCGCCGTCGGCGTCGATGAGCACGAAGACGCGAACGGCGCGCGCCGGCCGGTCCTTGCGCGGTGCGGGCGCGGGCAGTCGGTCCTGCATGCCGTTGGCGAACGCCGCGCATCGCGCGCGGACGGGGCAGGTGCCGCAGGCCGGAGCGGAACGCCGGCAGTGCGTGGCGCCGAAGTCCATGATCGCCTGGGTGTAGTCGCCCGGACGGTCGGCCGGCGTGTGTCCTTCCGCGAACGACCAGAGCGCGGTCTCGGTGGCTTGCTCGCCGGGAGGATCGGTGATGCCGTGGAAACGGCAGAGCACGCGCCTGACGTTGGCGTCGAGGATCGGGACGGGCTTGCCGAACGCGATGGAGAGGATGGCGCCGGCGGTCGAGCGGCCGATCCCGGGCAGGGCGGTCAACGCTTCGAGCGTGTCCGGAAACGGCGCCTCGCCGTCGCCGGGGGGCGCCGCGGCGACGATCTCGCGGGCGGCCGCGTGCAGGTTGCGCCCGCGGGCGTAGTAGCCGAGACCCGTCCACAGGTGCAGCACCTCGTCCAGTTCCGCGCCGGCCAGCGACCGCACGTCCGGGAAGCGCCGCATGAACCGCTCGAAGTAGGGCACGACCGTCGTGACCTGGGTCTGCTGGAGCATCACTTCGGAGACCCAGACCCGGTAAGGCGTCTTCTCGATCTGCCAGGGCAGGTCGCGGCGCCCGTGCTCGTCGAACCATGCGAGCAGGCGGTTCGCGAACCAGGCGTCGCCGGGGGAATCGTGCGGGTCCACGCCGGAAGGATACCGGTTCGCGATGCCCGGGCGGCGCGCGCCTATACTTGTGCGCGTGAGCGATGTGGGCACCTGGGACCCGGGCGATCGGGTCGCGTTGAGCGCGCGGCATCTCGAGTGCGTGCGCCGCGGCAGCAAGCGTCTGGAAGACGCGAACTTCGGCCTGGACGGAGCGGAGCTCGAGTTGCTGGCGCCCGTGATGTCGCTCGAAGCGGACCAGTGGGACGCGGCGGCCCGCAACGAGGACGCCGTCGAGCTGGTTGCCTGGATCCGGTTCTTCACCCTGGCCGAGGCCCGTCTGCCGGCCTTCGACGCCGGCGCCAAGTCCCCCGTCATCCCACTCGCCCGCGTGCTGCGCGAGCGGGGCGCCTATCCCGCCGAACTGACGGCCTGGATCAGGGCGCACTCGGACAATCGCTTCCTGCCGCACGGGAGTCTGCTCGACCGGCTGTAACGCCGCCGCGGCCCGTCAGTGGATGACGCCCTTCAGGCGCGGGTCCAGCACGTCACGCAGGGCGTCGCCCACGAAGTTGAACGCCAGCACCAGCAGGAAGATGGCGACGCCGGGGACGATCGACAGCAGTGGCTGGCGGTCGAGCATCGGAAACGCCTGCTGCAGCATGGAGCCCCACGTGGGCGTGGGCGGCTGCACGCCGACGCCGATGAAGCCGAGCGCCGCCTCGGTGAGGACCGCGTAACCCATGGAGAGCGTCGCCTGCACGATGACCGGGGCGATGCTGTTCGGCAGGATGTGCTTCCAGATGATGCGCACGTGGCTCATCCCGCCGGCCTCGGCGGCCGCGACGAAGTCGAGTTCCCGGATGGTGAGGCCCTGGCTGCGCACGATGCGCGCCATCCAGGGGACATTGGCGATGCCGATGGCGACGATCACGGTGGCGAGCGAGCCGCCCATGGCCGCCGCGAGCCCGACCGCGATCAGGAGGCTCGGGAACACGACGAGGGCGTCCATCCCGCGCATGACTATGTCGTCGACCAGTCCCCGGAAGTAGACCGAGACGAGCCCCAGGGGGGCGCCGATCACGACCCCGAGGCCCACCGCCCCGACGCTCACCATGAGCGCCACCTGCGCGCCGTCGATGAGCCGGGCGAGGGTGTCGCGGCCGAGACGGTCCGTGCCGAGCCAGTGCTCCGCCGTCATGCCGGAGAGCAGGTTCTCGAAGTCCATCTCCTGCGGGTCGACCGGGACGACCCATGGCGCGAACAGCGCCGCGAAGAGGGTCAGGACGATGACGACCGCGCCGAAGACGGCCTGGGGAATGCGCGCGAGCTTGAGGACGACATCGACGGAGGGCCGGTGGTGCGCGGTCGCCGACTCGACCGGCGCCGCCGCGGCGGCCGTCGTCGCGGATGCCCTATCGGTCATCGTACTTGATCCGCGGGTCGAGCCACGCGTACGCGACGTCGGTGACGAGGTTGGCGACCAGCACCGCGAGCGCCATCAGCAGCACGGCGCCTTGGGCGGCCAGGAAGTCGCGCATGAAGATGGCCTGCACGAGGAACTGCCCCATGCCGGGGATGCCGAAGAGGGTCTCGATGACGACCGCCCCGGCGAAGATGCGTCCGGTCTGCAGGCCGAACACCGTGACCACGGGCAGCAGCGCGTTGCGCAGGGCGTGACGCCAGATGACCGCTTTCTCGCGCATGCCCTTGGCGCGGGCGGTGCGCACGTAGTCCTGTGCGAGCACCTCGAGCATGGCGGAGCGGCTCTGGCGCATGATGATCGCGCTGCTCGTGATGCCGAGGGCGAACGCCGGCAGGATCATGTAGCGGAGGCCCTCGAGGGGGTCCTCGAAGATGTCCACGTAGCCCTGCGTCGGCAGCCAGCCCAGGGTCACCCCGAACAGCAGGATCGCCATGATGCCGAGCCAGAAGTTGGGGATCGCGACCCCGCCGATGGACAGCACCGTCGCCACGTAGTCGATCGGGCGGCCCCGGTAGACGGCCGAGGCGATGCCGGCCGGCACGGCGATCAGCACGGCCATGATCCAGGCGACGACGCCGAACTGCAGGGTGACGGCCGCCCTGGTGCGGAGTTCCTCCACGACGGGCCGCTGGTTCTGGGTGGAGCGGCCGAGATCGCCCTGGACCGCCTTGCCGAGCCAGATGGCGTACTGGACCGGGATCGGCCGGTCGAGGTTGTGTTCCCTGCGGATGAGTTCGAGCTGCTCCTCGTCGAGGGACTCGCCGGGCCCGACCAGGGCGCGCGCGGGGTCGCCCGGCATGGCGTGCATGAGCCCGTGCACCAGGAACGTCACGATGAGCAGCACCGGCACCATCTGGAGCAGGCGACGCAGGAGGTAGCGCCACATCGCAACGGTCCTTCTAGGCGGGGGCGGTGATCATGGTTCGCTGGCCGATGGGTCGGCGATCCAGATCTCGCGCAGGTTCATCTTGCCGTCCCACCCCATCAGGCGGTCGAGGTTCCGCACCCGGAGCGGCGCCGCCGCGTAGGTCACGCCGTAGATCAGCGGGACGAACCACGCCTCCCGCAGTACGAGGTCGTTGAGCTCGAGGTAGGTGCGCTTGCGCGCGGCGAGATCGTAGAAGGAGGCGCCCCGCTCGACCAGGGCGTCGATGTCCGGGCGCGGCAGGTTGGCCGCGTTGTAGTAGCCGTCGCTCTTGAAGGCGAGGGACGCCAGCCAGTCGGGCTCGGGATAGCGGCTCCACCCGGTCATGTAGAGCGGGTACTGGCGGCCATGAAAGAAGCGCTCCGTGGCGACTCCCGCGTTCAGCACCTCGATGTCCATCGTGATGCCGACCCGGCGCAGCATCGCGCGCACGATCTCCGCCGCGGGGATGTGCAGGGCGTTGTTGTTGGTGACGGCGGTGAACTCGAACCCGTCGGGCTTGCCGGCGTCGCGCAGGAGCTGGCGCGAGCGTTCGGGATCGTAGCCCGGCCGCGCGGCGCTCGGCTCGTGGGCCCAGGCGCCGACGGGCCACATGCCGGAGTCGGCCAGGATCGCGTTGTCGAAATAGATGGCCGTGTTGATGGCGCGGGGGTCGATGGCGTGCATCACCGCCCGCCGCAGGCGCAGGTCGTCGAGGGGCGCCATGGCCACGTTGAAGGCGAAGACGTGGGCGATGGCGCCGCCGGGCATGGTCTCGATCCGGAAACGGCGGTCGCGGCGGAACGTCGACACGTCCTTGTAGGGAAGGTAGGCCACGTCGATCTCGCCGGTGCGGAGCGCGGACACCAGCACCGTCTCGTCGCGGATCACCCGGATCGTCACCTCGTCCAGGTACGGGAGGCGGTTGCCGGCCTCGTCGACGCCCCAGTAGTCGTCGTTGCGCACGAGGTGGACGGCGGTGCCGGTGACGACGCCGGCGACGCGGAACGGGCCGGTCCCGGACGGGTTCCAGCCGTAGTCCCTGCCGAGCCGCCGTACGGCCGTCGGGGAGTTCATGACCCCGCCCCGGTCGGCGAGCATGTTGAGCCCGGCGCCCCAGGGACGCTTCAGGTTGAGGCGGACCCGGTGCTCCCCAAGCACGTCCACCGAGTCGATCACGGTCATGGAGGCGCGGGGGGTGGCCATCGTCGCGGGATCGAGAATCCGCTCGACGTTGAACTTCACGGCGTCGGCGTTGAACGGCGTGCCGTCATGGAAGCGTACGCCCCGGCGCAGTTCGAACGTGATCGCGTGGGGCGCTTCGGTGATCTCCCAGGAGGTTGCGAGGGAGGTCGCGGGCCTCGGCGTGAGTTCGGGATCGGCGTCGACGAGTTGGTCGAAGATCTGCCGCCAGTAGTAGGCGTCGCCGCCGGAACGGCCGAGCACGGCGTCGAGGGACATGGGTTCGTTGGTGTACGCGATGCGCAGGTGGCCACCGTACCGGGGCGGTTCCCCGACTGCGGCCGTGGCAAGCACCGCGATGCAGGCGCCCGCCACGCGGCGCCGGATCCCGCCCATCACGTCCATCGAGTCGCCATCGCCGCGACCTGCCCCTCGCCCGTTTGCCCGACGAGAGTGTAAACGCCGCCGCTGGCCGGCGGATTTGACCCACCGCGTCACTATCCGACAAGCTCTCCGGGACTCCTTGAGCTGACGGACGGGGGATGGACCAGGCTGGGACTCCGGGCACGTCCGGTTTCGGGGACGTGGTCCTCGAAGTCGACGATCTCGTGACCACCTTCCGCACGCCGGACGGCGTGGCGCCGGCGGTGGACGGCGTGTCGTTCGAGGTCCGTGCCGGAGAGACGCTCGGCGTGGTCGGCGAGTCGGGCTGCGGCAAGAGCGTCACCGCGCTCTCGATCCTGGGGCTCGTTCCAAGTCCCCCGGGTTGCGTCGAGCGCGGCACGGCGCTGCTCGGAGACCGCGACCTGCTCGCGCTGCCGGAGCGGACCCTCGCGGACGTGCGCGGCAACGAGATCGCGATGATCTTCCAGGAGCCGATGACCTCGCTGAATCCCGTGCTCACCGTCGGCTACCAGATCGCGGAGACGGTGCGGCGTCACGACGGCGGCACGCGGCCGGGGGCGATGCGGCGCGCCGTCGAGATGCTGGACCTGGTGGGCATCCCGGAAGCGCAACGGCGGGCGCGCGAGTATCCGCACCAGTTGTCGGGGGGCATGCGGCAGCGCGCGATGATCGCGATGGCGCTGTCCTGCGAACCGAAGGTGCTCATCGCGGACGAACCGACCACGGCCCTCGACGTGACGATCCAGGCGCAGGTGCTGGACCTCATCCGGGAGCTGCAGGGCCGGCTCGGCACGGCCGTCATCCTGATCACCCACGACCTCGGGGTGATCGCGGAGACCGCGCACCGGGTGGTCGTGATGTACGCGGGCCGCAAGGTGGAGGAGGCCGACGTCACGACGCTCTTCGACGCCCCGCGGCACCCCTACACGCGCGGCCTGCTCGCCTCGGTTCCGACGCTCGATGCGTTGCGCGACGGCGCGGCCGGCGAGCGGCGGCTGGCGGAGATCCCCGGAGTCGTGCCGAAGCTCACGGGACTCCCCGACGGGTGCGCCTTCGCGCCGCGCTGCCCGCTCGCGGACGGGCGCTGCGCAAGTACCCGGCCGGCGTTCGAAGAGCAGCGGCCGGGTCACTCGGCCGCGTGCTGGCACGCCCATACAGCGCGGGAGGCGGCGCGGGAGGCCGGCCAGTGACGGGCGCGGCTCCCCCGGCGGGCGTGGGTCCGGTCCTCGAGGTGGACGGGCTCCGGAAGTACTTCGTGTCGCCGCGCCGGCTGCTCGGTCCGCAGGCCGGCGTCGTCCATGCGGTGGATGGCGTCAGCTTCACCATCGAGGCGCGGGAGACCCTCGGGCTCGTCGGGGAAAGCGGCTGCGGGAAGTCCACGGTCGGACGCACCGTGCTGCGCCTGCTGAAGCCCACCGACGGCACGATCCGCCTCCTCGGGGACGACATCACCCGCCTCGAGAGCCGCGCCCTGCGGCCCTACCGCCGCCGCATGCAGATCATCTTCCAGGACCCGTACTCGTCGCTCGATCCGCGCATGACGGCCGGGGACATCGCCGGGGAACTGCTCGGCGTGCACGGCGTGTCCAGCCGGGCCGAGCGCCACGAACGCGTGGCGGAGCTCTTCTCGCGGGTTGGGCTCCGGCGCGACCAGATCGGGAACTATCCCCACGAGTTCTCGGGCGGCCAGCGGCAGCGCCTGGGTATCGCCCGGGCGCTCTCCCTGCAGCCGAGCCTGATCGTCTGCGACGAGCCCGTGTCCGCCCTCGACGTCTCGATCCAGGCCCAGGTCATCAACCTGTTGATGGACCTGCAGGCGGAGTACGGGCTCTCCTATCTCTTCATCGCTCACGATCTCGCGGTCGTCGAGCACATCAGTCACCGGGTGGCCGTGATGTACCTGGGCCGCATCGTCGAGTTCGCGGACAAGCGCGAGCTGTTCGCGAACCCGTTGCACCCCTACACGGAGAGCCTGCTCGACGCGGTGCCGGTGCCCGATCCACGGCGGGTGCGCCGCCGCCGCATCGTCCGCGGCGACGTCCCGAGCCCCATCGACCGGCCCTCCGGCTGTCACTTCCACACGCGGTGCCCGTACGCGGTGGAGAGGTGCCGGCACGAGGACCCGGCGCTGCGGGAAGTCGCGCCCGGGCACCGGGTGGCGTGTCACCTGCGGTGAGTCGGGTCGAAGTCTGGCCAATGTCGCACGCGTTGCATGGCCAATGGCTGATAGGCGGGACCGGGCGCCGGGCTATACTCGCCCTTCAAGGATTTCACGGGGATCCGTTGACGTGAAAGCGGCCCAGCGGCCGAGTATCACGTGTCGCGCCTCGCAGGACGCGCTGGACGCGCTCGTCTGCGATGCCGTGCCTCGCCAGGGATGCTGGACCGAGGCGGACTACCTGTGGCTGACGGACCGCGCCGAAGGCCGGATCGAGTTCACGGACGGACACATCGAGTTGTTGCCAATGCCCACGGTAGCGCACCAGGTCATCCTCGCGGCTCTCTACAAGGCGTTCGACGCTTGGGTGGATGTGCGCGGGGGACTAGTGGTTTTCGCGGGCCTGCGCCTGCGAGTGCGCGAGAGCAAGTTCCGCGAGCCGGATCTGCTGCTCCTGCGTGACCGGCACGAGGCCCGGAACAGGAACCGCTTCTGGCTCGGCGCGGACCTGGTGCTCGAGGTCGTCAGCCCGGACGGCGAGGAAAGGGACTGGGTTGCGAAGCGCGCCGACTACGCGGAAGGCGGCATTCCCGAGTACTGGATCGTCGATCCGCCGGAGGAGACCATCACCGTACTGACACTCGACGGTGACGCCTATGCCGAGCACGGCGTGTTCGGCGACGGCGAGCGGGCAACGTCGTTGCTGCTACCGGGCTTCTCCGTAGACGTGAAGGCGGTCTTCGACGCCGTCAGGGAGTCCGGCGCGCAACGCTGACCCGGGGACGGTCGCGCCCGCCGCCCCGGTATAATCGCCGCGTGAACCGTTCCGCCACCATTTCGCGCGACACGCTCGAGACGAAGATCCACCTGGAAATCGATCTCGACGGGTCCGGCGCGTCGCAATGCGACACCGGGCTGCCCTTCCTCGAGCACATGCTCGACCAGGTGGCGCGCCACGGCCTGGTGGACCTCAAGGTCGAGGCGGAGGGGGACCTGCACGTCGACGCGCACCACACCGTGGAAGACGTCGGCATCGCGCTGGGCCAGGCGACGGCGCAGGCGATCGGGGACAAGAAGGGCATCACCCGCTACGGCCACGCCTACGTCCCCCTCGACGAAGCGCTCTCGCGGGTCGTGCTCGACTTCTCCGGCCGGCCCGGGCTGACCTGGGCGGTGGACTTCGTGCGTCCCCGCGTGGGCGAGTTCGACGTGGACCTGCTGCACGAGTTCTTCCAGGGGTTCGTGAACCACGCGCAGGTCACGCTGCACGTCGACAACCTGAAGGGGGCCAACGCGCACCACCAGGCGGAGACCGTGTTCAAGGCCTTCGGACGCGCCCTGCGCATGGCCGTGACGCGCGACCCCCGCAGCGAGGCGTTGCCGAGCACCAAGGGCACGCTTTGATCGTCATCCCGGCGATCGACATCCAGGACGGTCGCTGCGTCCAGCTCAAGCAGGGGGTCAAGGACTCGGCATCCGTGTACGGGGACGACCCGGTCGCGATGGTCGAGCGGTGGACGAGCCGGGGCGCCCGGCGCATCCATGTCGTCGACCTTGACGGGGCTTTTGCCGGGGCGCGCGTGCACGGGCACGTGGTCGAAGCCATCGCGGCCGCCGCGGGGGAGGTCCCGGTACAGGTCGGCGGCGGCGTGCGGACTGCCGAATCGATCGAACGCTACCTGGACGCCGGCGTCAGCCAGGTCATCGTGGGGACCCGCGCCATCGAGGATCCCCCGTTCCTGGCCGCCATGGCAGAGCGTTTCCCGGGACGCGTGATCCTCGGCCTGGACGCCCGGGCGGGGCGTGCGGCGACGGCCGGCTGGGACGAAACCAGCGAGACCGGCGCCGTGGAGTTCGCCGCCAGCGTCGCGGACCTGCCGCTCTTCGCCATCGTGTTCACGGACGTCGAGCGCGACGGCATGCTCACCGGCGTGAACGCCGAGGCGACCGCCGCCGTGGCGGCCGCGGGCGGGGTCCCCGTCATCGCGTCCGGCGGCGTCCGCGACCTCGACGACATCCGCCGCCTGAAAGGGCTCGGGCTCGCGGAGCGGGAACTCATGGGCGTGATCGCCGGTTCGTCCCTCTACGAGGGGACGCTCGATCTCGAGGCGGCGCAGGCGTTGCTGGACCTGTAGCGCCCCATGGCCGGCCCGCGGCCCAGCCACGCCGTCCCTTCATGGGCGACAACGGTGTCCCGTCGGAAGCGCAGCCAGCGCGTCAACTGGGCGACCGAGGCCCCGGCCCAGGATCGAAACTGATAGGTAGCGCATCCATTCCGACCATCCCCGAAAAGTGACGAAACACAGGTTTATCGGCGAGCCGGGGATTCTTCATTCTTTCAACCAAGACTGACAGCGCTTCTTCAAGTAAGGCTCTCGCCATGAACATGCCAATACAAAAATGGATTCCCCAACCGAAGGTAATGGACTTGTTCTTGTCTCGGTCTGGGTTGAACGTATCCGGTGAGTCATAGAATGATTCATCGCGACCGGCGTAGGTGAGCGGCAGCATTAGCATGGTGTCTTTCGGAATCAAGGTGCCACGGTAGTCCATATCGACGTTGGTTACACGGAACGTCGCTGAAACCGGGTTGTAAAACCTCAACGACTCATCGACTACTTTCTGTACCCGACCCGGATCGTCTGCCACTTTGCTCCACTCTTCGGGATGATCCAGCAGCACCTTCATCATCAGAATGAGCTGGTTTTTCGTCGTGTCGTAGCCAGCGGAAATCAGGTTGATCAGCAGTACGCGCAGCTCTTCGTCGGACAAACTCTCGCCATCAGTCGCAAGGTCAACCAGTGTCTGCAGCAGGTCATCCTTTTTTTCGTTTTGATTACGCCGAGCATCAACGAGTTCTTCGACGTAGTCAAACAAATGGGCCAGTGCCCAGTTCACTTTGGCAACTGTCTCTTCATTCAGACTGAATGCGTCTGATAGCACGATCACCCACTCTTCAAACCTGTCGATGTCATCGGTTGAAACACCAAGGATGTCGCAGATCACAGTGATCGGGTATCGCGCTGCAACTTTCGTGAAATCGCACTCTGCCGCCCCATCAAGTGAATCAATGATCCTGTTGATGGTCTCATTCATGAATGGACGGTACTTCGCTGCTTCCTTCTGCGTAAACGCAGGCGCCAGCATCATGCGAAGACGTCTGTGCGTTTCACCATCCAGGGCCAGCAAAAAGTGATCATAGAAGCGTGCGAACGGCGTACCTTTCTCGACTCCCAACATGGCGGAGATGTCTCTGATCGGAGTTCGACAGCGATTGTCCGTCAGGACATCTCTCATCGCCTGTTGATCAAGGACGACATAACCCATGGGGAATCTGGCCAGCCAGTTCTTTTTCATGGCCGCCGAATAAACGGCATGGGGGTCATTGACGAAGTCCGGATCATGAATTTCGATCGTCGCCAGATCTGATAGTTGCATTTCTTCCCTTAACCGAATCTTCTCAATCTGTAAGACTAGATGCCGGGAAAAGCCTAAGCCTCAGATACTGAGGATGCCGCCATCAGCGTCTCCGATTCGTCAACCTGTGTGATAGTCCTCGATGGCGGCGTCGTGCGCGTTCCCGTTGCTGAATGGGATCGTGAGCATGGTACTTCATTCGATACTGCTCCGGTGGGCTTGCCGTCGATCGGAACCCAGATCGCCTCGCCCACTTCGCAGAACACCACCGCCACCACATGCGGCCCATCCCGACCGGTCGTGGCCAGATGCCCAAGCGGCCGATCCACCGCCCATGCCGGCAACAACGGCATCCTCCCCTCCATCGACCGAATCGCCCCAAGTCTGGCCTCCATCCCGGCAATCCCACAACCCCCCACACTCGGATAGGAGCCGTCCCGTCGGGTCCCTCAACGGGGTTAGAGCGGCAGTCGCGGCGTTCACGCGGCCGCTTGTCGCCTGATGCTACGCTCTGTGACGGTCGAGGCGCGGCATCGTTGGGCAAAGCGGAGGCGGTAGTGCGTTCTCTGGATCGAGCAACGTGGAAGACCGGCGTTCGGGCGTGCGCAATCTGGGCGCTGCTGACGCTTGGTGTGACATCGTGCATCCAGCAGCCCACGGTGCTACAAGTTTACGGCGGCGATGCGCAGACGGATGTGGCCTTGGCGGAGTTCGCTGCCGGGCGTGGCCTTGCGATTGAGCGGCCGGGGGCCGTCCCGGTTCAGGCGGATCAAGTGGTTGTCATGTACAGCCGTGGCTGGGAGACCTATGCGGCGGCGATAGAGCTTGAGCAAATGCTCCACGAGATGGGGCGCGATGTGCGTGTGGTTGAGGCGCATTTGCGAAACCATGTGGTCACTCGGCATCACATCGCGGTTTTCCTCGACCCGGTCGCGGGTGATTTCTCCAGCATGGACGCAGAGACGGTTGGCGGAATGCACCAGCTAGCGGAGTACATCAATGCCGTCAGAGGCGTGGGTCGCGAAGAGTGAGCGCCGTTGGACAGGTCGGACATCCTGTCCTCAGTGCAGCGATTTCCCGGATGCATCCTGCTGGTAGGAGCCGCACATGATGTCGAAAGCTCTTGAGGCCACTTTCGTCGCCGCCAGTCCGGTTGTGCTGCTGGCCTTGCTGTCGCTCCTCTTTTCCGGCGCCATGTTTGGGTTCTTCTTCGCCTGGGTATGCTCGACCCTGTGGGGTCTGGATGCGGCTGATCCGAACGTCGCGATTGCCGCCATGCAGGCCATGAACGCGAGCGTGCGTAACATTGTCTTCGCACCTGCGTTCTTCGGCACTCCAGTCCTGCTGATTTTGACAGCGCTGGCTGCCCTGAGAGTCAAGGAAGGGGAGGCGGCAGCCTGCTTCGCCCTGGCCGGCATTCTCTATGTGCTCGGGGCCATGGTCACGACGATGACCGCCAATGTACCGTTGAACGAAATGCTGGCCGCCGTGGAGACGCCGCTCGACCGGCAAACGGCGCAGGACGTCTGGCGGAGCTACTCCGGGCCTTGGCAGGTCTGGAACGCCGTTCGCGCCGTGGTTCTCGGCGTCGTTCTTGCATTGGCCGGATGGGGCCTGACAAGCATACGCGCCGCAACTTCCTTGCCCCCGTGATAGGGCTCAAGGCAACTGGGCTGTGGCGCAAGCACGCCGTGGCGCTGGTCAACGAATGGAGGCGCCAGGAGGAAACGGAAAACGGACTCGATGCCATGGAACACCCGCCGCCGGTGGCTGTGCTCCCAACGTCGGATGCTCCTTGCGAGGGGAAGAACCCCGCCGGCTGCCAGGGGGGAGGGGGTGCAGCCGGCGGGGAAGGTCCTCAGTGGACCTTGACCTCGATCTCGCGCGGCTTCGCCTTCTCGCGCTTGCCGACGGTGATCGAGAACACGCCGCGGTTGGCGCTCGCCTCGATCGCTTCGTCGTCGGCGTCTTCCGGCAGGCGGAAGTTGCGCGTGAACTTGCCGAAGCGGCGTTCCGTGCGATGGACCTTCTCGGACTCGTGCGTACGCTCGTACCTGCGCTCGCCCGTGACGGTCAGGACGCCGTCCTTGAACGTCACGCTCACGTCCTCCGGCGACATCGCCGGCAGTTCCACGTCGACGCGGTAGGAGTCGTCGAACTCGCGGACGTCGACGGGCGGCAGCCAGTCGTTGTAGCTCTCGCCGAGGAAGCCTCGCGCGAAGAGGTCATCGAACTCCCGGATGGGATTCCAGCGCATCAGGGTCATCTCAGTGCTCCGTTGCAGTCTTCGATGACCCCTACGTGAGGGCGCCCGGAACGTTTCAAAGGCCTTGAAATCGCGGGAGATATCCCCAAGCGGGCGGCTTTTCCGTTACGGCGGGTCCTCGTTGAACATCGAGGTCCGTCCGCCGTCCACGACGAGGTCGTGACAGTTGACGAAGCGCCCCTCGTCGCTCGCGAGGTACAGGGCCGCCGTCGCGATGTCGCGGTCGAGGCCCGACACCTTGAGCGGTGTCGCCTTCGCCAGGTTGTGCTGCAGCTTGGCGAGCTTGCGGGCGTTCTCCTCGTCGGGGAGTACGTTCGCCCGGGCGGAGCCGCCCCAGAAGATGGGCGTGGCGATGGCGCCGGGGGAGATCACGTTGACGCGGATGCCCTGGGGCCCGAGCTGGACGCCCGCGAGCTTCGAGTAGTGCGTCAGCGCCGCCTTCACGGCGGAGTAGAGGATGTTGCCCTGCAGGTGACGTATCGCCGCGACGCTCGAATTATTGATGATGCAGCCGCCGCCGCTGGCCAGCATGTGGGGGATCGCGAAACGCATGCCGAGCACGCAGCTCGTGAAGAGCAGTCGGAAGCCGTAGTCGACGTTCTCGCCGGTGATGTCCCCGACGTTGCCCGCGGTGGGTCCGCCGGCGTTGTTGAACAGGACGTCGAGGCGGCCGAAGCGCTCCGCGGTGTCGTCGATGACGCCGCGGATGTCCTCCTCGACGAGGACGTCCTGGCGTTGGTAGGTGACCCGGTCGCCTAGACGGTCGGCCAGTGCCTGGCCCTTCTCTTCCGAGCGGCCGGCGATGACGACGGTGGCCCCTTCGTCCGCGAACAGCTCCGCGGTGGCCGCGCCGATCCCGCTCGTTCCCCCGGTGATGATGGCGACCTTGTCCTGCAGGCGGTTCCCCATGAGTGCTCCTCGTACGCAGTGCGATCCGTCGGACTATAACCCGTGCCCGTGGTTCCTGGACGGCGGCTCAGAGGCCGACCGCGCGCCCCGCCCCGCGCGGGTCGGACACCCCGAGCAACTCGCCGTCCCGGCGCATCACCGAGTTGGCGTCGCCGATGCCGCGGCCCCAGCGGATCGTGTCAATGCCTTCGTGGCCCATCGCCTCGAGGGCGGCCACGGTGTCGGGCGAGAAGCCGAAGGGCTCCACCATCACGCGGTCCGGCTGCCACTGGTGGTGGAAGCGGGGCTTGCCGACGGCGTCGGAGAGGTCCATCCCGTGGTCGATGACGTTCATGACGACCTGCAGGACGGTGGTGATGATCGTGCTGCCGCCGGGAGAGCCGGTGACCAGCAGCGGTTCGCCGTCGCGCAGGACGATGGTGGGCGTCATCGAACTCAGCATGCGCTTGCCGGGCGCGATGGCGTTCGCCTCGTCGCCGAGCAGTCCGTAGGCGTTGGGCGTGTTCGGCTTGATGGAGAAGTCGTCCATCTCGTTGTTGAGCAGGAAGCCGGCGCCCGGAACGACGATCTTGGAGCCGTAACTGAGGTTGAGCGTGGTCGTGTACGCGACGGTGTTGCCGTCGCCGTCCATGACGGAGACATGGGTGGTGTCTGGCGACTCGTTGGGGATCGTTCCGTGGCCGATGTCCTCCGAGCGCGACGCGCGCGCCGGGTCGAAGTCGGCGAAGCGTTGCGCGGCGTACGCCTTGTCGACGAGCGTCGCGATGGGCGTCGGATAGAAGTCCGTGTCGCCGAGGTGGTGGGCGCGGTCTGCGTATGCGCGGCGTTCCGCCTCGATGATGCGGTGCGTGGCGGCGGCGCTGCCGTAACCGAAGCCCCCGATGTCGTGGGGCTCGAGCATGTTGAGCATCTGCACCAGCAGGACTCCGCCGGACGACGGCGGCGGCATGGAGACGATCTCGTGGCCGCGATAGGTGCCGCGTATCGGGTCGCGCCAGACCGACTCGTAGGACGCGAGGTCTTCCAGCGTGATCAGCCCTTCGCCACGCTCCATCTCGGCTACCAGGAGTTCCGCGGTCGCGCCGCGATAGAAGCCGTCGTGCCCGTGTTCCCGGATGCGTCCGAGGGTGTCCGCGAGATCGCTCTGCACGAGACGGTCCCCGGCTGCGAGCGGAGCCCCGTCCGGCCTGGCGAACACGGCGCGGCTCGCGGGGTATCGTTCCAGTCGCGGCATGTGGCGGCGGAACTGGCCCGCCAGGTCGTCATCGACGACGAAGCCGTCGCGGGCCAGGGCGATGGCCGGGTCGATTACGGCGGAACGTTCGAGCTGTCCGTAACGCTCGTGAACATCGAGCAGCCCGGCGACCGTGCCCGGCACCCCGACGGCCAGGTGCGAGTGCGTCGACAGGCCCTGGATTACGTCGCCGTCGTCGTCGAGGAACATGTCGTGGTCGGCGGCCGCAGGCGCCCGCTCGCGATGATCGTTGGTGACCACGGAGCCGTCCGCGAGCCGAATGACCATGAAGCCGCCGCCGCCGATGTTGCCGGCGGAGGGATACGTCACGGCGAGGGCGAACCCCGTTGCCACGGCCGCGTCGATCGCGTTGCCGCCGCGCCGCAGCACGTCCGCGCCGACTTCGGAGGCGAGGGCGGAGCGGGAGGCGACCATGCCGGCCTTGCCCCGGACTTCGGCGGGGCTTGCGGCGTCGGCGCTCTGGGCGGCGGCCGCCATGACGAGGCAGGAGAGGGCAAGGTAACGCATGGGGGCTCCGGACAGGGGGCGGCGCGATTATAGACGTGCGCCGGTGAGCGCCGGCGTTTCGAGCTTCCTGTCCCGCGTGTTAGGTTGCCGAGGCGAAGCACGCCGAAGGAGGCGCTCGGCAAGTGAGAGCGGACAAGTGGAGTGGGCGCGGCGCACGGGCTCGGGAACGGGTCGTGTGGCTCTTTCTCCTGCTGGCCGCCGGCACTGCGACCGCGCAGGACAGCGACTCGAGCGGAATCGAGGCGGAGGAGTTCGCCCGCGCGATGGCCGAGCTTCGGGAGCAGGCGCGCGTTCAGAGTGCGCAGGCGCAGGCCGCGATCGGCCGCGCCGGCATCGAAGTACGGCGCGACATCGTCTACGGGGCCATCGACGGCGTGGACCCCGAACGCCTGAGCCTGGACCTCTATCTGCCGGGCCCGGACCACCGGCCGGCGGCCGGGGCGCCCATCGTGCTCTACCTGCACGGCGGCGGGTGGATGGCCGGCAGCAAGTTGCAGTCCTTCCTACAGCCGCTGGTGTTCGTGCCGGCGGGGTTCGCGTTCGCTTCCGCGAACTACCGTTTCCGGCTGGAAGCAACCGTTGCCGAGATGGCGCAGAGCGCCGCGGACGCGGCCGGGTGGCTGGTGCGCAACGCCGCCACGTTCGGCGCCGATCCGCGTCGCCTCTTTCTGATCGGACATTCGGCCGGTGCGCACCTCGTGTCGCTGCTCGGCACGAACGCCACGTTTCTGGAGAAGGCCGGCGTGCCCATGGCTTCCGTCCGAGGCGTGATCTCGCTGGACACCGCGGTGTACGACCTGCCCGGGCTCCTCGCGACCACGGCCGGGCGGATCCACCGGGAGGTGTTCGGCGGGGACGGGAGACTGCACGAGGAAGTCTCGCCCTGGCACCAGGTGCGCCCCGAGGCGCCTCGGGCAGCGTTCCTGATCTTCTACTCGGACGGGCGCCCGGAAGGATTGACCCAGGCGATTCCGTTTGGCCGGAAGCTGCGTGACGCCGGCCACGGCGCGACGGTGGTCGAAGCGATCGGCCGCGACCACGGCCAGTTGAACAACCTGCTGGGCACCGACGGGGACGTGCCCACGTCGCAGATCCTGGACTTTGTCGCGCGCCGCGCGGTCGCGTCGGATCCAGCGGGATAGCCGCGGTCTCGTGGCCATGAGCGCTCGACCTCCGGGCCCCGCGGCCTTGCGGCGCATCGCCCTGTCGCACCAGGGGCTTCTTGGCGCGCGGCGGCTAGGCTGCGGGCCGGCCGGGATGCGCAAGACGCTCGACCGGCTGGGATACGTGCAGATCGACACGATCTCCGTCGTCGCCCGCGCGCATCACCACACCTTCTGGTCCCGGGTTTCCGGATACCGCGACGAGCAGATCAACCGCCTCATCCGGCGCGGCGAGGCGTTCGAGTACTGGGCGCACGCGGCGGCATTCCTCCCGATGCGCCACTACCGGTTCGCCCTGCCGGTCATGAACGCCTATCGCCGGGGTGAGGAAAAGTGGGTACGGTCGCGCGATCCGAAGCTCATGCGCGCGGTACTCGACCGGGTCCGCGAGGAGGGACCGCTCCGGGTGCGCGACTTCGAGACGCCGAAACGCCACGGGACGCAGGCCTGGTGGAACTGGAAGCCCGCCAAGGGCGCGCTCGAGCAGCTCTTCATGCAGGGCGACCTGATGAGCGTCGGCCGGGATGGCCTGGAGAAGATCTACGATCTCCCGGAGCGCGTCCTGCCGCGGGACGTGGCGACGGCCGAGCCGTCGACGAAGGAGCTTGCCGCGCACCTGGTCGACCTGACGCTGCGCGCTCACGGCTTCGCGGTGGCGCGCACGTTCACCTACGGGATCCGCTACGGCGGCGCCCGCAGCAAGGCAACCCGGGCGGCTGTCAGGGACGTCCTCGATGCGGGCGTGCGCAGCGGCGAACTCACGAGCTTCGAGGGCCGGCACGGAGAGCGGTTCTTCGGCCGCACCGAAGCGCTTGCGCGGCGCCCGGGCAAGCCGCCGGACGTCGTCCGCATCCTCTCCCCGTTCGACAACAGCGTCATCCACCGGGACCGCGTGCGGGGCATCTTCGACTTCGACTTCGTGTTCGAGTGCTACGTCACCGAGGCGAAGCGGCGCTTTGGGTACTACTGCCTGCCGATCCTGTTCGGCGACACGTTCGTGGGACGCATGGACTGCAAGGCGCACCGGGCAAAGGGGCTGTTCGAGATCAAGCACCTGTACGTCGAGCGCCCGCTGCCGGAGTCCTTCGACGCCGCGTTCGGCAGCGCCGTGTGGGAATATGCGCGCCTCACGGGCTGTGACGACGTGCAGGTCTCGGACGTCACGCCCGCACGCGACAAACCGAGGATCGAACGATGTCTTATGCACACCCCGAGTACCTGATCGAACTGTCCGAACTGGCGGGCGATCTCGACAACGCGAACCGCCGGGTCCTGGATGCGACCGTGTTCCTCGGCCGTTCTCCGAGCGGCGGCTACCAGGCCGAGTCCGGACTCGCGAGGTTCGAGGCAGGCCACATCCCCGGCGCGCAGTTTCTCGACCTGATCGAGGCCGCCTCCGACACGTCCACGGGGCTCGGCTTCACGCTGCCCGCAGCGTCTCAGCTCCAGAGCCTGTTCCGAAGTCTCGGCGTCTCGGACGACAGCGAGGTCGTCCTTTACAGCACGGGCCACATGATGTGGGCGACGCGCGCGTGGTGGCTCTTCCACTACTGCGGCCATCGGCACGCGCGGGTCCTGAACGGGAGCTTCCGGGCGTGGCGGGACGGCGGGTACCCCGTCTCCACGGATACCGCGAAGCCTTCCGAGGGCACGTTCGTCGCGCGTCCGGGGCCCGAACTGTTCGCCGACAGGGACGCGGTCCTGGCGGCCATCGGCGACGCCAGCGTGTGCACGGTCAACGCGCTCTCTCCCGAGGTGCACTCCGGAGAGTCGGACCTCTCGTACGGCCGCAAGGGACACATCGCCGGGAGCGTCAACGTCTTCTACGACGAACTCCTCGAGGACGGGCGCTTCAAGGACGTGGACGGCCTGCGCAACGCCCTCGAGGCCAAGGGACTGCTCTCGGCCCCGCGCGTGATCTCCTACTGCGGGGGCGGTATCTCGGCGACCATCGACGCCTTCGCGTGCCTGCTGGCCGGCCAGGAGCAGGTGGCCGTCTACGACGGCTCGATGTCGGAATGGGTCAGGGACGAGTCGCTGCCGATGGAGACGGGGGCGTAGGGGACGGCTCGTCCCGTCCCGTCTTGAATTCATGGACGCGTTTTCTCACCCAGGGAATGGCCGGTCTCGCCTGTTCGTGAGGGGAGAAGTCGTACGCATCAGGGAGCGGATCTCCCCTTCAGCACCGCGGTTGGCCGAGGGCACAGTACCCCGAGGGCATCGGGGAAAGAGAGCGGCGGCCAGTGCAGGCCAAGGAACGGTGGGCGTGCGAGGAATTGCGCAAGCTGAGAGCCGAGGGCGACAAGCTCGAGGCCGAGGTGCGGCGCATCCGGTTGATGAACGGCCTCGACGTACTTTAGCTGATCGTGATGATTTCGGCGGAATCTTCGCGGGGCTGACGGCAGCCAGTTCCCTAGGCTGGAAGTAGGAGCGAGACCATGATCAAGAGACACGAAGTGCTCTCGAGTGGCATGAAGGTGGACCGGTATTGGTGGCTGGGTACCAAGCTCGGCGCGGCCGTCGTCGTCACGGCAATAGCGGCGTACTTCACGGCCATGGCCCTGTGACGTCGGCGGAGCGTAGCGACGAGTAGGCGCAACGGGGCAGGCTCGTTCGAGTTCCGCCCGCCGGCGCCCCGCAACCGTCGCGCCAAATCCCTCAGGAAAGAGGCCCGTATCTGATCGAAGCCTGCCGGGGTCTTCCAGGCAAGTGTCTTGAATCGGAGTCCGACGGCGGCATGAGGCTCGGGAGGAGCGGCTACGCATCGTTGGCGGCGGAGGTCAGGCGCGCGCAGGCCGGTGAGCAGGAGGCGTTTCGCGGCCTCGTGGTGCGATTCCAGGACATGGCCGTCGGTTACGCGTTCTCCCTGCTCGGCGACTACCACCTCGCGGAAGACGCCGCGCAGGAGGCCTTTCTCGCCGCCTTTCGGGACCTGGGTCAGTTGCGGCACCCGGAGGCCTTCGTCGGATGGATGCGCACCGTGGTGTTCAAGCAGTGCGATCGCATTCGCCGACGCCAGCCGGCGGCGGAGTTCCTGGAAGCGAACGACGAACGACTGGTCGCCGATGCCCCGGGGCCCGCCGATGCGCTGGCGCAGGCCGAGCTTGCCCGGCTGGTCGGGCAGGCCATCCGGTCCCTGCCGGCGCGCCAACGGGAGGTCGTTTCGCTGTACTACATCGGCGAACGGTCCGGTCGTCAGGTCGCGACCTTCCTCGATCTGCCACTGACCACGGTCAAGAAGCGCTTGCACGATGCCAAGCCTGCACTCAGGAGGAAGATGCGCGACATGGCCAGACAGTTTCTTGAAGACCACCGCCCATCACGGGACGCCGACTTCGCGGACGGCGTCCTGCGGCTCGTGCCCCCGGAGTCGGACAGCGACGCCCCGGCGATCTACAACCTGTTCGAGGCCGAGGATCACCCGGCGCGCCACCAGTGGCGCGCCGGCCGGCTGGCCGACAGCCACGCGGACTGGCGCGTGTCGCGTGTTGCCGTTGGAAGGGACGGCGACGTGGAGCGACCGCTGGCTGCGCTCCTGGCCTTTGGCCTGACGATGCGCATGGGTGCGGCGGAGGTCAGGGTGGCGGGCATCAATGGGGATGTCCTGCATCCGGGGTTGGCGGGGGAACGCGACGACGTTCTCGGACGCGCCGCAACGGCGTCACTCGAGACGATGCGCGATGCGGGTTACGACTTGGCGATCGCCTTCGACGACGAGTCGTTCTGGCTGCGCCAGGGGTTCGCACTGGGTTGGCGAGCGCTGTCGTGGCGGGTCGATGTCGCGGACCTGCCCGCAGGGCCGGTACCGAACGTCGAACACGTAGAGGCCTGCCACCGCGACGACCTCGCGGCGGTCTGCAATGCCACCCATGCAGGCCTGACCGGTACCGCGCGGCGACCGACTTACCGGCGCAACAAGCATCCCGGCCTGTTCAGGACGTTGTGTTGGGGCGGCGCCCCGGCGTCCGGCTATGTGAGCGTCGACCTGGAAGGCGCCGACGACTGCCTGTGGGTGGACGAGGTCGCCGGAGATGCGGATACCTGCCTGGCCGTGCTCCGCTCGCTGGCGGAGACGCGGGAATGCAATGAGTTGTTCTTCGATCGCCTGCACTACAAGAGTGCCGTGGGCGTCCGCCTGCGACAGCTCGCGTCGTGCCGTCTGGCGACGGGCACCCGGTTGGGCAAGGCGCGGTGGTATGTCGTAAGGATCGTCAACCTCGAGTCCGTGATGACGAAGCTCGCTCCGGTGCTTCGCGAGCGACTGCTCGCTTCCGAACTGGCGGCCTGGCGGGGAACGCTGAGTGTTCGGGTACGCGAGGGGGACGCCTCCCAAGCGGTCACGTTGCGGGTGGAGGACGACGGGATCGTCGTTCGGGATGGCGCGGTCGGCGCCAATGCCATCGGCGGTGGCCAGGCCATCGTCCAACTGTTGCTCGGCGTGGAGGACGCGGCCGAGGTGGCGGCGGTGAACGGGATCGAGATGCGGGGCGAGGCGGGTCGACTCCTGCCCGTGCTGTTTCCGCCGCAGCACCCGCAGATGGAGAACCAAGCGCTGTAGCAGGCGTGGGGAGGGGCCCTTCGCGCCGCCGGGCACGCAACCGTAGGTGTTCTCCCTGCGGTTTCCGGGACGATGTCGCACACCGATGCCGGCCTGAGCCCCTTCCGGCGTCCGGGATGAGGCAGGCAAGCTCGCTCGGGAGCAATTGAGCGTGCGAGCGACGCCATGCTACCGTTGCCAGCCCGGTGCCGACGGACTGGGCAAGCTGCTGAAGGGCATGCCGATGACGCAGTCACCCTACATCGCGGAGGATCCCCTCTATCCGAGTTCGGACGGCCAG
>JAJDTI010000203.1 GCA_022827245.1 Pseudomonadales bacterium | reverse complement strand
CCCCGGGGCCGCTGACGCTCGGCACCGGGCGGCGCGCCTACCTGCCGTTCGACTACCTCGCGTGCGCGTTGGGCGACCTGCCGGCGGAACACTGGATGGACAGCGACAACCTGGTGGCGCGCGTCAACCTGCCGAATATGCGGTACCCGGCGGAGCGCAGGGTGGACGTGTACGCCGCCGCCATGCGCGGGTTGCTGGAGCTGGAGGCGGACCCTGAGCGGCGCGCCAAGTACGTCGACTTCATCGACATCTACGCCGGCCTCACGGACAATGAGCGCGCGCGCTACCGGGAGCGATATCCCGAGGAGAGCAACGTCATGCAAGGAGTCGTCCAGAGGGCCCGCGACGAGGGCATCGAGCAGGGACGCGTCGAAATGCGAGGAGTCGTCCAGAAGGCCCGCGACGAGGGTATCGAGCAGGGCCGGGTAGAGGGCATCGAGCAGGGCCGGGTAGAGGGCATTCGCGAGGGCCGGGTGGAGGGCGAGCGAACGGTCCTCGAGCGGCAGTTGCGGCGGCGCTTCGGTCCCCTCTCTCCGGCGGCCGCGGAAAGGCTGCGCGAGGCGTCGGCGGCGGACCTGGAGGCCTGGGCAGAGAATCTGCTCGACGCGCGTACGCTGGACGACGTGTTCGCTCCCAATCCGTGACGAAGCCTTCGCGCGCGACTAGGGCTAACGGCCGGATCACCCCAGCGCCAGGCTCACCACCAGCAGGCCGCCCAGCACCGCGCTGACGAGCTTCCAGAACAGGGTCGGGTTCTTCTCGAGGAGCGGGGCCGCCTCCGCGCGGCGCACCAGCTCGGGATTCGGGCGAGTGAGGTCGGCGACGAGTTCGGACAGCGCCTCGTAGCGGCCGTCCGGGCGCTGTGCGGTCGCCTTCGCGAGGGCCAGGTCCACCCACTTCGGCAGGTCTTCGCGGCCGGCCTTCGCGAGAGGCAGGTACGGCCGGTCGAGGTGGGCCCGCGCATCACGCCCGAGCCGCGGCTTGTAAGGCAGCCCGCCGGCGAGCATCTCGTACGTCACGATGCCGAGGGCATAGATGTCGGCGGCGTGGGTCGCGCCCTGGCCTGTCAGGCACTCCGGGGCCACGTAGCCCACCGACCCCGGCGGATGCGTCTCGCGCACTACCTGGTCCAGCTCGTCGAATCCCTGCACGTACGCCGCGCCGAAGTCGACGATCTTCGCGTTGCCGTCGCGGTCGATCATGACGTTCTCCGGCTTCAGGTCGCGATGCACCATCTGCAGGCGCTGGAACGCGCGCAGCGCCTTCGCGATGTCGCCGACCAGGCGCCGGACTTCCTCGATCGGGGGCCGCGGATGGTCGAGTATCCACTGGCGCAGGCTGCGGCCTTCGATGTACTCCGCCACGTAGTACAGGAACCGGCTCTCCGGGCGCGGCAGGATCTTCATCACGCCGGGGTGGTCGATGCGCTTGCCGATCCACTCCTCGCGGATGAACGCGTCGAGGTACACCGGGTCCTCGGCGAACGACTCGGACGGCGCCTTCAGCGCCAGCCGCTTTCCGGACGGATCTTCGACCAGGTAGAGGTGACTGCGCGTACCGCTCGCGAGCGTCCGGACCACCCGGTAGCCATCGAGGCGCGCATCGGGGCGCAGGACGGGCGGGATGACCTGCCGGGTCAGCCGGCGGTGGGCCTCGTCGATATCCTCGGCCGGCGTGCGGTCGATGCGCATCAGCAGGCAACTCACGTTGTCCTCGCTGCCGCGCTGCAGGGCCGCGTCCACGACCGCGCGGGACACGCTCTCGAGCGTGCCGTTCCCCGTCGCGGCGCAGGCTACGCGCTCGCGCAGGTGCCGCGCCGGCAGGGCGTCGTGGACGCCGTCGGTCGTCAGCACGAAGATGTCGCCCGCCGCCAGGTCCTCCGCCAGGTAGTCCACTTCCAGGTCCAGGTCCATCCCGAGGGCATGGGTCAGCATCGCCTGCTTGCGGTGGTCGCGGGTCAACTGTTCGAGCTGGCCGTCGCGAAACCGCTGCACGCGGCTGTCGCCGACATGGAAGACGTGGGCGGTGCGGCCCTTGGCGACGACCGCACTCACCGTGGTGGCCATCCCGTCGTGGTGACAGAACCAGCGATTGAGCGCGTTCAGCACCCGCGCGGCGGACGCCTTGACGGTCCAGGTCTCCGGTGTCGCCAGGTACTCGTCGATGAACTCCGTGACGGCGGTCTGGCTGGCCCGGTCCGCGTGCGCGCCGTTCGACAGGCCGTCGGCGATGACGGCGACAGCGCCCTTCAGCCGGTCCGGGGACGAGGCCGCGAACGCATCCTCGTTGGCGGCGCGGGCGCCGGCGAGCGACGCGCCACCGTAACTGATGCTCAGTTCCACGCCGCTCATGGTCAGCTCGCGCGGGCGACCTCGATGAGCTCCACCGTACCGTCCTCGCGGATCTCCGCCATGTGGCCCCGCGGCTCCTCCATGAAGAAGAGCGTCACGAATCCGAGCACCGCCGAGACGCCGATGATCGCGAAGAACGCCTCGTAGCCCACCACCGAGAAGATCGTCAGGTAGCACACCGCGCCGATGTTGCCGTAGGCGCCGGTCATGCCGGCGATCTGACCGGTCAGGCGGCGCTTGATGAGCGGCACCATCGCGAACACGGCGCCCTCCCCGGCCTGCACGAAGAACGAGCACGCCATCGCGGTGATCACGGCCAGGACGAGCGGCCAGGACGAGTCCACCAGGGCGAAGGTGAAGTAGCCGACCGCGAGTCCCGCGATCAGGACCAGGAGGGTCAGCTTGCGGCCGACGTAGTCGCTGATCAGGCCGCCGGCCGGACGCGACATGAGGTTCATGAAGGCGTAGGACGACGCCAGCAGGCCCGCCTGGACCATGCTGAGCCCGAAGACGTCGCTGAAGAAGAGCGGCAGCATGGAGACGACCGCGAGTTCCGAACCGAACGTGGCGAAGTAGAGCACGTTCAGGACCGCTACCTGCTTGAACTTGTACCGGTGCAACTCGGGAACCGGCTTCTCGAACACCCCCCGGTTGACCCGCCACGTCTGCCACGCGTCGTACAGGTAGCCCAGCAGCAGGAACCCGTAGATCGTGTTCGCGGCCGTCATCGAGAGCAGTTCGACCCCGCTCGGCGACAGTTTCCAGGTCAGCAGTGCGAGCGCCAGGAAGACCGGCCCCTTCATCGCCAGCAGCAGGAAGAAGTCGCCCTTGCTGGTTACTTCGATGGCGCCGAGGTTCTTCGGCTTGAAGTAGGTCGAGCCCTTCGGCGTGTCCGAGACGCCGAGGTAGTAGAGCACGCCGAAGAGGATCGCCAGCACGCCCGTCACGCCCACGGCGTAACGCCAGCCGTCCTCGCCGCCGAACAGGAGCGCGAGGGCCGGCAGCGACATCGCCGCCGCGGCGGAGCCGAAGTTGCCCCAGCCGCCGTAGACGCCCTCCGCGCGGCCGAGTTCATGGGCCGGGAACCATTCCCCCACCATGCGGATGCCGACCACGAAACCGGCGCCGATGAAGCCGAGCAGGAACCGCGAGATGGCTGCCTGCACGAACGAGTCGGCGAGCGCGAACGCGAAACAGGGGACGCTGCACGCGAGGAGGAGGAGCGAGTAGACGAGCCGCGGGCCGAACTTGTCGGTGAGCATGCCGATGAGGATGCGCGCCGGGATCGCGAGCGCCACGTTCAGCGTGAGGAGCGTCGACACCTCCGCCTTGGTCAGCCCGAGGGAGCCCTGGATCGCGGACATGAGCGGCGCATGGTTGAACCACACCACGAAGGTGACGAAGAACGCCATCCAGCTCATGTGCAGCACTTTCATCTTGCCCCGGAAGGCGAGCACGTTGAACCCGGCTACGTCGTTGGACACACGATCTCCTCAAGCGCCCCCTCGGCGGGACGGCGCGGTTCGGTGGTTTCAGTGGTCGGTCGGCGTGACGCCGACGGCGGGGTTCGCGGCCAGCCCGATCTCCCGGGCGTGTTCCTCGAACCCCTTGTTTCTCCAGAAGAACGCGCCGGGCATCGTGGTCGGCACGACCACGACATAGAACAGCGCGCGGCCCGCGGTCCCGGCGGCCATGCCCAAGAGCGCCGCCGCGAACCAGGGCGCCGGGTGGGTCACTCCGGCGACGGCCAGGGCCCCCACCAGCGCGAGGTTGGCGAGCAGGACGCCGTTGCGCAGGCGGTAGACCCGGCCGAAAGTGGTGGTCTGCACGTAGTGCGACACCGCTCCTTCGTGCTCGGCGGCGCGCATGTCTCTCGCGTGGCCCAGGAGCCCAGCCACCTCGAGTGCCAGTCCGGCCGCGATCGCCCAGCAGAGCGCGAGCGGCGCCCCGGGCACGAGCGCCAGGCCGAACCAGCCCCCCAGCGCCAGCGACGTGCCGACGAAGGCGGCAGCGGTCTGCCAGTGGTTCCAGAACGGCCGCGCCGGGATCAGGTAGCAGCGGACCATGTAGTAGATCGTCGCGATGCCGGCCGCGACCGCCGTCGCCCCGATGCCGAGCGCGATCCGCGGCCAGCCGGCGAGGTCCGCGACGAGATACGCGCCCGCCGCGGCGCCGAAGCACACGGTGGCGAGGGCTTCGCGGCTCAGGTTCGAGTGCCGCAGGTTGTTGAACCCGCGGTAGAAACGCAGGGTCTTGCCGAGGTGGGCCGTGGACGCGGCCATGCCGAGGCCGACGAGGACGAGCGCGGCGAGCGCGACCGGGGCGGCGCCGTGGCCCGCCAGGAAGGTCGTCAGGAAGGCGCCGACGCCGGCCTGCACCGCCAGGGTGAAGGCGACCAAGGGGTTCTCGCGGGAGGAGAGACGCGACCAGTTCCAGCGTCTCTCGGCTCCTTCCCCGGGATCGTCCTTGGGATCGACGACCGGACGGAACGCGGAGTCGGTGTCGCGCCGGTACTTGACCGGCGCGGAGTCGGGCCGCGTCACCTCGAGCGGAGTCGGGTTCCGGTGCTCGAAGCGGATGTTGGCCTTCGTGATGGCCGGGTCGGGGAAGCCCGGAATGCGGACATCGGTTTGCTCGCGCCCTTCCGGAGCGTTCTCGACGACGCCGAAGTCCAGCGCGTTGCCCACGCACGCGGACACGCATGCG
This sequence comes from Pseudomonadales bacterium, assembly GCA_022827245.1. Classification (GTDB taxonomy): domain Bacteria; phylum Pseudomonadota; class Gammaproteobacteria; order Pseudomonadales; family Azotimanducaceae; genus VXNE01. Next base: position 12,738 of record JAJDTI010000203.1, on the reverse strand, counting down.
GGCTTGAGACCGACCTCCAGCCGGTCGACGCACATGTTGCATTTCTCGACCTGGCCCGCGACCGGGTCGAGCTGCGGCGCGTTGTAGGGGCACACCCACGTGCAGTACCCGCAGCCGAAGCAGATGTCCGGGTCCTGGATGACGGCGCCGTACTCCGCGTGCTTGGTGTAAGCGCGCGTCGGACAGCCCTTGAGGCACACCGGGTCGTCGCAGTGGTTGCACGCCATCGAGACGTTGATGCGCGTGTAGTCGGGGTAGGTGCCCCCTTCGACATAACCGACCGAGCGGAAGCTCAGGTGGGGCGGCAGGTCGTTCTTCTCGCTGCACGCCGCTTCGCAGGCGTGGCAGCCGATGCAGTTGTCCGCGGTGAAGTGGAACGCGTGCTGGCGCGTGCGGTTCGGGTTGTCGCCGATGCCGGCGTCGCCGTTGATGTGCAGGCTGACGCCGTTGTCGCCGTCCGGCAGCAACTGGATGGGGTTGCCGTAACGGTTGAGCGTCTGCGCGGCGGCGTCCTTGAGCTTCGCGTAGTCCGGCTCGTCGGAACGCAGGGGGATCACGCTAGAACGTCCTCATGCTGGCGTTCCACCGGGCCGCTTCGCGCTGGTCGGCCGGCTCGATACGCACGGCGCACTGCTTGAACGCGGGCTGCCGCGAGTGCGGGTCGAGCAGGCCCAGCGTCAGCCGGTTGACGCACTCGTGGAAGTGGAACGGCACGAACACCATGTCGTTCGGCACGCGCTGGGTGCGCTGCACCATCACCACCGCATCGCCACGCCGGGACACCAGGCGCGCGTATCCCATGTGCGCGACGCCGAGCGCCTCGGCGGCGTCCGGGTTCATCTCCATGTACGGCGTCGGCGAGTGCTTGTTGCAGTCGCCGACCTTCCCCGTCTTGGTGCGGGTGTGGAAGTGCTCGACGACGCGGCCGCTGTTCAGCCAGAACGGGAACTCGTCGTCGGGCCGCTCGTTGTTTTCGACGTAGGGCAGCGCGAGGAGCTTCGCCCTGCCGTCGGGAAACGCGAACACGCCGTCCGTGTAGAGGCGCGGCGCACCCCGGGGAGCCCGAGGGGCTTGCCCCTCGCAAGGAGACGCAGCGCGAGGGGCTTGCCCCTCGCAAGAACGGTCGTCCCCTTCGCGCATCGGCCACTGGATGCCGCGCGCGGCCTCGATGGCGTCGTAGGTCATGCCCGAGATGTCGAGGTTCCGCCCGCGCCCCTTGGAGAGCCGCTTCATTTCCTCGAAGGTGGCTTCCGGGGTCTCCGGCCAGGGCATGGTGGCGGCCGCGGGCCAGCGCTGCGCCAGCGCCGTGAAGATCCAGTGGTCGGGTTTGGAGTCCGCGAACGGCGCCGTCACGGCGCGGGTGAGGTTCACGCGGCGCTCGGTGTTGGTGAAGCAACCCTCCTTCTCCGCCCACACCGACGCCGGCAGGTAGACGTGCGCGTAGTCCGCCGTCTCCACGTCCTCGTACGCGTCCTGGACGACGCAGAACTCCAGTTTCCGCAGGGTCTTGCGGATGCGCGGCGTGTTGGGCATGGACGTCATCGGGTTCGTGCCGATCACCCAGAGCGCCTTGACCTGGCCGGTCTCGATGGCCGGGAAGATGTCGGTCTGGAACAGGCCGCGCGCCTTCGGGAAGAACGCGGGATCGATGTTCCAGAAGCTGGCCACCTCTTCCCGGTGCGCCGGGTTCTCGAGCTGGCGATACCCCGGCAGGCCGGAGCAGGAGGACCACTCGCGCGTGCCCATGGCATTGCACTGGCCCGTGATCGAGAGGCTGGTGCCGCCGGGCTTGCCGACGTTGCCCGTGATCAGGTTCAGGTTGTTGATGGCGCAGACGCCGTCGCTGCCGTGGGTGGACTGGTTGATGCCCATGGTCCAGATGGACATGGCCGCGTCCGCCTTGCCGTACAGGCGCGCCACGGTGCGGATGGTGTCCTCGTCGATCCCGCAGATGCGCGCCGCCGAGGTCGGGTCGTAGGCGGCGACCGTGTCGGCGAACTCCTCGAAGCCGTTCGTGTGGGCGCGGACGTAGGCCTCGTCGTGCAGACCTTCTTCCAGGACGACGTGGCACAGGCTGTTCAGCAGCACGAGGTCCGTACCCGGCGTCACCGGCAGGTGGATGTCCGCGAGCTGCGCGAACATCGTGACCCGGGGATCGACCACGACGACCGGGAAGCTGCGCTTCTCGAGGGCCTCTTTTCAGGCGCCAGTAGATGATCGGGTGCTGCTCCGGCAGGTTCGAGCCGAACGCGAGCAGGCATTCCGTGTGGTCGAAGTCGCCGTAGCACCCCGGGGGACCGTCGGACCCGAACGAGCGCTTGTAGCCGGACACGGCGGAGGCCATGCAGAGCGTGGTGTTGCCGTCGTAGTTGTTCGTACCGATGACGCCGCGAACCAGCTTGCCGAGGGTGTAGAACTCCTCGGTCATGATCTGGCCGGTCGAGATCACGGCCACCGAGTCGCGCCCGTGGCGGGCCTGGACGCGCCTGAATCCGTCCGCGACGCGGTCGAGCGCCGCGTCCCAGTCCGTGCGCCGCCAGTCCTCGAACGTCCGGTCGCGGACTTTCGGCGCGCCGCCCCGGCCGGGCGCGGCGAAGATCTGCGCCTGGGTCAGCCCCTTGATGCAGAGCTTGCCGCGGTTGACGTCGGCGCCGCCCACCCCGCGGGTCGTCACGGGCGTGCCGTGCGCGTCGACACCTACCTCTATCGAGCAGCCCACGGAGCAGTAGCCGCAGGTGGCGTACTTCCAGTGCGCCACGTCCTTGGTGGCGATACGAATCGGGTTCTTGTGACGCCTTCCGAAAAGCATGTCAGCAGCCCACCTGGACCTGCCCGTCGACCACCCTCGTCGGGAACGCGCGCACGGCGACGGCGTCGTCCTCCAGGCACTGCCCGGTGCGGAGGTTGAAGTGCTGCTTGTAGATCGGCGACGCGACGACGAGCTGCCCCTCGAGGTCGCCCACGATGCCGCGCGACAGCACCGGCGCCTTGCTGAACGGGTCGAAGGCGTCGATCGCGAAGATGTCGTCGCCGGGCGAGAGCCGGAACACCGCCACCTGCGTGTCGGCGAGCAGCGCGCGGACGCCCACGTCGGGGACGAGGGCGTCGAGCTCGCAGACGGTGGTCCAGGCAGGAGCGGACATCGCCGGTCAGGCCACTTCCGAGGCTGTTTCCGACGCCAGCGCCGGCCGCCGCTGGCCGCGTTCCCGGACGAAGACGAGGGAGTCGTCCCCCTGGTCGCTGTTGACGAACGTGCGGAACCGCTTGAGCTTCTCCGCATCCTCGATCGTGGACTTCCACTCGCACTCGTACGTGCCCACGACGTGCTCCATTTCCGCCTCGAGGTCGGCGACCACCCCGAGGCTGTCGTCGACGATCACGGACTTGAGGTAATCGAGGCCCCCTTCGAGGTGCTCCATCCACACGGACGTACGCTGCAGGCGATCGGCGGTACGGATGTAGAACATCAGGAAGCGGTCGATGAACCGGATCAGCGTTTCGTCGTCAAGACCGGTGGCGAAGAGGTCCGCGTGCCGCGGCCGCATGCCGCCGTTGCCGCAGACGTAGAGGTTCCAGCCGATCTCGGTGGCGATGACGCCGACGTCCTTGCTCTGGGCCTCCGCGCACTCGCGGGTGCAGCCGGACACGGCGAACTTGAGCTTGTGGGGCGCCCGCAGTCCCTTGTAGCGGTTCTCGATGGCGATCGCCATGCCGACGCTGTCGAGCACGCCGTAGCGGCACCAGGTGCTGCCGACGCAGGACTTCACGGTGCGCACGGCCTTGCCGTAGGCGTGCCCCGTCTCGAAGCCGGCGTCGATCAGCTCGCGCCAGATGAGCGGCAGTTCGTGCACCTGGGCCCCGAACAGGTCGATGCGCTGGCCGCCGGTGATCTTCGTGTACAGGTCGTACTTCTTCGCCACCTGTCCGAGGGCGATCAGCTTGTCCGGCGTGATCTCCCCGGCGGGCACGCGCGGCACGATGGAGTACGTGCCGTTCTTCTGCATGTTGGCCAGGAAGTGGTCGTTGGTGTCCTGCAGGGGCGCGTGGGAGTCCTCGAGGACGTGGTCGTTCCAGCACGCCGCGAGGATCGACGCGGCGGCGGGCTTGCAGATGTCGCAGCCGCGGCCGCGGCCATGGCGCCCGATCAGCTCTTCGAACGACGTGATGCGTTCGACCCGAACGAGGTGGTACAGCTCCTGGCGCGTGTGGGGGAAGTGCTCGCAGAGGTCGGTGTCGACCTCGATGCCGCGCTCTTCGAGTTCCGCGTTCAGCAACTGCGTAACGAGCGGCGCGCAACCGCCGCAGCCGGTACTCGCCCTGGTGCATTCGCGGATCGCGCCGAGGGTCGTTGCGCCCTCCGAGACGGCGGCCACGACCGCACCCCTCGAGACGTCGTGACAGGAGCAGATCTGGGCGCTGTCAGGGAGGCCGGCGACCGCCCCTGCGGGCATGCCGCCGCCGTCGCGCTGCGGCAGGATCAGGGCGTCCGGATGCTTCGGCAGCGGCAGCTCGTTCAGCATCGTCTGCAGCAACATGCCGTAGTCGGCCGTGTCGCCCACCAGGACGGCGCCCAGGAGCTTCTTGCCCGTCCGGTTCACCACGATGCGCTTGTAGACCCGCTCGCGCTCGTCGATGTACGTGTAGGTGCTCGCGCCCCGCGTGCGGCAGTGGGCGTCGCCGACGCTGCCGACGTCGACGCCGAGGAGCTTCAGCTTCGTGCTCATGTCGGCGCCTTTGAACGCGACGCCCTCGCGCCCGGACAAGACGCCGGCCGCCACCTTCGCCATCTCGTAGCCCGGGCCGACCAGACCGAAGATCCGGTCGTCGTGGAGCGCGCATTCGCCGATCGCGAAGACGTTCGGATCCGAGGTCCGGCAGGACCCGTCGATGACGATGCCGCCCCGCGCGCCCACGGCCAGTCCGCAGTCTCGGGCCAGTTCGTCGCGGGGCCGGATACCGGCCGAGAACACCACCAGATCGGTCTCGAGCGCGCCGCCGTCGGCGAACTCCATGCGGTACCGGGTGGCGTCTCCCGGGGCGATCCGCAGGGTGTTCCTGCCGGTGTGTACCGAAACGCCCAGGTCCTCGATCATGCCGCGCAGCATCGCGGCGCCGCCGTCGTCGAGCTGGGTGCCCATGAGCGCCGGCGCGAACTCCACCACGTGCGTATCGAGGCCCATGTTCCTGAGCGCGTTGGCCGCCTCGAGCCCGAGCAGGCCGCCGCCCACCACGACGCCGACCGCGGCCCCCGCGCCGGACGCCCGGATCCCGTCGAGGTCCTCGATGGTGCGGTAGACGTGACAGTGCGGCAGGTCGTGGCCATCGATGGGCGGCACGAAGGGATACGAACCGGTGGCGAGGACCAGGGCGCCGTAGCTCACCTCGCGGTCCCGGTCGGTGCGTACGACCCGCGCCGCGCGGTCGATCCCCGTCACCCGTTCGCCGACATGCACCGCGGCGCCCGCGGGCGGCGGCGGCAGCGCGAGGTCCGCGACGCCGGCGTCGGCGAAATAGTCGCTCAGGTGGACGCGGTCATAGGCCGCGCGCGGTTCCTCGCCGAACACGGTGACCGCCAGCCCCGGCATCGTAGCGGCGAGCTCCACGAAGCGGTGGCCGACCATGCCGTTCCCGACCACCACGATCCGGCGGTCCGCTCCGGCGCCCATGTGTGCTGCTGCGTTCACGCCCGGCGTAGAAGCAACAAGCGTGCCAGCGCCCGAAACGCTCAACAATCAGGGAGTTACAGGCTGTCCCCGCGACACAGGGTGGTGCGTTTGCCGAGGGTCGCCGCACCGCCATGGCGCAGCGATCGGGCGTCTATCCCTTCCTGCGGGCGTTCATCATCGTGACCAGGGTCAAGGCCTCGGCCGAATCCATGCGACCGATGGGCGAGTTGCTGTAGGTGGACATCAGCACCTTCCCGCTCCTCGCCAACACGAACTCGCTCGGCTGAATGATCTAGAACCGGTAGTCGAGCGTCACGCCGTAGCTCCTGGGCTCCTGATACTGACCCAGCGCGCCACGACCCCCCAATCCCCCTGCTGCAAAAGTAGCGTGCACCTGGGTGTCGTCATCGGCGAGGTTCTTGACCCATGCCGCCACTCCCCAGATGCCCCTCCGGGGCCGATAGGCGATCCGGCCGTTCACCAGACTCTGGCTCGGGATCAACTCCTCGGGGTTGTTGGCGACGGTCCCTCGCCCATACCTCTCGTCGATGTACTGGACCCCTAGCAGCGAGGTCAGCATGCCACCGGCCATTTCCAACTGGTGCTGGAGGGCAGCGTTAACCGTCCACTCTGGTCCATACGCCAGCTTGAGTCCGGAGGCATCGATGATCATACCGGTCTTGTTGTTCGTGGCGCCCTTGAAGCTATCGTATTCCGCATCGAGATAACCTACACCGGCCGAAACCCGCAGACTCCCTGTCGCCAAGGCATGCAACTCGAGCTCGAACCCCTGGCTAGAGGCCGCGGCCGCATTGGTGAGTCTTTGCTCTGGAAGTCCCGCCGTGCCACAGGCTTCGCAGGTTATACGCACCTGCAGGTCCGTATAGTCCATCTTGAAGACCGCGAAGTTCAGCTCGGCGCGTCGGTCCGCAAGGCTCGCCTTTACGCCAAGCTCATAACTGTTGACAAACGACGGGTCGGCCACCAGCAGCCCTCTCGCATAATCGGCCACCGGGTCGCGCGAGTTATTGAACGCCGTCGACTTGACGCCGCGAGCAACACTGCCGTACACCATCACGTCGTCGTTAACGTTGTAGCGCAGGCCGACGGACCCGGTCGGTTCATTGGTTTCCAGGTCGACCGGTGCTTCGAGCGGTTCCGTGCGGGTAGGCAGTCTGAACGCCCTGCAGGTAATCGGATTGGTCGGGCAGGTGAGGGCGTGGCTGACCGATTCCTTGGTCTCGGTCAGATACCGCAGCCCGCCAAAGAGCGTCAGCGCATCACTGAAGTGGTAGTTGCCATGCGCGAACACGGAGAAGGCCTCGACATCGATGTCACGGCCCTGCGTGAACTCACCCTGTGCCGGACCGAATCTCGTTCCCGGGAAAGCCCTGTCGTAGCCGGCCGTAAACTGGTCTATGTAATAGAGGCCAGTGACGAAGTCGAAGGCGCCTCCGGCCGGAGACGTAAGCCGCAACTCCTGGGTGAACTGGTCAGGCTCCATCAATGTGGAGAAAGCAAAAAGGTTCGGGGGCGAGAGATCGATGTCCGTCTCGAAAGCCCCCTCGTCCTCACGCCATGCGCTGATGGACGTGAACGTGTATTCATTCTCGAAGACATGCTCTACCGTCAGGGCGTATCCGGCCAGATCAACGGCCGATTCCTGAGGGACGTTGTTGCTGATGGTGTGCTTTCTGCCGTCGAAGAAGGGATTGACATCGGTGCCGAACCCGAGCCATTCCTGAAAGTAGTCTTCGGTTCTGAGCCTGGAGAAATCATGCACGAAATCCACCGTCGTCCGGTCGCCCATATAGCGCAACTGAACCCGGCCACTGGTGTGGTCCACGCTGCCAGGGTCGTCGCCGGTACGAGTGGTGTTGGTCACGTAACCGTCCTGGAGTCGACTCCCCGCGGAAATGCGGAGCGCCAGCCGGTCCTGGACAATCGGAATATTGAGGGTTCCCTTAAAGTGATTGAGATCACGGCTGCCGAGGTCGGCGCTGACGCTGCCTTCAAACTCGTTTCCAGGCTTCTTGCTGATGATGTTGATGGCGCCGGCGATGGCGTTCTTGCCGAACAGCGTGCCCTGGGGCCCGCGTAGAACTTCGATGCGCTCGGTCTGGCCGAGTTCCGCGTTGGCGGAAAACTGCTTGCCCATGTAAACGCCATCGACATATACATTGACGTTTTGCTCAAACCCTATCTGAGCGGGGTTGACCTGGGTATAGATGCCGCGGATAGCGATATCCGTGGTGACTTCGTTTATGCTGTTGCCGAAAACGAAATTGGGTACCAGGCCTGCCATGTCGCGCAAGGTCACGGCGCCCGTGTCTGTAATGTCGTCGTCGGTGAGCACTGACAGCGATATAGGTACATCCTGCATGGATTCGTCGCGACGGGTGGCCGTAACAACGATCTCTTCCAGCATTCGCGGTTCGGCTTCCGACGGAGATTCGGATTGCGCGACTACCGCCTGGGGAATCCCAAGCGTAACGATCAAAACAGCGGCTGCGAGCCGGGACGCGAGACTCTGCATGGTTCCCCCCATCTGCCCTAAGGCGGCCTCTATCAGTAGAGGAGGCTACAGCGTGTCGACACCCGCGACAAGGTCGCGCCGCTATGCGTCGGGTCGCGGGCCGAGGGCGTTGGCGCGCCGCCGCTCCGCCCACGCCCGTTCGATCAGTGCGATGTCCGGAATGCGCAGGTGGTCACCGGTGCGGATGGTCGCCCCCAGTTCCAGGTAAGCCTCGTTCTCCGCGGTGAACGCCGGCCACTCCGGCAACTCCCCGCCGTTGGGGTTCCCCGTCGCCGCGAAACGGACCCAGGTCTCGGCCATGGTCCTGGCGAGTTCCCGGTCCGCGTCCGTCGGCACCGCACGGAACCGCGCCAGGCCGTCGAACAGGTACGACTGGGTCGCGCCGTGGAAGGCCCCGTAGGTGTCGGCCTCCGTGATCGGCGGGTGCCACGTGAACCAGTACAGCCAGGCGTCGCTGTCGAGTGGCTCCATGCTCCTCGCCCAGGCGCGCATCGGGTAGGTGAAGGTCAGGTCCGTGAACAGGTGGGTCCAGGAACGCATCGCCTCCGCGTCGGTCGCGGGGGCGTAGTGCGCCTCGATCTCGTCGGTCACCTCGGGGAGCATTGCCCCGGCGAACGTCGCGAATCCCGCCTGTCCGGCCCCCATGAACCGGACGAAGTGCGCGATCAGCGCGTCCCCCTCGTCGTCCGTGGAACCGACCATCGTCGGAACGTCCGCCTGGCGGCCGGCGGCGAAGGTCGCGCCGACATCGGCGGTCAGCACGTCGCCGTCCACGGTGGGCAGGAACTCGTAGGTGTTGAACAGCGGGCTCGACTCCGCGGTGGCCAGGATCGCGGCGGCGGGGACCTCCCGCAAGGCCGCGAGGGACCGGTCTTCCCGCTCTCCCAGCACGGCCGCGGCGAACCGCAGGCCGAGCTTCTCCGCGGACGGCGCGTAGGTGCGGTCCTCGGTCCGGTGCGACATGGGCTGGAAGCCGCCGCCGCTCTGGCCGATCGCCCGGTGGAAGAGCCCGCGCGCGCGAGGGCTCGCCTGCATGACGGAAACGCTGTAGGCGCCCGCGGATTCCCCGAAGATGGTGACGTTCCCCGGGTCGCCGCCGAACCGCGCGATGTTGTCCCGGACCCACTCGAGGGCCTGGACCTGGTCGCGGAAGCCCTGGTTGCCGGAAACGCCGTCGGGGTTCTCCGCGGTCAGTTCCGGATGGGCGAGGAAGCCGAGACGCCCGAGGCGGTAGTTGAAGGTCACGACCACGGCGCCGTGCCCGGCGAGCAGGCGACCGGACTGCTCGGACCCGGAGCCGGCCTGCAGCCCGCCACCGTGGATCCACACCATGACCGGGCGGCGTTCGTCCTGGCGCTCGGCCTCGGTCCAGACGTTCAGCGTCAGGCAGTCCTCGCTCTGCTCCGGCAGTTCCGCGTCGGGCGGAGGATCGTAGAACGGCACGCCGACGCGCGTGCGCTGGATGCAGATGGGACCGGGCTCCCTCGCGTCCAGCACGCCCTCCCAGGGCGTCACCGGCGCGGTCGGCGCCCAGCGCAGGACCCCGACCGGAGCGGCGGCATAGGGGATGCCGTGGTACTGCCGGAGGACCGCCGGGGCAGAGCCCTCAGCCGGGGAGCGCGAGGGGCTTGCCCCTCGCATGGAAGAGCCCTCAGCCGGGGAGCGCGAGGGGCTTGCCCTGCGCATGAAGATCCCCCCCTGCCCCACCGTTCCCCGGATGACTCCGCCGGTCACTGCGACTTCCTGGGTTACCCGCTCGGCCATCGCCCCCCGCTCGGCGTCCGGGGACGCAGGTCGCGGCGTTTGTTCGGAGCACCCGAAGATCGTTACGGCGATCAGGGCCGGCATCGCGACCCGCGAAGATACCTCTTGGCAGCGGTTCATGGACACGTCCTTGTCTACGGCTTCAGCCAGATCGGTGAACTCCAGGCGCGCTCCTGGATGGTCGCGGGGGCACCTTCGGCGGGGACGACGCCGGCCCGGATCGCATCCCACGTGGACCACCGACAGGTGGGGTTCTGCAACGCCCTGACGTAGTAGAAGGCAGTCTCCCCGGCGGAGAAGGTCGGATCCCGCCACACGCCCCGCAGTTCCGAAGCGCCGATACCGTCGGAGGGACTGCAGTCCCCGAGATCGACCGTTGCGCCGTTGTCCGGGCAGCGATGGGTCTCGGGGTCCGGCGCCAAGCCGTCCGAGCAGAACGCATCGAACACCCGCTCGTGCGTCTCGCCGTCCGCCATCCAGCCCTTGACGACCTGGACGCGCTGCAGGGCCGCCTCGTTCGGGTCGCGCACCGCCCAGACGAGGAAATCCGGCGTCCCGCCGGCGAGCCGTAGTTCGCCGCCCATGGGCACGCCATCGGCATAGGCGCGTTGCACGGCATCGGCCGCGTCGGCCAGGGCCTCGCCATAACCGTAACCCGCGAAGAAGCGCACCTGGATGCGAGGTCCGGAAGTCGCGAAGGCTTCCCTCCGCCGCAGTGCGGCGTAGATCGACGGCCGGGTGTTCTCTTCCGCCCACACCCCGGCCAGACCCGCGGCGCTCCAGGACAGGAAGCCCGGTCCGACCCGTTCCGTGTCCTCCGGATCGGCCGGAACGCTGCCGCGCCTCCCGGGGGTGCCGTCGTGCCGGCCGAGCTTGCCGAAGTAGCGGTCCTCGTCCACGGGGCTCGCGGCGTTGTGCCCGTCGCTCGACCCGATCAGGCCGAACCGGTACGGATTGACCCCGGTCGCCGCCTCGAGCGTGAGCCCCGCACGCAGGGCGTCCCGGACGTAGGAGCCGGGGGCTCTCTCCGGCCCCGGCGGGGCCCAGATTTCGAACCCCGCCCACTCGTCATCGGGCGACAGCGCCGGGTGGGTCTCCGAGCTGCCCTTGACCTGGGTGACCTCGACCAACGGCTCGTTCCGCAGGCGCCGGGCCGCGTATTCGGCATCGATGGGCCGGCCCGCCCAGTCCGTCCGCTCGAAGGCGAGCCCGGAACTCAGGTTCGAGTTGTGCGGAATCGCGAGCGCCTCGATGCCCGCGGCGCGCAGGTCGTCCATCCACCGCCAAAGGTTCTCGGCGTTGGGCGAGTCCACCGTGGTGAAGGGGAAGGGGGACACGTCGCTGCCCGCGAAGATCACGTTGCGGTGCAGGGTCCTGCGCTCGGGCGAGGAGGTGTACTCGTACGCGACGAAGGTGGTGAAGGTGCCGGGGTCGTTGTGGCGCTCGGCAGCGTCGATGGTCCGCTCCCAGGCGGAAGACATGACCCGCGCCGCGTCGAAGCCCGGGATGCGCTGGCTGCTCCGGACCGCCAGGGGGATGGATGCGCCCTCGAAGACCGGATTGACCGGATTCGACTTGGCGATGATCTCCGCCGCCAGCGGGTGCCTGTGCAGGGGATCGTCCGGGTCGTTCAGCGCGCCGAGGGCCCCCAGGTACACGCCATGGTCGGTGACGGCGTAGAAGTCGAGCGCCCCGGCGCGCAACTGCACGGCATAGCCCAGCGTGTGGTCGATGGCTTCCCCGCGGGCGTAGCGGTACGCGTCGTCCGGCGTCGCCCGCACACCGAAACTGTACGCATCGAAGGAAAGGGCGCTATGGACGTGCAGGTCGCCGAACAGGGCACGGCGCGCCTGTGGCTCGGTCGCGACGGCGTGCAGGGCAAAGGCAGCCAACGTGGCCGTGGCCCCCAACCGACGCGCCAGGACGCGTCGGGTTTCCATTGCCCTTGCCGGCAGTGACGCGGCAGCGCTCATGTCCCCGCCCCTGCGAGTGGTCACACAACCCGAGCCTACCGCGTTCCGCCGGGCCGTGCCCGCGCCAGGGGCTCCGCGCCTGGAACACGTCAGCCTCCCCCCGGCGCCATGACCGCGCGGACCCGGTAGCGGTCACAGGCTTTCTCGTAGGCGCGCTGCGAGACCTGCCCCTCTTCAACCATCGCGCTCAACTCCTCCAGCCTGCGTTCGACCTCCGCCGCCCGGAGGTCGCGGGCCGCCTCTGCGTTCACCACGTCGCCCCGGAAGGGCCCGCGGTCCCGGAAGCCGTAGCTGGCCTCGCGGAAGGCCGTCCGCCGGTTCAGGTTCCGCACGAGGGCGTACAGGAGTTCGACCACCAGCAGCCCGGCGGTCGCGGCGGCGCCCCCGGGCCAGCCCGCGAGCAGGAACGCCTGCACGGCGAGCGCGGCGTTCGGCAACTGCGCCAGCCCGGTGAAGATGCGCAGCATGCGCTTCTGGTAGTCCCGCGTGTCGGGGGCCGCGCCCTGTTCGCCCGCAAGGGTCACGCCGATGCGGTCCGCCTCGCTGGCGATGTGGCGCAAGCCCTGACCCGCCAGGACGAAGAACGCGGCAAGCAGCGCGGGCCGCCAGCCGAACAGTACCAGCGTCAGTCCGAGGAGCAGCACGTAGCCGGCCGTGATGCCGACGAACAGCGCGCCCTTGGCCAGCCGTTGCAGGCGGACGCGAGCCGCCGCATCCGGGGTCGCGCCGGCCATCACGAGCCGCCGCGCGCCATCAGCACGACCACGCGATGCGCGACCGCCCCGGCCGGGTACTGGAT
>JAJDTI010000147.1 GCA_022827245.1 Pseudomonadales bacterium | reverse complement strand
GACCCCGTCCCGGATTCCCCGCGCCCCGACCGTAACCCGATACGGGATGCCGATCAGGTCGGCATCCGCGAACTTGACGCCAGGCCGCTCGTCGCGGTCATCGAGCAGAACGTCGAGGCCCGCCGCGACACCGGCGTCGTGAACCGCGTCCGCGACCTTCCGCACCTCCTCGGAGCGCCCGTAGTCCAACGCCAGGACATGCAGGTCGAACGGCGCGACCGGGGACGGCCACACGATCCCGGCGTCGTCGTGACACTGCTCCACGATCGCCGCCACGAGCCTCGAGACGCCCATGCCGTAGCAGCCCATGATGAGCGGGACCTCGCCCCCGGACCCGTCCTGCAGCGCGAGTTCCATCGCATCCGAGTACTTGGTGCCGAGCTTGAAGATGTGACCCACCTCGATGCCGCGCGCGAACGCGAGCGTGCCCTTGCCGTCCGGCGACCGGTCGCCCGCGACGACGTTCCGCACGTCCACCGTCTCGGCCGACGCATCCCGGTCCCAGTTCACGCCGGTGAGATGCGCGTCGTCGTCGTTGGCGCCGCAGACGAAGTTGACCAGCGCGGCGGCGGCCTCGTCCGCGTAGACGGGCAGCCCGAGCTCAACCGGCCCGATCGAGCCGACGGAACAGCCGACCGCCGCCTCGACCTCGGCGTCGGAAGCGAACGTCACCGGCGCGGCGACCGCGGCCAGCCGGCTGGCCTTCGTCTCGTTCAGCTCGTGGTCGCCGCGCAGCACGAGGGCCACGAGTGGCGTCTCCGCACCGCGCACGATGAGGGTCTTCACACAGCGCGCCGACTCGATCCCCAGGAAGTCGGCAACCTGCGCGATCGTCCGCCGCCCGGGCGTGGCCACGCGCTCGAGGGCCCGCGCGGGACCCTGCTCGCGCCGCGGCGGCAACGCGCGCGCCTTCTCGACGTTCGCCGCGTAGCCACTGTCCGGACAGTACGCGATGAGGTCCTCACCCGACTCCGCCAGCACCTGGAACTCGTGGGACTCGCTGTCCCCGATATTCCCCGCGTCCGCCTCGACGGCCCGGTACTCGAGACCGATGCGCTCGAGGATCGCCGCGTACGCGTCGTGCATGTCGCGGTAGGTCTTCTCGAACGACTCGTCCGTCAGGTGGAACGAGTAGCCGTCCTTCATCAGGAACTCGCGGGCGCGCAGCAGGCCGAAGCGCGGGCGGATCTCGTCGCGGAACTTGGTCTGGATCTGGTACAGGTTGACCGGCACGTCGTGGTAGCTGTCGACCACCCGCCTGACGAGATCCGTCACGACTTCCTCGTGCGTCGGGCTCATCGCGTAGTCGCGCTCGTGCCGGTCCTGCATGCGCAGGAGTTCCGGACCCATCACGTCCCAGCGGCCGCTCTCGCGCCAGAGTTCCGCCGGCTGCACCACCGGCATCTGGACCTCCCGAGCCCCACGCGCGTCGAGCTCCTCCCGGATGATCGCCTCCACCCTGCGCAGGACGCGCAGGCCCAGCGGCAGCCACGTGTACAGCCCGCTCGCGAGCTGCCGGATGCACCCGGCCCGCAGCAGCAGCACGTGGCTCGGGATCTCCGCCTCGGCCGGGCTCTCCCTGAGCGTGGGAATGAGGGTCTCGCTGGCGCGCATCGGCTGTGTGGACCTCGGGCAAAACGCAAAGGATAACCGCCCCGCCGCCTCCCCGGAGCGAGGCCCACAGCGGCTGCGGGCCGCCCCCGGCCAGGCAATCGCGCGTGTTTTCGGCCGCGCGATTGATTATGCTTCCGCGCTTGCATTGGAACCGCACTGGAAGACCGCGACGGTGCCGATCTACGAATACGCCTGCCGGCGCTGCGAGCACGAGTTCGAGACCTTGCAGAAGATCAGCGAGCCCCCGCTCGTGGACTGCCCGGTCTGCGGCGCGGCGGAACTCCGCAAGAAAGTCTCGGCGGCCCGGTTCCGGCTGAAGGGCGGGGGCTGGTACGAGACGGACTTCAAGTCGGGCGACAAGAAGAACGTCGTCGGCGACGGGTCCCGCGACTCCCGTGAAAGCAAGGAAGCCGGCAAGGAATCCTCCAGCGCCGACTCGAACGGAGAAAAGGCTTCTTCCGCGGCAAGCGGCGACGCCAAAACGTCGAACGGCAAGGGCGCCAAGGCTGCGGACGGCGCCTCGACCGCTTCCGGGTAGGCGCCTCTACCGCTGCCGACCGGACGCGGCCCCTGCGCCGACACGTTCGAGTTGCCGCCGCAACGCGCGGCGCGGACCCTGACCCATTCGCTTACAGCACGACCGCCCAGAGGAGTTTCAGACGTGGCCATGCGCACCCATCAATGCGCCGAGCTTACCGCTGCGGATGTCGGTGAGCGCGTCGAACTCACGGGCTGGGTGCACCGCCGGCGCGACCACGGCGGCGTGATATTCCTCGACCTGCGCGACCACACCGGGATCGTGCAGGTCGTCTACGACCCGGACGAGCCCGAGAGCTTCGCGACCGCGGACCGCGTCCGCAACGAATACGTCCTGCGCGCCACCGGCCGCGTGCGGCCACGGCCGGAGGGCATGGTCAATCCGGACCTCGCGACGGGCGAGATCGAGGTGCTCGGAGCGACGCTGGAGATCCTGAACGCCGCCGAAACGCCGCCGTTCCAGCTCGACGAGTACTCGACCGCCGGCGAGGATGTCCGGCTGCGCTACCGCTACCTCGACCTCAGGCGTCCGGAGATGCAGGAGCGCCTGCGGCTGCGGGCGCGCATCACGAGCCACGTGCGCCGGTATCTCGAGGACGCCGGCTACCTCGAGGTCGAGACCCCCACGCTGACCCGGGCGACACCGGAGGGCGCGCGCGACTACCTCGTGCCAAGCCGCACCCAGCCCGGGTCGTTCTTCGCGCTGCCCCAGTCCCCCCAGATCTTCAAGCAGCTCCTGATGATGTCGGGCTTCGACCGCTACTACCAGATCGCCCGCTGCTATCGCGACGAGGACCTGCGCGCCGACCGGCAGCCCGAGTTCACGCAGATCGACATCGAGGCGGCGTTCGTGACCGAGTCCGACGTCATGGCGCTCACCGAAGGCATGCTGCGTTCGCTGTTCGACGACGTCCTCGACGTCTCCCTTCCGGAGTTCCCCGTACTCACCTGGGCCGAGGCCGTACGGCGTTTCGGCAGCGACAAGCCGGACCTGCGCAACCCGCTGGAACTGGTGGATGTCGGCGACCTCATGGTCGACGTCGATTTCGACGTGTTCCGCCGGCCGGCCAACGACGCGCGCGGGCGCGTGGCCGCGTTGAAGGCGCCGGGCGCGGCCGGGGTGCTGTCCCGCAAGGCCATCGACGACTACCAGGACTTCGTCGGCGGGTACGGCGCCCGCGGACTCGCCTACATCAAGGTGAACGACCGCGCCGCCGGCGTCGCCGGCCTGCAGTCGCCGATCCTCAAGTTCCTCGGCGAAGACGTCGTCGAGCGGGTCCTCGCGCGCACCGGCGCGGCCGACGGCGACCTGGTCTTCTTCGGCGCCGACCACGAACGCGTCGTGGGCGACGCGCTCGGCCACCTGCGCCTCCGGATCGGGGCGGACCTCGGACTCGTCGAAGACCGCTGGGCGCCGCTGTGGGTGACCGACTGGCCCGTGTTCGACGAGGGGCGCGACGGCACGCTGACGCCGGCGCACCACCCCTTCACCATGCCGCGCTCCACTGACGAGATGCGCAAGGACCCCACCCGGGCGCTCGCGAAGGCGTATGATGTGGTGCTGAACGGAGTCGAACTCGGCGGCGGCTCGATCCGGATCCACGACATCGCCACGCAGCGGAAAGTGTTCGAAGCGCTGAACATCGGCCAGGAAGCGGAAGTCAAGTTCGGCCACCTGCTCGATGCCCTGAGATACGGCTGTCCGCCCCACGGCGGCATCGCCCTCGGACTGGACCGCCTCACCATGCTCATGGCGGACACCGAAGCGATTCGGGACGTGATCGCCTTTCCCAAGACGCAGACCGCCTTCTGCCACCTGACGGCCGCGCCGGCCCCGGTGGACGCGCACCAGTTGCGGGACCTGCACATCCGCGTGACCAAGGCCAGGTAGGAGGGCATGGCCGGCCATTCCAAGTGGGCCAACATCAAGCACCGCAAGGCCGCCCAGGACGCCAAGCGCGGCAAGCTGTGGTCGAAGCTGATCCGCGAGGTGACCGTCGCCGCCCGACTCGGGGGCGGTTCCACCACGGACAACCCGCGCCTGCGCGCCGCCGTGGACACGGCGCTCGCGGCGAACATGCCGAAGGACACCATCGAGCGGGCCATCGCGCGCGGCGCGGGCGGACAGGATGGCGCGGACGTCGAGGAACTCACCTACGAGGGCTACGCCCCCGGCGGGGTGGCGGTGCTCGTCGAGGTGATGACCGACAACCGCAACCGCACCGTGGCCGGTGTCCGCCACGCCTTCAGCAAACACGGCGGCAACCTCGGGACGGACGGTTCCGTCGCGTACCTGTTCGCGAAGAAGGGCGTGATCGTGTTCGCCCCCGGGGCGGACGAGGACACGATCCTCGACGCCGTGCTGGAGGCCGGTGCGGAGGACGTGGAGACGGGCGAGGACGGCGGGGTCGCCGTGACGTCCGCGCCGGAGGACTTCGGCGCCGTGGTCGATGCGCTCCGGGCGGCGTCCCTGCCCCCCGACCACGCCGAGGTGACCATGGTGGCCGCCAGCGGCTGCGCGCTCGATGCCGATGCCGCAGCCAAGGTACTGCGGCTGGTCGACGCCCTCGAGGACCTCGACGACGTGCAGAACGTGTTCACGAACGCGGAGTTCCCGGAGCAGGCCCTCGCCACGGAAGCATCCGGCGGCTGATGCGCGTCCTCGGCGTCGATCCAGGTTCCCGGACCACCGGTTACGGCCTGATCGACCGCGACGGGCCGCGGGTGTCCTACGTCGCGAGCGGCTGCATCCGGACCGGCGGTACCGACTTCCACGCCCGCCTCGCGGAGATCTACCGCGGGATCGAGACGGTCATCGACGACTACGGTCCCGCCGAGGTGGCGATCGAGGAGGTGTTCGTCGCCCGCAACCCGAGTTCCGCGCTGAAGCTCGGCCAGGCCCGCGGCGCCGCCATCGCCGCCGCGATCGCCCGTGACATGCCGGTGACGGGCTACGCGGCGCGGCGCGTGAAGCAGGCGGTCGTAGGCACCGGGCGCGCGACCAAGCACCAGGTGCAGCACATGGTCCGGGCCGCGCTGGCACTGAACGAGTCCCCCGCCGCCGACGCCGCCGACGCCCTGGCCGTGGCCCTCTGTCACGCGCAGTCGAGCAGGAAGGCGGGCGCGCCGAAGGCGGGCGCGCGGGCATGATCGGACGCCTGCAGGGCCATGTCGTCGCCCGGGACGGGAACGTGCTGCTGCTCGACGTGCAGGGCGTCGGCTACGAGGTCGAGGTCACCACCGTCACCCTGGCCTCGGCCGGCGGCGCGCCCGACACCCCGGTGGAACTCTTCACCCACCTCGTCGCGCGCGACGACACGATGACGCTGTTCGGCTTCCGCTCCCTCGTCGAACGCGGGGTCTTCCGCGTGCTGGTCAAGGTCAACGGCGTGGGGCCGAAGGTCGCGATGACCGTACTCGGAGCGCTACCCCCCGCGGAACTCGCACGCTGTGTCGCCGACCGGGACACGCGACTCCTCACCAGGGTCCCCGGCATCGGCAAGAAGACCGCGGAACGGATCGTCATCGAACTCGAGGGCCGCCTCGACGACCTTCCCGTTGCCGCGGGCGACCTGCCGGCCCCCATCGGCCGGGAAGCCGAGGACGCCGTCAGCGCCCTGGTGGCGCTCGGCTGGCGGCCCCCCGAGGCGCGCAAGGTCGTCGAGTCCGTGCACGTGGACGGCGAGTCCACGGAGGACCTCATCCGCTCCGCCCTCAAGCGCATGGCCGGCCACGAAGACACCGACGGTTCGGCATGACCATCGAGCGGGACCGCATCACCGCGGGCGAAGCGCTGCCGCCCGACCGTACCGCGGACCGTTCGCTGCGGCCGGTGCGCCTCTCCGAGTACGTCGGCCAGACGGCGGTCAAGGAACAGATGGCGCTGGCCATCGCCGCGGCGCGCGGGCGCGGCGAGGCCCTCGACCACACCCTCATCTACGGGCCGCCCGGGCTCGGCAAGACGACGCTGGCCCACATCGTCGCCCACGAGATGGAGGTGCAGATCAAGGGGACGTCGGGGCCGGTGATCGAGAAGCCCGGCGACCTGGCCGCCATGATCACCAACCTCGAACCCGGCGACGTCCTGTTCGTGGACGAAATCCACCGGCTCTCGCCGGTCGTCGAGGAGATCCTCTACCCGGCCATGGAAGACGCCGAGATCGACATCCTGATCGGCGAGGGACCGGCCGCCCAGTCGATCAAGTTCCCACTGCCACGCTTCACCCTGATCGGCGCCACCACGCGCGCCGGCCTCCTGACCTCCCCGCTCCGCGACCGCTTCGGCATCGTGCAGCGCCTGGAGTTCTACTCGGTCGGGGAACTGACGGAGATCGTCACGGCGGCGGCGGAAAAGCTCGCCGTCGCGATCGACGGCGACGGCGCCAGGGAGGTCGCGCGCCGCTCCCGGGGAACCCCCCGCATCGCGAACCGCCTGCTCCGCCGCGTACGCGACTACGTGGAGGTCGAGGGCGACGGGCACATCGACGCCGCCTCCGCCGGCCTCGGGCTGGACATGCTCGCGGTCGACGACCGCGGCTTCGACAGCATGGACCGCAAGCTGCTGCGCACGGTGATCGACCACTTCCAGGGCGGGCCCGTCGGTCTTGACTCCCTCGCGGCCGCCGTCAGCGAGGAACGCGACACCATCGAGGACGTGCTAGAGCCGTACCTCATCCAGCAGGGCTTCCTGGCGCGGACCCCGCGCGGGCGCGTCGCCACCGAGAAGGCGTACCATCACTTCGGCCTGAAGAAGGCCGCCGACGGCGCCCAAAGCGCCCTGGACATCTGATGCCCGAACAGCTCTCCATCTACGAGATCCTCGTCAACGCGAGCCCGCTCGTGCAGTTCGTCATGGTCATCCTGGCGCTGGCGTCGGTCATCTCCTGGATGATGATCTTCCAGCGCTGGTTCGCCCTGAACCGGGTGCGCCGCCAGATGGACGATTTCGAGGAAGAGTTCTGGTCCGGCGTGGACCTGCGGGAACTCTACGGCGAACTCGAGGAGGAGGAGCATCTGAACGGCAGCGAGACGGTGTTCCAGTCCGGCTTCCGCGAGTTCCTCCGTCTCTCCGAGCAGGCCGGCGCGGACCCGGACGCCGTGATGCAGGGCGTGCAGCGCGCGATGCGCGTCGCGTTGACCCGCGAGGAGGAGTCCCTGGAGCGACACCTCGCGTTCCTCGCGACCGTCGGCTCGACGAGTCCCTACGTGGGCCTTTTCGGTACGGTGTGGGGGATCATGAACGCGTTCCGGAACCTCGCGAACATGAGCCAGGCGACGCTCGCATCGGTGGCGCCGGGCATTTCCGAGGCGCTCATCGCCACGGCGATGGGGCTGTTCGCCGCCATCCCCGCGGTGATCGGGTACAACCGTTTCTCGGCACGGGTGGAAGTGCTGATGAAACGCTACGAGGCGTTTGCCGACGAGTTGACGAGTATCCTGTACCGCGCATCGCACCAGACCTGAGCAGGAACCGCCCGGAACCCCCAGATGGCCGTTCGCCGCAAACCGATGTCAGAGATCAACGTCGTGCCGTACATCGACGTGATGCTCGTGCTGCTGGTGATCTTCATGGCCACGGCGCCGCTGTTCACGCAGGGCGTGGAGGTGGACCTGCCGCAGGCGCCGTCGGAGCCGCTGCCGGACGACGACAGCGACCCGCTGGTGGTCAGCGTCAAGCGCGACGGCGCGATCTTCCTCAACATCGGCATCCGGCGGGACGACGAGAAGGGCCGCCGCGTCACGATCTTCTCGCTCGAGGACCAGGCGACGCGCGTCATCGGCGCGCGTCCCACGGTGCCTGTCTACGTCCGGGCCGACCGCGAACTCGAGTAC
This sequence comes from Pseudomonadales bacterium, assembly GCA_022827245.1. Classification (GTDB taxonomy): domain Bacteria; phylum Pseudomonadota; class Gammaproteobacteria; order Pseudomonadales; family Azotimanducaceae; genus VXNE01. Next base: position 11,707 of record JAJDTI010000147.1, on the reverse strand, counting down.
GGCGAGGTGGTCAAGGTCATGACGGTGCTGCAGAAGGCCGGCGCCGAGAGCGTCGGCCTCATCACGGACCCACCGGACCTGTCGGGCTGAACCGGTGCTCCGCGACTATCCCGTGCCCCTGGTCCTGGCGCTCCTCCTGCACGTGGGCGCGGGGCTCGCACTCGTGCGGGGCTGGACGCCCGAGAACGACGACGCCCTCGTCATCCGCCCGGACATCGTCAGCGCCCGGCTCATCGTCCTCGAGCCCCCGAAACCGAAGGCGACACGCCGGCTGCCGGCGCCGCAACCGGCCGCGGCGCCGGCCCCCCCGAAGCAGGCCGCCCCGGAGCCCGCGCCACCGAAGGTGGACCCGGCGGAACGGGAACGCCAGCAGCGGGAAGCGGAGCGGGCGCGCGAGGAGGCCGCCCGCCGCGAGCGCCTGGAGAAGCTCGCCGAGACGGCCTTCAAGGACGCCCTCGACCGCGAGGGGATCGAGCTGGCCAGCAATGCCCAGACGGATGCGGCGCTCTCGTACGTCGCCGGCATCTACCAGGCCGTCGTGCGCAACTGGTCGCGGCCGCCCTCGGCCCGCAACGACATGCAGGCCGAGCTGCTGGTCGAACTGATTCCCACGGGGGAGGTCGTGTCCGTGACGCTCGTGTCGTCCAGCGGCAACGCGGCGTTCGACCGGTCCGCGGAGGCGGCGGTCCGCAAGACGCGGCGCTTCCAGGTGCCGGAGGACATCGGGCTCTTCGAGGCCCGCTTCCGCCAGTTCACACTGCTGTTCAAACCGGAGGACCTGCTACGTTGACCGCGCACACCCACTGGCGTTCACTCGCCTTCGCCACGGCCCTGGCCGTTACCTGGCCGGCGGCCGGCGCCGGCGAGAAGATCATCATCGACCAGGGATACGACGACCAGACCCGGATCGCCGTAGTGCCGTTCGGGACCCCCGACGACGAGGACGCGGGAATCGCGCCCGTCGTGTCGTTCGACCTGGCGAGGAGCGGCCAGTTCGACCCGCTGCCGCCGGAGAACATGCTGTCCCTCCCCACGCGGCCCGACGAAGTCTTCTTCCGCGACTGGCGCGTGCTCGGCGTGGAGTACGTCGTGGTCGGGCAGATGTGGGAACTCGGGGCAGGCGAACTGGTGACCTCCTACCACCTCCTCGACGTGTTCAACGAGCGCGAACTGCTTTCGGGACGGCTCGCGGCGCCCGCCGCCAAGCGCCGGGACATCGCCCATCGCATCTCCGACGAGGTGTTCGAGCAGATCACCGGCATTCCCGGGGCCTTCTCGACCCGGATCATCTACGTCCTGGCGCTCGACGCCGGCACGCCCTACGCCCGCTACCGGCTGGAGATCGCGGACTCGGACGGCGAGCGCGCGCGCACGCTGTTCGACTCGGACCAGCCCCTGCTGTCCGCAAGCTGGTCTCCGGACGCGAAGCGCGTCGCGTACGTGTCCTTCGAGAGCGGGCGGCAGGCGGTCGTCATCCAGGACCTGGTCACCGGCGAGCGGACGCGTGTCGCCGAGTACCGCGGTCTCAACGGCGCGCCCGTCTTCTCGCCGGACGGCAACCGCCTCGCACTGGTCCTGTCCCGGGACGGCAACCCCGAGATCTACGTCAAGGACCTCGTCGGCGGAGACCTGCGGCGGATCACCCGCTATCCGTCCGCCATCGACACGGAGCCGAGTTGGACCCCGGACGGCGACAGCCTGATCTTCACCTCGGACCGGGGCGGACGCCCGCAGATCTACCAACTGGAACTCGCCACCTCGATGGTCGAGCGCCTGACGTTCCAGGGAGACTACAACGCCCGCGCGCGCCTGCTGCCGGACGGACAGCACCTCGTCTACGTGCACCGCCGCAACGGCACCTACCACATCGCCTGGCAGGCCCTGGAGCGGGAGGACGTGCGCGTGCTGACGGAGACCTCCCTGGACGAATCGCCATCCATCGCACCAAACGGCACCATGCTGATCTACGCGACGCAGGACCGGGGCCGGGGTATACTGGCCGTCGTGTCAATCGACGGTCGCGTAAGGTATCGCTTGCCCTCCGCGGAGGGTGACGTGCGGGAACCGGCCTGGTCGCCGTATATCGATGCGCTGTCCCCGTCGAGTGGCCACTAGGTGAACAGGAGACAGAAATGACACAGGCAAGGGCCACGCACGGCTCCCGACCTCGGTTTTCCCTGCTCGTCGTACTTCTTGCCGGAGGGGTCCTGGCGGGTTGCGCGGGTTGCACGACCCCGGCTCCCGAGCCGGTCCCGGTTCCGGAGGAAACGGCGCCGCCCATGGTGGAACCCACGCCTGACCCGGAGCCCGCCGGTCCCCCGACGGATGCGGAAGGCGTCTGGTTGGGGCCGGACGGACGACCGCTGGCGCGCACGCTGCACTTCGACTTCGACAAGGCCGTGATCAGGCCGGCGGATCTGCGCACGCTCGAGCGGCATGCGGACTTCCTGCGCGCGAACCGTAACCGTTCCCTCATGGTCGAGGGCCACTGCGACGAACGCGGCACTCGCGAGTACAACCTGGCGCTGGGCGAACGCCGCGCCAACGCCGTGCGCAGCTTCCTGATGTCGGACGGCGTACGGGACTCGCAGATCGAGACCGTCAGCTACGGCGAGGAACGCCCGGTGGATGTCGGCCACGACGAATCCGCGTGGAGCAAGAACCGTCGGGCGGAGCTGATCTATCGGTGAGATGACTCGCCGGCAACGCCGCTTCACATCCGCGAGCGCGGCCAGGTGGGCCGCGCTCGCGATGCTTGTCTCCGCTACTGCCTGGGGCGCGGCGCCCGTCGAGGAGTCCACGGGGACCGAAATCACGCCACCCGCCCGGGTGACGCCTGCCACGACTCCCCCGGCTCGCCCGGCTCCCGCGGAAGAGAGCGGAGCCGAGCAGCAGCCGTCCACGGCGGGGTCCAGCGACCTCGCGCGGACTTTCTACCAGTTGCAGTTGCTCAGGGAAGAGGTCCAGGCCCTGCGCGGCGCGGTCGAGGAGCAGCAACACCGCCTCGACCTGCTCCACCGCGAGCAGCAGGAGCGCTACCTCGGCCTCGACCGCCGCATCTCCGCGCTCCAGAGCGGCGTCCCGACCGCGGCTCCAACCCCCCGCCCGGTCCCGCGCGATCCGCAACCCGTGGACACCCTGCCACGGACCGGAGGCACCGAGGCGGACGCCTACCGGAACGCGTACGCGATGATCGAGCGGGGCGAGCTGGATACGGCCGCCAATGCCCTGGAGCGCATGATCGACGACTTTCCGAACGGCCAGTACACGCCCAACGCCTTCTACTGGCTGGGCCAGCTCCACCGCAAGGCGGGCGAACTGGAGCAGGCACGCCAATCCCTCGTGCAGGTGATCACGCTCTACCCCGACCACAACAAGGCGCCGGATGCCCTGTACAACCTCGGTGTGGTGTACGCGGAACTCGGTGATACCCCCCGCGCGCGGATGTACCTCGGGAGGGTTCAGCAACAGCATCCGGAATCCACGGCAGCCGGGCTGGCCAGGACGTACGCGGCCAACCTGCCGTAAACACGACGTGTGCCGTGGCGCGTCGCTCCGCAAGAGCGAGCCCGTGAGTTCCCTCCGCATTACCGAGATTTTTCACTCCCTCCAGGGAGAGTCGCGGACCGCCGGAAAGCCGACGACGTTCGTGCGCCTGACCGGGTGTCCGCTGCGCTGCCAGTACTGCGATACGGCTTACGCCTTCAGCGGCGGCACGCTCATGGCGGTCGCCGAGGTGGTCGAGCGGGTGGCGGCGTTGCCGGCGCGAAGGGTGACCGTCACGGGCGGCGAACCGCTCGCGCAAGCCGCCGTGCACGTGCTGATGACCGCGCTCGCCGACGGCGGGTACGACGTGTCGCTCGAGACCGGCGGCGCCATCGACATCTCGGCCGTGGACCGGCGCGTATCCGTCGTCATGGACCTGAAGACGCCCGGCTCCAACGAGTGCGGACGCAACCGGTACGCGAACATCGAGCACCTCGCCGCCAAGGACCAGGTGAAGTTCGTCATCTGCGACGCGGCCGACTACGCCTGGGCGAAGGAGCAGTGCGAAACCTGGCGGCTCACCGAGCGCGTGGGCGAAGTCCTGTTCTCCCCGTCCGCCTCGGAAATGTCACCCTCGGTGCTCGCGGACTGGATCCTGCGCGACGGTCTCGACGTGCGCTTCCAGGTGCAACTGCACAAGGTGCTCTGGGGCGACACCCCCGGGCGTTGACCATGCGTCCGCAAGCTCCAGCGGTCGTCCTGGTGTCCGGCGGCCTGGATTCCGCCACCGCCCTCGCCATCGCACGCGACGCGGGGCTCCGCTGTTTCGCACTGTCCGTGGCGTACGGGCAACGGCACGAAGTCGAACTGGATGCCGCGCGCCGCGTCGTGGCGGCAGTGGGCGCCGAGCAACACCGCGTCGTGTCCATAGACCTGTCGGCCTTCGGCGGCTCCGCCCTGACGGACCCGACGATCGCCGTGCCCGAGACCGAGACGGAGGGCATCCCCGTGACCTACGTCCCGGCGAGAAACACCGTCTTCCTTTCCCTCGCCCTCGCCTGGGCCGAGACCCTCGACGCCCGCGACATCTTCATCGGCGTGAACGCGGTGGACTACTCGGGATACCCCGACTGCCGGCCGGCCTTCATCGAGGCCTTTCGCGCGCTGGCGGACGTCGCCACTCGCGCCGGAACCGAGGGCGCGCGGTTCAACATCCACGCCCCCCTCATCGAGCTGACCAAGGCCGAGATCATCATCCGGGGAACGGCGCTCGGCGTCGACTACGGCCAGACGGTCTCCTGCTACCAGCCGGACCGCGCCGGCCGGGCCTGCGGGCAGTGCGAGAGCTGCCGCATCCGGCGGGCGGGTTTCGCGGCAGCGGGTGTGCCGGATCCGACGTCGTACGCCGACTGATCCCAGCGGCGAGACGGCGCCTCGACGACGCATCCGGACCGGACACGCCCAGGCACCATCCCAACAACGACTTAGGCGGATTGATAAATTAATCCAATCGGATAAATTTATGGGATAGGCTAACAGCAGGTTGATCAGGAGCCGTCGCCAATGCCCGACTACACGAACCCTTTTCGGCCAGGCGCCGGCCACCAACCTCCCTACCTCGCCGGGCGCCAATCAGAGCGACAGCAGGTCCTCAAGCTCCTGGAACAGGATGTCGTCTTCGAGAATGCGCTCATCACAGGCCTCCGTGGAGTAGGGAAGACCGTGCTCCTCGACTCCCTGAAGCCGTCAGTAGCCAGCGAGAACTGGATCTGGATCGGGACGGACCTGAACGAATCGGCGAGCATCAGCGAAGACAACATCGCCACACGGCTTTGCACAGACCTCTCCATCGCCACGTCGACCATCGTCGTGTCGGCGTTGACGAAACGACCCATGGGGTTCGGGGGAGAGGAGACCGAAGAGGCGAACACGCTGACGTACGAGAGACTCAAATGGATCTATGACCGGACCGCAGGATTGCCGCTGGACAAGCTGAAGGCCGTCATAGAGGCGGCGTGGAAGGCGCTGTCAATCACGGGCGCCCGCGGAATTGTCTTCGCATATGACGAGGCACAGAACCTGACGGATCACGCGGCAAGGGAGCGATTTCCCCTCTCCCTCCTGCTCGACACATTTCAGTCGCTCCAGAGAAAGGGACTGCCCGTGCTCCTTGTTCTGACCGGTTTGCCGACCCTCTTCCCGAAGCTGGTTCAAGCCCGGACCTTCTCCGAACGGATGTTCCGCTCGATCTTCCTGAGTCGACTGTCGCCGGACGAGAGCCGCGAGGCCATCCTGAAGCCGATCGAAGACACCGACTCCGTCCGATTGAGCGACCAGTCGGTGGATACGGTCATCAACCTCTCGAACGGCTACCCGTACTTCATCCAGTTCATCTGCCGCGAGGTCTATGACGCCTTCACTCGACGCCTGGACAAGGGCGAACGAGCGAGCGTTCCCGTGGCAGACATCGAGAGAAAGCTGGACACGGACTTCTTTGCAGGCCGATGGGCCAAGACCACCGACCGGCAACGGGACCTGCTATCGGTCATTGCTCAGCTCGACAGCCGCGACGCGGAGTTCACGGTGCAGGAGATTGTCGAAAAGGCCCGTGAACTGGCGATCAGGGGATTCAGCAGCAGCCACACGAATCAGATGCTGGCCGCTTTGGGGTCGCAGGGGCTGGTGTTCAAGAACAGGCATGGCAAGTACCTGTTCGCGGTGCCACTCCTCGCCGGATACATCAGGCGGCAGCACCCGATCGGGACTTAGCCCAGACGTTGCGCCAAGCCGCTTGTGCATGGATCGCAAGTCCTTGGTCTACCCCATGTCATCGCCTGCGCGATACCGGTCGACGCGTTGTGCGAACAGACGCTCGACACCGATCAAGATACCCGCGAGATGCACGACGCAATCACCGGTCCTCGGCACCATGATCAGCCAACGCGGCTGCGTGCCCTGCGGACCTTTCAAGGTGGAGCAAGCCGAGCGAAACCGGTTCGGTGATTGAACAGCGCTCATCGGGCCTCTTGCAGAAACCGCTCACACACGACAGCAGCTTCGCCGGGGGCGAAGCCGTGCTTTCGCGAAATGCCGCGGCGTTGCCCCGGCGTATGAATCGCGGCAGAAGTGAGCCCGCTCCCACACGGTTGGCTTCTTCTTCGCGGTCGGCAACCTCACATGCAATGCGCCCCCGCTCGTCCTCGACTGGTGTGGGCGCCGTAGCCACGAAGTGCTGACCGCTTGGCCCCAGGGTCTCTTCGAGCCGCAACCTGAGCGCCATCGCCTCGCCAGCACCGACGGTGATGACGTAGTAGGTCAAACCGTCGTTCACGTCGCCAAACAGGCAGCCAACTGACTCGCTTGGGAGATCACCCATGTGCCCGATCAGCTGTAACTGCCGGTCCTTGAAATCAGGCCATGCTGGCGAGAGGTCGGCTCCCGGCATGCCCTCGCACACATTCGCGTTGGCGTCGTTCCACCGCGTCACCGTGATCTGCTCCGCAACGGTCAGTTGCAGCGGCTTTTCGGCAGCGGTTCCGAGCGCGATGAGGCAAGCGACTAAGGAAACCAGTTTCACGCGTGCATCCCCTCTTCCGTTTCGGCCGGCTTCACGGGCGGCCCCGCACCACGTCGCATGGTCACGAGCAGCCCGGGCCGGACTTGTGAAGGGCGAGCGGCTATCTCTCCCTTTGGGTCCGGCCCATTACTTCGAGCGGGCTATCGATGCGTCGACTGCCAACGACCGCGCCCTTCCGACGCTACGCCACCGCAAAGCACCCCGCAACCCTAAGTGGAGTCCCGGAGGCCACGCTGACCGCCCGCGAGATTGCGGCCAGCTTTGCGCATCTGCACGTTGTCCTCTACGTGCATCGCTTGGAATCGGCGCATCGGATCGGTGAGGTCAGAGGTGAGCTTGTAGTAGTTTTCCACAGCCCGGTCGAGCAGGTCCGTGGCCTCTTCCTTGGCGTCGAACGTCATCGGCCCCCGCGGCGGCCAGTGCTTGAGGCGATTGCGTGCGTAGTTCGCCCGCGCCACGATCTCCTCCTTGCTCAACCCGTCATCGTCCAACCGCTCGCCGACCGCGATGGCGGTTCTCGTCAGGTCCTCTAGGGCGTTCTTCTCGCGGCGTCCCTCGCGCACTCGCGCCATGCTGCTGTCGAGCACCCCGGCCAGGATCTCCTCCGCGGCGCCCGCCAGCGTGATGACGGGGTAGTACCCGTCGGCATCATCCTGATCGGGGCCCTCGACGCGATCCAGGTACAGCTGTAGGGCCGCCTCCAGCTGCACCAGGGCGATGCGCCTAGCGTCGTGGGTCTGCCGTGCCACGTCATGGCCCTCTGGCGGCTGAGACTCCCCAAATGCCGCGGGACGCTACGCGGTGGGTGCACTCCGCGCGAGCGTGTGAACTGACGCCCACCTCAATGCCAATGCTCCGCGGAGGCGCTTGGTGGGCCGTCTGGGACTCGAACCCAGGACCAACGAGTTAAAAGCCCGGTGCTCTACCAACTGAGCTAACGACCCGCGCGCGACGGCGCATTGTAGGGCTGCGCCCCGAACCCCACAAGCGTCCCCGGGGGGCGCTCAAGCCCTCCGGTTCAGCCCCGCCAGCTCGGCCATGAACCGCACGGCCTCCTCCTGTTCCGTGCCGACGGTGAGCCCGCTGAAGCCGGCGTCCACCCAGTCCCGGTAGCGCTTGCGGATACGTTCCTTCGGGCCGTACAGCGCCGACTCGTCGACGAACTCGTCCGGGACGGTGGCCGCGGCTTCGTCCTTGCGCTGCGCCAGGTAGAGTTCCTGGATGCGCTCGGCGGCCTCGCCGAAGCCGCGCTGGATCATCATCTGCTTGTGGAAGTTCAGGGACCGGTGTCCCATCCCGCCCACGTAGAGCGCAACGTTCGGCTTCGCGGCGTCCACCGCGGAGCGCACGTCGTCGGTGATCAGCACGGGAACGCTCGACTGCATCTCGATGTCGTCGAGCGTCTTGCCGGCCTTCGCCGCCCCTTCGGCCAGCCACAGTCGGGCCTGGGCGACGTGCTCCGGGGTGTAGCGCAGCGGCAGCCACCCGTCGGCGACCTCGCCGGTCAGCCGCACCATCGTCTCGGTGCCCGTGCCAAGCCAGATCGGGATGTTCGGGTTCATGTGCAGGATGGACTTCAGCGGCTTGCCGATGCCCAGCGCGCCCTCGCCCGTGAACGGCAGCGAGATCTCCCGGCCCTCGTGCTCGACCACCTCCCGGGCGAGCGTCTTGCGGATGATCGAGACGTAGTCCTTCACGCGGTAGTAGGGCTTGCCCCAGGGCTGCCCGAACCAGCCCTCGACGATCTGCGGCCCCGACATGCCGATGCCGATGATGACGCGGTCGCCGCCGGCCAGGGCGTCGATCGTCGCGGCCTGCATGGCGGCCATGACCGGCGGGCGGCCGGCAAGTTGCTGGATCGCCGTGCCGAGCCGAATGTGGCTCGTCTTCGCGGCAATGTAGGCCAGGGGGGACCAGGCGTCGGAACCGTACACCTCCGCCGACCAGACCGAGTCGTAGCCGAGCTCCTCCGCGAGCTGGATCTTCTCGATGGGGAGCCGGACGTCCCGGCCGCTGTAGCCGACGTTGATGCCGAGTTTCATGTCCCTGTCCGCCCGCCGCGATGCCGGGCAGTGTGCCACGACTTGCCGCCCGCCCGCGTGTTCCTCCAAACTCGCCTTGGCGCGACCTGAAGGTCGCGTTGGAAGTTCCGCTCACGCGGAACTTTACGGCGCAAGCGCCTTGACCCCGCAACAGACCAACGAGGAATCCATGAGACTGTCGACCCTGAGCCGCTCCATCGAAGGGAAGGTCGCGATCGTCACCGGCGCCGCCAGCGGCATGGGGCGCGCCACCGCGCACCTGTTCGCCGACGAGGGCGCGAAGGTGGCCGCCATGGACATCAACCAGGAGCCGCTGGACGCGGTTGTCGGGGAGATCGAGGACGCCGGCTATCCGGTCAGGGGCTGGCGGCTCGACGTATCGGACCGGGAGGCGGTGGAGCGCGTGGTCGCGGAGGTGGCCGAGACCTTCGGCGGCATCGACATTCTCATCAACAACGCGGGCATTGGCGCCGGCGGACCGGTCGACAGCGACGACTACGAAGCGATCTGGGCGCGCGGTCTCGACGTCCTGCTCACCGCGCAGGTGCGCATGATCCGCGCGGCGCTGCCCCACCTGCGCAAGGCGGGCGGCGGCCGCATCGTCAACATCGCATCGACCGAGGGCCTCGGCGCCACCAAGTACAGCAGCCCCTACACCGCCGCCAAGACTGGCGTGATCGGTCTGACGCGGTCCCTGGCCGTGGAGTTCGGTACCGAGGACATCACCGTGAACTGCATCTGTCCGGGACCCATCCGCACAGGCATGACCGAGCAGATCCCCGAAGAGCACAAGCGCGAGTTCGCCCGTCGGCGCGTCGCCCTCAAGCGCTACGCCGAGCCTGAAGAAGTGGCGCACGGGACGCTGAGCCTGGTCCTGCCGGCCGCGTCCTTCATCACCGGAGTAGCCCTCCCGGTCGACGGCGGACTGACGATCAGGAACGCATGAGCACCGCCGCCACGGCCACGGGCCGCGTCCGGTGGCCGGTGGTCCTGGCTTACGGCGCGCCGGGGGTCGGAGCAGGCTACATGTACCTGCTCGTCAACCTCTACGTGATGAAGTTCTCCACCGACGTGCTGCTCATCGCGCCGGCGGTCATGGGCATCATCTTCTCCGTATCGCGCGTCTGGGACGCGGTCTCCGACCCCCTGGTGGGTTACCTGAGCGACCGCACGCAGAGCCGCTTCGGCCGCCGGCGTACCTGGATTCTCGCGTCGGTGGTGCCGATCGCCGCCGTGTTCGTGATGGTGTTCGCCCCGCCGGAGGCGCTCGGCAACGCCGGCCGCATCGCGTGGATGGCGACCGCGATCATCGGCTTCTACTCCGTGATGACGGTGTTCCTGGTGCCGCACCTGTCCCTCGGGGCGGAGCTGTCCGAGGACTACCACGAGCGGAGCCGGTTGTTCGGCATGCGGCACGCCGCCTTCACCATCGGCTCCATCCTGGCGCTCGGCAGCATGCAGGCCCTCATCAACGCGGAGGCGGCTGGCGAGGCGGCGGTGCGCGAGGTCACCTTCACGCTAGCGATTCTCGCCTCGGCGGTGATGACGGCGGCGCTCCTCGGCTCCGTCCCGCTGCTCAGGGAACGCGCGGACTTCCAGGGCCGGGTGACGGAGAAGCCGTTCCAGGCGTTCGCCGACGTCTGGCGCAACGTCCACGCGCGGCTCCTGATCGTGGTGACGTTCATCGAGAACGTCGGCTCCGCGGCCATCGGAGTCCTGACGCTCTACGTGATGCAGTACGTGGTGGGCGCACCGCGTTGGGCGCCCCTCGTGATCCTCTCCTACATGGTGCCCTCGGCCGCGTCGGTCCCGATGTGGCTACCCCTGTCGCGGCGCTTCGGCAAGGTGCGGCTGTGGATGTTCTCGATGGTCCTGACCGGGGTGTCGTTCGGGGGCATGTTCGTACTGCCGTTCCTGGACACCATGGAACTGCGCCTGGTGACGATCTTCGTGCTGGCGTTCTTCGCGGGTCTCGCCGCCGGCGCCGGGGGCACGATCGGGCCCTCGGTACAGGGCGACGTCATCGACTACGACGAGCACCTGACCGGGGAGCGCAAGGAGGGCTCCTACTTCGCCACCTGGAACTTCGTCTACAAGAGCGCCATGGGCGTGATGCTGGCGCTCACCGGGTTCGTGCTGCAGGCGTCCGGCTTCGTGCCGAACCAGGAACAGACCATGACCGTGCAGGTGGCCATGGTCTCGCTGTACGGGCTCTTCCCGCTCGTCTGCTACGCCATCGGCGCGGCCCTGTTCAGCCGCTTCAAGCTCGACGAACGGGCGCACGCGGAGATCCGCGCGCAGCTTGACCTGAAGACCGCCTGAACGTCCGGAACTCCCGCGCCGGCAGGCGTGCGGTCAGCGACCGACGAAGTTGCCGGGACGCCGTTCCGCGACGGCCCGGACGCCTTCCTTGTGGTCCTCGGTCTTCTGCAGGCGCGCCTGTTCGGCGTTCTCCCAGTCGGTCGCGGCCTGCACCGCTTCCGGCAGACCCTGGCGCATCGTCGCCCGCACCGACTCCACGGCGAGCGGGGCGTTCTCCGCGATCTCGGCCGCCAGCCGCGCCGCCGCGGGCCGCAGGTCGTCCGCATCCGTCAGGATGTCC
>JAJDTI010000070.1 GCA_022827245.1 Pseudomonadales bacterium | reverse complement strand
CCCCGTGAATGGAGCGACGTCGGCCGGTTCCGGACCGACCGACAGCGCCCGATGCGCGCCGCCCGCTTTCAAAGCGGGCGGGCGGCGCGCTGTCCGAGAACCTCGAACGGGGCGGCAACGCGATCTTGAGGGAGAGCGTCACGCCGCCGCCTGTTCCGCCGCCCGCTCGAACGCCACCGGGCTGACATAACCCAGCGCCGAATGACGGCGCTTGCGGTTGTAGAACGCCTCGATGAAATCGAACACCGCCAGGCGCGCCGCGGCACGCGTCGGGAACGCGCCACGCTCGATCAGCTCGCACTCGAGCGTCGCGAAGAAGCTCTCGCACAGGGCGTTGTCGTAGCAGTCGCCGACGCTGCCCATCGACAGCGTCACGCCAGCCTCCCGGCAGCGCTTGCCGAACGCGATCGACGTGTACTGGGCGCCGTGATCCGAGTGATGGATGACACCCCGCGCATCGCGCTGCCCGAGCGCCATGTCCAGCGCATCGAGCATCAAGCCGGTGACCAGCCGGGAGCCCATCGACCAGCCCACCACGCGCCGCGAGTACACGTCCACCACCACTGCCAGGTACAGGAACCCTTCCCAGGTCGGAATGTACGTCGCATCCGCCACCCACAGCACGTTCGGCCGCGACGCCGTGAAGTCGCGCTCCACCAGGTCCGGGAACGTCTCCTCGGCGCCATCGCGCAGCGTCGTGCGCGTCCACTTGCGCCGTGACACGCCGCGCAGACCCTGCGCGCGCATCAGCCGCGCCACACGCTTCCTGGCGACCCGTTCGCCGTCCTCCGTGAGCTCGGCGTGGATGCGCGGCACACCATACGTGCCGCGCGAGTCGTGGTGGATCGCGGCGATGCGCGCCGACAACTCGACGTCCCGACGTGAGCGCGCCGACGCACCGCGCCGCAGCCACGCGTAGTACCCGCTGGGAGAGACCTCCAGCACCCGGCACATCGTCGACACCCGATGCTCGGCCTGGTTCGCCTTCACGAGCGCGAAGATCTCCCCGGCACCGTGTCGGTCTCCCGCCCGAACCAGGCCGCGGCCTCTTTTAGAATCTCCCGCTCCTCGCGAAGCTGCAGGTTCTCCCGCCGCAGGCGCCGCAACTCGTCGCGCTCGACCGTCGTCAGGCCGTCCTCCCGACGGCCCTCGTCAAGGTCCGCCTGACGCACCCAGTTGCGGATCGCCTGCGCCGAGCACTCGAACTCCCGCGCCAACTCCTCCGCCGTGCGCCCCGTGCGAACCAGCTCCACCATCTGACGCCGGTACTCCGGCGCATACCGTCTCGACTTCGCCATCGTGACACCTTCTGACCACAGTCTCAGGGTGTCCACAAAAGCGGGTCAACTCCAATCGCTACGTGCCCCGGTTCGGCATCGACGTCCAAATGGCGCCGGGGAACCCGCGCCGGCACGGCCGGCCCGAACTGTTACGTTGGTGAGAGAGAGTCGGTCCGATCAGGCCCGGCAGGGAACAGCTCTGACAGGGAATCTCTGACAGTCCTCCAAGCTCGTCACCGTCATCGTTGTCGCGCTGGCAGCGGCATACGTGGTCAACGCCACGCTCCTGCAACTCGGGACGGCCATCCCCCTCGGGGGATGGCCCGACCGTCGCTCTCCTGCATCTGGTCCAGCGCACTCGTAGTCGCGGCCGATTCCCGCCGTAAGACGTTCGAGTGCGGTGCCATCAGCGTGCCGAACGGCGAGGAGAGTCCCCTGAAACACGGTTCGCGGCGGGAACTGGTCGTCGAAGCCACTCTCCGCACCGACACAGCCGCGTCGCGGTTGCGCCGGTTCCTTTCAAGCTAAGGTACGCGGCCCACTCCGCCATCAGCGCGCGGGGTTCTCCAGAGGTCGCTGCGCCGGCAGGCCGCTTCGACGCGATCGCCGTTGACGTGCGCCAGCGCGAGTTCGCAGACCTCCCGCGGCGCGTCCGTGCACTCGGCGCCCAGTCGCGAAAGCTCGAGCGGAACCCGTGTGGGACCGCGTCCACCTGCAGCACGCGCATCAGCTCCGACAGGTACTTCTGGTGTATGGCGCGGCCGCTCGCCGACGGGAACACTCAGCCGTCCGCCGCGGCCAGGTCGGCGGCCTCGTCGAGCACTTCGAGGGCCCGGTCCGACAGCGGCACGCGGTGCTCGCGTCCGTTCGTCATTCGGTCGGCGGGGATCGTCCACACCGTCGCGTCGCGGTCGATCTCGTCCCAGCCTACCGCCTTCCAGGCCTTCGTTACGCAGCCCGGACGGCGCGCGCCACCTCCCCCCAGCGGTCAAGACCCGACGGCGACCGCGAGATGTCGTCCAGCGCGAGGTAGAGCACGACCCGTTCCGCCACCCCGGCGTACCGCGCGACCAGCGCATCCGCCATGTCGTCCCAGCGCGCGACCAGGGCGAACGCGTCCAGCATCTCGTCGGTGACCGTCGCCGCCATCCCCTCGAGGTCCCCGGCGCGCATGAGCTGGTTGAGCTTCGGCCCGGTGCCGGGGAAGCCGAGGTCCTCGAACTGGAAGGCATAGTTCGGCGTCGAGCCGTAGAAGGCGATCTGAGTCTTCGCGCGCTGCACCTTCGGGGCGCGTTCCTCCGGCGTGTCGCCGGCGATCGCGAACACGGGCACGATCAGGTCGACGTCCCCCTTCGAGCGGCCGCTCCGCGCGGCGCCTTCCGCCACCGCCGGCAGGAGCCGGTTCTCGATGTAGGGCATGGAGTGCATCGGATGCACGTGCAGCCCGTCGCAGAGTTCCCCGGCGACGCGGCACATGAACGGACCCACCGCGGAGATGTCGACCTTCACGTCCTCGAAGTCGTGCCGCGGCGGCGCCCAGTTCCCGGACAGCAGGCTCAGGTCGTAGTACGGACCGCTGTGCGCCAGCCGCTCCTCGCCGCGGAACGCCCGGATGCAGGCCTGGAAGGCCGCCACGTAGTCCCGCATCTGCGGGGCCGGCTTGTCCCACCGGGCCGAGTAGCGGCGCACGATATGGCCCCGCACCTGGCTGCCGAGCCCCAGGCGGAAGCGGCCCCCGGTATTGCGCGCGAGTTCCCAGGCGACCTGCGCCGCGATCATCGGGCTGCGGGGAAACGCCACCGCGATGCCGGTCGAGAACTCCAGGGTCGGCGCGGCGGTGGCGGCCGCCGCGATGCTCATCCACGGCACCTGGCTCGTCTCCGTAAAGAGCATGCCCGAGAAGCCGGCGCCCTCCAGCCGCACGGCCAGGTCCGCGCTCTCCGCCCAGGTCATGGTGCCGACCATCACGTCGATGTGCATAGCTACCCTCCGTCGTCCCGTGCCCCGCAGACGGGCGGGGCCTCGTAGTCCAGGTTCAGCAGCCGGAAGTAGTTCCGGCCGAGCGCAATGTTACGGAAGGCGGTGTCGTCGACGTATCGCAGGATGCGGCTCGTCGCCAGGAGGTCCGACCGGTAGTCCTCGAAGTCCCGATTCGCCGAGGCGACGAAGTCGGTGCCGGGCAGGACACGCTCCGAGTAAGCGTTGAGGAAATCCACGTACACCGCCCGTTGCACGGGGTCCGCAAACACGTGGTCCTGGATGATCCGCCAGGAGATGTCCAGCATCGCGTTCGGATAGCGCTCGAGCACCGACGTCAGGATGGCGACGTGGTTCCCGGCGTCGAGCGTCAGCAACTCGCGCGAGAGGCCCATGTGCATCCAGACGACCGTGTTGTCCGGGTAGGTGCGTAACACGGCCTCGATCCAGTCGAGATAGGCGGTGGGTTCCGCGTCGTTGCCGAGATCGGCGTGGAGCGCCAGCGGCATGCGGCGTTCGCGCAGCGCCGCCATGAACGGCGCCCAGTCCCGGATCTTCGCCAGCGGAACGGGACGGTGGCCGTTCTCGAACAGCGCCTGCTTGACCAGGTTCACCTCGCCCATCCACCGAAAGAAACCCGGGAACTCGCGGTCGAGCACCCCCATGCCGGACAGCACGTCCTCGGGATGCTCCAGATCGGGAAAGGTCATCGCCAGGGTGAGGTGCACGCCGTCCCGGCCCGCGGCCGCGAACCCGATCGCGTTGGCGAAGTCGTTCCTCAAGGTCGGAGCCACGGGCGTTCCCGGGCAGTCGAGGTAGTACGTGCACGCCGACCCCGGCGGCAGCATCTGCCCGATGCCATAGACACTCGCGAACCGCACGCCCGAGCGCTCCAGGTACCCGACGACTTTCTCGAAGGGCAACGCCGGCCCGCCGAACGGCCGGAAGTGCACGTGGGAGTCGACCACGGGCGTGTATGGCTGCCGCCCCCGGTCGTAGCACGGCGGGTCGGCCATGCCGAAGGTCTCGAGGGTCGGGGTCGGGGCGGCGGCGCAGCCGGCGAGGAGCACACCGACGAGGGCGAGCGGCACGGCCCACCGCCGCCGGCGCACCGGGCGACGCCACCCGGACGCGGCGGGGGGTTGCACGACCTTGGCCCGGGCGACCACGAGGGTCCCCCTACGAGTATCCGATGGAGAGCAGGTTCTCGACCGGCTGGTACAGTTCCTCGAGGTACGTCACGTCTTCGGCCGACAGTTCGATCTCGGCCGCGCCGACGAGTTGTTCGAGTTGCTCGATGCGCGAAACGCCCACCACCGGCGCGTAGACCTCGGGCTTGTTGAGGAGCCAGGCGAGGGAGATCTGCGCGGGCGCCTTGCCGTATCGCTCGGCCACCTCCACCACCCGGTCCGCGATCGCGAAGTCGGCGGCGCCCCGGTACAGGCTCTCCGTACGCCGGCGGTCACCGCCCTTGGAGCGGTCCGTCGTACCGGCATCGAAGCCGCCCCGGTACGAGCCCGCCAGGATCCCCCGCGCCAGCGGCGACCAGGGCATCAGCGCCACGCCGGTCCTCGCGCAGTACGGGTTCATCTCGCGCTCTTCCTCGCGGTAGATGAGGTTGTAGTGGTTCTGCATCGAGACGAACTTCGTCCAGCCGTTCGCCGCCGCGGTCATCTGCAGTTCCGTGAACTGCCAGGCGAACATCGACGAGGCGCCGAGGTAGAGGACCTTGCCTGCCTTCACCACGTCGTGCAGCGCCTCGAGGGACTCCTCGATGGGTGTCTCGGCATGGCCCGGTACGCCGTGGGGATGCCGGTGAATGACGAGATGGTCGATGTAGTCGAGGCCGGTCCGCCGGAGACTCGCGTCGACGCCTTCCATGATGTGCTTGCGGGACAGCCCCCCCTGGTTGGCGCCCCGGCCCATGGGCATGGCGATCTTGGTGGCGAAGACGTACTCGTCGCGGGGCGCCAGCTCGCGCAGGAGCCCTCCCACGACCTCCTCGCATGCGCCGACGCCGTAGGTGTCCGCGCAGTCGAAGTAGAAGAGGCCCTGGTCGAGGGCGGCCTTGAAGATCGGCCTGGCCGCGTCGGGCCCGAGCGTCCAGTCGCCCTGGTGCCCCCTGCCCGGCTGGCCGAAGTTCATCGTGCCGAGACACAGTTCCGAGACGCGCAGGCCGCTGTTCCTGCCGAGCTGGGTGGTTTTGAGCATCGAGTCTTCCTTGCTTTTGGGGTCCTACAGGCTCTCCAGGTAGGCGACCGCCCTGGCTCGCCGTTTCCGGCGCGCGAGGTCGAGCGCGGTATCCCCCGCGCCGTCCCGCGCCGTCGGGTCCGCTCCGTGGGCGACGAGGGACTCGAGGTAGTCCACCTTCACGCCCCGGAGCGCGGCCAAGTGTAATGCCGTTCGACCGTCGGGGTCCGTCGCGGCGATGTCCGCTCCGTGCTCGAGCAGCCACGGCACGGCGCCCGGCTTTCTCCAGTGGATGAGGTCGAGCAGCGGCGTCCTGCCGTTCAGTCTCCAGTTCCAGTCCGCACCGTGCGCGTGCAGCGCCTCGAGGATCTCCTCGTTCCCACCGAACCCGGCACTGAACACGGAACTCTTCGGGTCCGCCCCGGCGGCGAGCAGGGCGCGCACGAGCGCGACGTGCTCCTGCCAGGACACCGCGCGCCACAGGGCCGTTGCCGGGAACACCTCGTCGCCTTCCAGCATCCGTTCGTACAGGTCGATGTCCGCGCCGGCCTCGAGGAGCACGTCCAGGCACTCGAGGGCCCCCTCCGACCCGACGTGTGGGAGCTTCCACATGCCGGACCACGCCAGGTACTGGAGCGGCGTGCGTCCACGCGCATCCGGAAAGTCGACGCCCACGCGGGCGATCTCGGCGCGCAGCGTGTCGAGTTCGTACAGCATCGCCGCACCGTGGATGTCGAACCGCGCCCCGGCGGCGCGCAGCTTCTCGACGAACCCCTCGAAGCCGCCCATCGCCGCGTACAGGAGCGGCGGCATCCCGTGGGGGCCGGCGGCCAGGTCCGGGTCCGCGCCGCGCGTCAGCAGCACGTCCACCGCCGCGTCGTGACCGGCGTGCTTCGGGATGGTCGCGTGAGGCTGCATGGCCCGCACGAGCGGACTGTGGCGGCCGGGCGTGCCCGCAACCGCGTTCGGGTCCGCGCCCGCGTCGAGCAGCACCCCGATCATGTCGGCACTGCCGGCGAAGGCCGCGTCCATGATCGGCTTCCAGTGACGGGCGGCCTCGGGGTCGGATCCGGCGGCCTCGCGCAACGTGTCCGCGTCGCCGCCGGCGATCGCCGCGCACAGCGCCTTGTAGCCCGATCCGCCAGCCATGCTCCGGGTTCCGAAACTCCACCGAGCCGGGGCGCGAAAGCCTAGCCGTCAGCGACCTTGCGGGCTTTCTCCGCCATCTTCTCCATGGCCTTCCGCCCCTCGTCGTGCGCTTCGAGGTCGAACGCGTGATAGTCGTAGTCGGGACGCAGCGAGACCCGGTCTCCCGCCGGTTCCCTGTCGAACAGGCTGAGATACGGCGACGCGTCGAGGACCCCGTTGCTCACCGCGCTCCCTTCCCGCCCCCGCGCCATGTCGAAGTCCTGCTTGCCAAAGGGGAAGCCGCCATAGACGTCCATCAGTCCGGCGAACCGCAACGGGTTTCGCTCGAGCGCCTCCTGCGTCACCACATGCCGGTACGGACCCTGGGTCTGCATGAACGGTCGCTGGAACGTGCCGAGGACCATCAGCCGCTCCCCCGGGGTCGAGCGCAGCGCGGAGCCGTGCCACGTCAGGTCGCCCCAGATCACCATCGAGCCGGCCGGGGCCTCGACGACCGCGGCCTTGTCCGCCCACTCCTCCACCTCCGCCGGAGTCGGGGGACGCCGCCACTTGTGGCTGCCGGGCACGAACGTGATGGCGCCGTCCTCGGCCGAGTAGTCGGTGACGAGGTAGTTGAAGTTGGCGCTGTTGGGCTCCGGCGCCGACGCGTGGCGCGTGAAGTCCCAGTTGTCGCGGTGGATCGCCGTCCGGCCCTCCCCCGGGCCCTTCACCCAGCCGTCGAACAGCGAGAGGATGCAGTTGGTGCCGACCAGGTACTGCACGAGGCCCAGACCCGCCGGATTCAGCACGAGTTCCTCGAACACGCGGTCTTCCCAGAGGATCATGCGGAAGATCTGGTTGCGGTCCTTCCAGCTCATCCCGTCCGGGTCGAGGGCTCCGAAGCGGCCCTCCATCACCCGCACCAGCGCATCCTTCATGCGGGCGTGGAACGCGGGCGGCGCGACCTTCCCGGGAGGCACCACCGTGAAGCCGAACACGTCGAGTTCGGCGATGTTCTCGAGCAGGTCGAGTTCGGCGAGTTCGCGGTAGAGCTTCGCCTGGTTCGGGCACGAGGCCCAGTCCTTGATCTGCATTTCGGTCTCCGTACGCCGACCGTCATCGCGTCCGGATCGGTCCGGGACGGTGGGCGGGGTGATCGGCTCTCATAGCGCCGATCAGGACACGAGTCAAGGTGGCGGCGAGGTTGACCGGCCCCGGGACTCAACGAAGGCCGCACGGACAGGACTCCGGCGCACCCCCGGGTCTCATTGAGTAAGATGCCGTCCTCCGGATCGCATCCGGCGGCCGCCGCGAGAGGGTTCCAGACATCGACTACGCCGAGAACATCCTCGACCTCATCGGAGACACCCCCCTCGTCAAGCTGAACCGGATGACCGATGCCCGCATGGCGACGGTCCTGGTGAAGCTCGAGAACTACAACCCCGCCGGCTCGGTCAAGGACCGGATGGCCTGGAACATGGTCCGGCGGGCGGAGGAGGCCGGGCTTCTCGGCCCGGGCGCGACGCTCGTCGAGAGTACGTCGGGCAACACCGGCCTCGGTCTCGCGATGACCGCCGCGGTCCGCGGGTACGGCTGCGTATGCACCATGCCGGACAAGATGAGCAGGGAGAAGATCGACATGCTCAAGGCGTATGGCGCAGAGGTCATCATCACCCGTACCGACCTGCCCCACGACCACCCCGATAGCTACGTGGAGGTCGCCAAGCGCATCGCCGCCGAGACGCCCGGCGGCTTCTACGTCGACCAGTACTTCAACAGGCACAACCCCGAGGCTCACTACCTGACCACCGGCCCGGAGATCTGGAGGCAGACCGACGGGCAACTCGACGCCCTGGTCGGCGGCATCGGCACCGGCGGCACGATCTCGGGGGCGGCGAAGTACCTGAAGGAGCAGGCAGCGGAAGCGGGCCGGTCCCTGCTCGTCTCGTGCCCCGACCCGATCGGCAGCATCTACTACGACGCGTTCCATCAACGGGAGATTCGCCCGCCCGGTATCTACCGCGTGGAAGGCATCGGCCACGACTTCATGGTCGGGACCCTCGACTTCTCCGTGGTCGACGAGGTGACGGAGGTCTCGGACAAGGACTCCTTCCTGGCCGCGAGGCAACTCGCGCGGCGCGAAGGCATCTTCGCCGGCGGTTCCGCGGGTACCGCGATCCACGGCGCGCTCGACGTCGCGCGCCGCCTCGGCCCCGGCAAGGTCGTCGTCGTGATAGTCCCGGATTCCGGCGATCGCTACCTCAGCAAGTGCTACGACAACGAGTGGATGCGGGACATGGGCTTTCTCGGTCCCGAGCAGCGCCTCGGCACGGTGCGCGAACTGCTGGAGTTCAAGCCCGGCCACGTCGAGTTCGCCAGTGCGGACGAGACCATCGGGTCGGTCGCCCGGCGCATGGCGGACCTCGGGATCTCGCAGATGCCGATTCGTGCGAGCGATGCGCGCGGGCCGATGATGCTGATCCACGAGGTCGACCTGCTCCACAGCATGGTGGGGGGCGAGTGCACCCCCGAATCCGATGTCATGCAGGCAGCCAAGCCAATGCACGGTGTCGTGCGGCTGGAGGACTCGCTGACGAAGGTGCAGGGCGTCTTCGACGACGAGAACGTGGCGATGGTGGTCGAGGACGCGGACGTCGTCGGCGTCATCTCCAAGATCGACATGGTGGAGTTCCTCGCCGCGCGCAGTTGAAGCGCCGACGCCCGCGTATCCCGCCGAAGGCCACGCCTGGTCCTAGCCGCCCGCCCGCGCCTTGCGCACCGCATCCCACGCCGCCTTGATCTGCTGGGTGCGCTCGGTGGCGGCGCGCATCATCTCCTCGGGCAGCCCCTGCGAGGCGAGCTTGTCCGGATGGTGGCGGGACATCAGCCGGCGGTAGTGCCGCTTGATCTCGGCCTCCGGCGCGTCCGGCGACACGCCGAGGGTCGCATAGGCGTCTTCGAGCGGCATCCCGACGTCGCGAACCGCGCGCGCATGAACGCCCGCGGTGATCAGGCGCTCGAGCTCGAGGTAGTCGGCGCGGGAAAGGCCGAGCCGGGCGGCGATGTGGAGGAGGACGCGGGCTTCCTCGGCGTGTACAGTGCCGTCCGCCCCGGCGGCCTGGATCTGGATCTCCAGGAACATGCGCACGAGGTTGACCGCGCGTCCGCACTCGCCGCGGAACTGCGCGAGCACCGCGTCGAGGGCGAAGTCCGGCTCCCTGCCCGCGTTGAACAGGGCCCGCGCCGCTTCCCGCTGGGGCGCATCGAGCCCGAGCTGGTCCATCACCTGGTTGGCGAGGCGGATCTCCTCCGGGCTGACGCGCCCGTCCGCCTTGGCGACATGGCCCATGACCCCGAACACCGCAGCGAAGAACGCAAGCTGAACGCGCTCCACGCCCTCGCCCGTCGCGTCGGCGATCTCGATGTTCCCGAGCGCGCTGCCGACGAGCCGGCCCGCCGCCGCGCCGAGCAGCGCCCCGATCGGGCCGCCGAGCAGAAATCCGAACGTGCCGCCGAGCAGCAGTCCCCACCAACTCACGGATGCGCTCCCAGGCGCCAACGGGACGCGGAGGTTACCGGAACCGCTCCCAGTACGCCGCGATCGCCTCCTTCATCTCCCGCCGCAACAGTACGATCCCGAGCAGGTTCGGCAGCGCCATGAGCGCGAGCGTGACGGCCGACAGCTTCCAGACCAGCGAGGTGTCCATCACGGCCGCGAGGAAGAACGCGGCCACGTACACCAGGCGGTAGGGCAGCACGGATGCGGTCCCGAAGAGGTAGGTCATCGCCCGGTCGCCGTAGTAGGACCAGGCGACCGCCGTCGTGAAGGCGAACAGCACGA
>JAJDTI010000161.1 GCA_022827245.1 Pseudomonadales bacterium | reverse complement strand
AGCGCGCTCGGCGCGGAGGACCTCGATGCGAAGGGCATCAAGGACATGTACGACATCCAGTTCGCGGTCCCGAGCCTGCACTTCGGGCAGTTGCTCGGCACGCAGAGCATCGCGATCCGCGGCATCGGCGAGTTCGCCAGGCAGCCGGGCGTCGCGGTAAGCCTCGACGGCATCTACCAGTCGAGGAGTTCCACCGCACAGCTCTACCAACTGGATCTCGAGCGCGTGGAAGTGCTGCGCGGGCCCCAGGGCACGCTCTACGGGCGCAACTCGAACGGCGGGGTGGTGAACTTCATTTCGGCCGCGCCCACCCGGGAGGTGGAAGGCATGCTGCGCGTCGGGTACGCGGAGTACGACGAGACCAAGATCCAGGCCATCTACAGCGGGCCGATCGGTGACCGGGTGGCGTTCCGGATCTCGGCGGACCGCATAGACCGCGGCGAAGGCTGGATCGAGAACCGGGTGCCGGGCGTGGAAGACCTGATGCAGGGCGAGTACGGGAACGTTCGGCTCAAGCTGGCGGCCGATCTCTCGGATGCGGTCTCGCTGGACCTCATGTACGCCAAGGGCACGATGAAGGGGCCGCTGGACCACATGAGCTGGATCACGTCGGAACCGGAACTGGCCGTGACCATTCCCCAGATCGCCACCGCCGCGCACACGATCGAGCCGCTCGAAGTCTACGTCGACACGAAGAGCGACTCCGACCGCGACTTCGAGCTGTATGGCCTGACCGCCGAGTGGGACATGGGATGGGCGACCCTCAGGTCCATCACCGCGCAGCAGGAGTTCTCCGATTTCTTCCGGAGCGACCGCGACGTGACGGAGTTGCCCCTTTTCGACGTCCCGGACATCTCGAACACCGACACGTTCACCCAGGAGATCAACATCCTCGGCAGCAACGACCGGCTCGACTGGGTGCTGGGCGCCTTCTACCTGCGGGAAGAATGGGACCGCCACACCCTGTTCAACAACGCGCAGCCCGTGTTGGGGTTCCCCCTGCCGAGCCAGCTCGACTTCATGCAGCCGAAGTTCGATACGGACTCCCTGTCCTGGTTCCTCGACGCGACCCTGGAGGTCACCGACCGTGCGCGGGTCAGCGCCGGCGTGCGCCGCACGGAAGACGAGATCGACGAGTACCACCGCAACGAGTTCCGCGTGCTGGTTCCGGATCCGGTGCTCGCGTTCCTGGCGTGCGACCAGGCCGTTCAGGAAGAGTGGGGTGCGACGACGGTCCGCGCGGTGGGTCAGTACGACGTCCACGACACCGGCAACGTCTACGTCTCCTATTCGGAGGGCTACAAGGCGGGCGGGGTCGCCCAATACGAATGCACCGCGCCCTACGACCCGGAAACCGTGGACGCCTATGAGCTGGGCTACAAGGCGACCTTCGGCGGGGGCCGCACCACGCTGAGCGCGGCGGCCTTCCGCTACGACTACACGGACTTCCAGGTGACGCAGGTGATTGGCATCCGCACGGTCACGCGCAATGCGGGCGATGCGGAGATACGCGGCCTGGAAGTGGAGCTGTCCTCCATTCTCAGCGAGCACTGGATGGTGGCCGGGGCGGTGACGCTCCTCGACACCGAGTACGGCGACTTCATCAACCTCGACGGCATGCGTCCCGAGCGGGGCTTCCAGAACGCGAAGGGGAACCCCCTCAACAAGGCGCCCGAGACCGCGCTCAACCTGGGTGTCGCGTACACCACCCCGGTGCAGTGGGGCGGGCGCCTGACGCTGCGCGCCGATGCGGCGTACCGGTCGCGCACCTACTTCCGGGAGTTCAAGGACAAGGCGGACTCACAGGGCGCCTACACGGTGGTGAACCTGAACGCCAACTGGGAGAGCGAGGACCGCGCGTGGGAGGCGCGGCTATACGCCCGGAACGCGACCGACGAGGAGTACATCACTTTCATCCTGGGGTCGGCCACGAGCGGCGCGAGGCTCGGGACCTGGGGCATGCCGCGCCAGGTCGGACTCGAAGTGACGCGGCGCTTCGGGGCGCGCTAGCGCGACCTGCGGTCGCGTTGGGAGTTTCGCTGGCGCGAAACTCCTGCGCTGCAGGCCTTTGGCCGGAGCTCGTCAGTACTTGTACGTCTCCGGCTTGAAGGGCCCTTCCGCCGGGACGTTGATGTAACTCGCCTGCTCGTCGGTGAGGGTCGTCACGGTCCCGCCAAATCCCTCGACCATCAACTGGGCGACTTCCTCGTCCAGCTTCTTCGGCAACACCTCGATGCCGACGGGAGCGCGTTGGTCGGGGGCCTGGTCGGCCCAGCGCTCGGAGAAGATGTGCATCTGCGCGAGCACCTGGTTGGCGAAGGAGCCGTCCATCACGCGCGACGGGTGGCCCATCGCGTTGCCGAGGTTCACGAGGCGTCCTTCCGAGAGCAGGATCAGGTAGTCCGCCGGATCGTCGCCGCGGAAGATCTGGTGGACCTGGTCCTTGACCTTCTCCCAGCGCCAGTGCGCGCGCATGTAGGCGGTGTCGATCTCGTTGTCGAAGTGGCCGATGTTGCAGACGATGGCGCCGGGCTTGATCGACCGCAGCATGGCGGAGTCGCACACGCCCGTGTTGCCGGTGCAGGTCACGAGCAGATCGGTGTCGCCGAGGAGCCGGCGGTCGATGTCCTCGAGGCGGCCGGTGTTGCGGCCCTCGACGTAGGGAGAGACCACCTCGTAGCCGTCCAGGCACGCCTGCATCGCGCAGATGGGGTCGATCTCGACGACGCGCACGATCATGCCTTCCTGGCGCAGGCTCTGGGCGGAGCCCTTGCCGACGTCGCCGTAGCCGATCACGAGCGCCCGCTTGCCCGCCATCAGCATGTCCGTGCCGCGCTTGATCGCGTCGTTCAGGCCGTGGCGGCAGCCGTAGCGGTTGTCGTTCTTCGACTTCGTGACGGAGTCGTTGACGTTGACCGCGGGGACCTTCAGCGCGCCCTCGGCGAGCATGTCGTAGAGCCGGTGCACGCCGGTGGTCGTCTCCTCGCTGATGCCGTGGATCGCGTCCAGCATCGCGGGGTACTTCTCGTGGATCATGAGGGTGAGGTCGCCGCCATCGTCGAGCAGGAGGTTGGCGTCCCACGGGGCGCCGTCCTTCAGGATCGTCTGCTCGATGCACCACTCGTACTCGTCCTCCGTCTCGCCCTTCCAGGCGAACACGGGGATCCCGGCGGCGGCCATGGCGGCGGCCGCGTGGTCCTGGGTCGAGAAGATGTTGCACGACGACCAGCGCACCTCGGCGCCGAGTTCCACGAGCGTCTCGATCAGGACCGCCGTCTGGATCGTCATGTGGATGCACCCGATGATCCGCGCCCCGGCCAGCGGCTGCTCCTCCCGGTACTTGCGCCGCAGCGCCATCAGCGCCGGCATTTCCCCCTCGGCCAGCGCGATCTCGCGGCGGCCGAAGTCGGCCAGGCCGATGTCGGCGACGTGATAGTCGGTCATGGGTGCTCCTGCGAGGGCAAACGGCGAATTATACAAACGGGCGCGCGGCGCCCGGAGCGTTCGACACACTCTATGCGTTGTTGCCGCCAAGCAGCCAGGCGAGGCCGAGGACGACCAGCACCCAGGCCAGGAGCGGCCGCCACCTGGTCCTCCCTTCGGCCGCCTGTGCCGACCTTGCTCTCCGTGATCCCTCCGCCCACCGCATTAGTGCCCTTGTTTCGGCGGGCGGTTCGAGGACCAGGGCAAGCCGGATCTCCGCGGTCTTCCGGCCCGCGACGCCGCGCTTCTCCGCGGCGGCCAGGGGGTTGTTGAGGCACGCTATCAACTCGTCGAGCCAGGCCTGCACCTGGTCGACGATGTCGAGGTAGAGGCGCACCAGGAGTTCCCAACCCCGCTTCTGGGACCGGTCGGGGTTGACGCTCCGCACGTGGTCGAAGTCGTCGAGCAGCCGGCGGAGGCGGCGTTCCAGACCGGACACCGCCAAGCGGACTTCCTCCTCCGTCGCCTCCGGGTCCGACGCGACCCTCCCCAATCCCTCGTTGATCTCGTCGGTGACGTGCCCCGTCCAATCGTCGAGTGCACCCAGGTGGTCGGAGATGAAGTCGAACATGTCGTGAACGGGATCCGTCTGGCGGGGGACAGCATCCGTCCGTGCACGGAAGCGGCGGACCACCGGGCCGATCGCGTCCCGGACGGCGATCCACTGTGGCGACAGGAGGGACTCGTGGGCGATGACGGTCACCCGGAAGTCAGTTCCGCCCGGATCCTCGCGGCGTGTTCCTGCAGCTCGGCCGGGTCCGCCATGGACCGCGCGTGAAAGGCCAGCCCCTCGCCCGGGTATCGCGGGACGACGTGGAAGTGGAGGTGGAACACCGTCTGCCCGGCGTCGGGGCCGTTGAGCTGCATCAGCATCATGCCGGCGGGCTCGAACGCCGCCTGCACGGCGTGCGCCACCCGCCGGGTCGTGGCCATGAGTTCGGTCCAGGCGTCGGCGTCGAGGTCGAACAGGTTCTCGGCCGGCTGGCGGGGGACGACGAGCGTGTGTCCCGGACTCTGGGGCATCACGTCCATGAACGCCACGCAGTGTTTCTCGTCCAGGACGATGGCCGCGTCGGCTTCGCCGCGCAGAATCTTCGCGAAGATGTTGTCGGGGTCGTAGGCCATGGGCGCCTCGGTTGTGGTGGCTGGCTATTCTAGGCCCACAGGCAGGTCGGGTGTGTCCGCCGCATGCACACTTGCCATCGACGGCGGCGTTCCCGCCGGCCGGCTGCGGTCGCGGGGTGATGGGCCTTGAACCGGGTGCTTCGGGCCAGGGCCAAACGGACCGGAGTGCTATGATCCGTAGACCGCGTTTGCTGCGAAAGCCCATGCCTCGGGACGACAACGCCCGCATAGAGGTTTTTCAGGATCTGGAACTGGCCTGCCCGGATGGGGACAAGCTCCGGAAAGCCTTGCGTGGGAGCGTCCGGCTGCCTTGGCGACACTCGCTCGCGGGTGAGAAGGCGGTCGGGAAAAACGCGCTGGATGATGTGGACATCATCGTGTTCGACCGAGAAGGGGCCGATGGCATCCCCGCCGCCCGACTGGTCCTATGGCCGCAGCCCGGCGGCTACCGCGTCGCGAACGTCGTGCCCACGCAGTGCCGCCAATTGGGCGAGCACGGGTACAACGATGTGCTGGACGACTTTGTCGACAATGTCGCCCAGCCGGCGGCCGAGCGCGGGGGTTTCACTCTGCAGCGCACTCGCCGGAGACAATCCATCAAGGATTGGACATCCCGGGAGGCCGCGGCTGCGTTGCGTCTTTTCTCGGACGCGGCAAACAAGTCCACTGGATCCTCGCATCCCATGGACGCGTCGCGGTGGCGCCGGTTCCTGATCGCTGAACACTTGGCGGGCGGATCCATCGACTCTTCGTGCTTCCGGCGGTGGCTCGTGGAGGTGGAAGGCTGGTCCATCCCGCTCGCCGATGAGTTGGCGGCCGAGCACAGCTTCGCGGCGGAACTGTTGCGCGATTACGACGATCAGGTTCGGGGCGTTTAGCAGATCCGAGTCGCGTGACCGCTCCGCCCCACGAGAGTGCTCCGGTTCTCTGCCTGGACACCTGCGCGATTCTGGACGTTGTCCGGGATCCACTCCGGGAGGATGTCCGTTTGGGCAATCATGCGGCCGCCATGTCGCTGCTTCGCGCGGCGGAGGCGGAAGCCGTTCCCCAGATTCGGATCGCGGAACTGGTCCGTTCGGAGTTCGCCGAGAATGTTGAGACCGTCCAGGAGGAAGCGGAAGCGAGCTTGTCCAGGCTGCGGGATCAGATCCGGAGCATGGACGAGTTGGCGGGACTCTACGACTCCCCCGGCCGCTTGAGCCCCGGGCATTGGGATGGACATGTACAGCGGTGCCGTGCCGTGGCCGACCGATGGCTGGAAGTCGGTCGAACGGTGAGCCAGTCGCCGGAGATTCTCGGGAGAGCGGTGGGTCGCGTCTTCCAGGCGCGAGCGCCCTCGAGACGCGGTCGGGACTCCACCAAGGACTGTGTGATCCTTGAGACTTATCTGGAGCATGTTCGCGCCGTTCGTGTGTCAAATCAGAGCGCGGCGGTCGTTTTTCTGTCCTCGAACACTCAGGACTTCGCCGACCCGCGCGGGGGTGTCGCAAGGGAGATCGCCGAGGAGTTCGACGAAGTGGGGCTCCAGTACGCGCCGAACATGGCTGTCGCCAAACGACTCTTGGGTCTGTGAGGGCGGACCGGGCCGCGAAGGCGGCGCCGGCCCCTTCGCGTGATCCTCGCGAAGACGTTGTCCGGGTCGCGGGTCGTCGGCCGGAAACCCCTACATCTCCATCCCGCGCGGCACGCCCGGCGTGTCCACGCCCTGCACGCGCGCCAGGATGTCCTGGAACCGCTCTTCCTGCTCCGGCGTCTCGCGTGGGATGCCGGCGAGGCTCGTGCGCGACGCATACTCCCGGTGCTCGCCCAGGAAGTCCGGCAGACCGTCGTAGGTCGAGGTCTGCGCGAGGGTCAGGATGTCGTCGACCGTCACCGTGTCGCGCATCTCGTCCCACTTGCCCTGCAGCGAGAGCGCGTGGAGCTTCATGCCGAGTTCGTCGAGGCCGTGCAGGGCCAGCACCTTGTGGTAGGTGCGCGTGGAGCCGTAGTAGGACAGCGTGCGCCGCATCCCGAGCGCCTTCTGCTCGATCTCGCTGTCGTTCTCGCCGAGGATGAGGTAGCCGCTCTCGGCGACCTCGATGTCGGCCCAGGTGCGTCCGGACCGCTCCAGGCCTTCGCGGATGGCCGGCAGGAGCACCTGCCGCATGTAGGTATCCGACATGATGCCGCCGTGGGGCATGGCGATATCGGCGACCTCGCCGGTGACGCGCGCCATGCCCGGGCCGACGATGGCGAGGCCCACCCTCGGGCGGTCGAACTCGATCGGTCCCGGATTGAAGTTCGGGGTCATCAGCGTGTAGGTGTATTGCTTGCCGAGGAACTCCGCGGGCTTGCCGTCCTGCCAGGAGTCCCACACGGCGTGCATCATCCGGATGTACTCGCGCATGCGCGGCGCCGGCGCCGACCAGGTGCCGCCGAAGCGGCGTTCGTTGTGGCCCTTCACCTGACTGCCGAGGCCGATGATGAAGCGGCCGCGGGAGAGGTGCTGCAGGTCCCACGCTTCCATCGCCAGCACGAACGGACTGCGCGGAAATGCGATGGTCACCGAGGTCTGCAGGCCGATCCGCTCGGTGGCCGTCGCGGCCAGGGTCATGATGAGGATCGAGTCGTGGTCCAGTTCGCCGCAGGTGAGGCAGTCGAAGCCCTCGGCTTCCGCGGCGCGGGCCTGTTCCGGAATCTCCGCGGGCCAGCCGCCCACGCCGGTGATCACTTGCATGGCTTCTTCTCCTTGTCGTCCGCGCGGCTCACACCACGCCCAGTCGCTCGAACTGTTCCGCCGGCGCTTCCACCGCCTTCAGGCCTTCGCGCAGCAGTTCCGTCATATCTGACTCGTCCGTGCCCCCGAGGCGGTTCTCTTCCTCTCCCGGGTCCAGGTCGATGTCGTACAGGTGATGTTCGCCGATGCGCGGCCGCGCGCACCAGTAGGGGAGCGGATCGCCTTCCGCGAACGGTTGCCGCAGGACGGGGACCTCGCTGCCCGGCATGAAGTCGATCGTGGCGCGCCGGTCCGGCTTCGGAAAGGTGGGGTCGAAACGGTGAATCGGCATCGTGGACCAGCGGTTCGACCACATCGAGAGCGGGAAGGGCGAGGTCGCGGGGGCCCGCGCGTACTTGCGATGCCCGTCGTAGACCTGCACCCAGTTGCCGAAGATGCCGCCGAGGGCCCACTCGCGCACGGAGCCGGCGCTGCTGTCGATCAGCGGCACGAGCGACCTGCCGTGGGTGCGGTGGCCGGGCTCGACGCCGAAGACGTCGCAGAGCGTCGCGTTGATGTCGACGTTGGTGGTCAGCGCGTCCACCCGGTGCGGCGCGACGCCGGGGTAGTGGATGTAGAGCGGCGTGTGTCCGAGGGGCTCGTACTGGGGAACCATCGGCTTGCCGAAGAGGTCCTTGTCCCCCAGGTAGTGGCCGTGGTCCGTGCAGAGGACGACCATCGTGTCGTCCCACAGGCCCTGGCGGTCGATGGCGTCGAGCACCTTGCCGAACCAGTGGTCGATCATCGAGAGCTTCGAGCCGTAGTTGCAGCGCACGTGGCGCGCCTCCCGCTCGGTGATGATCCCGCGCTCGACGCCGCGCACCGTGTACGGCGGCCAGATCATCACGTCGCCCTTCCAGGTGTCGTCGTAGCGGTTGACCCACGGTGCCGGCGTGTCGAACGGCTCGTGCGGGTCGAACTCGTCCACGAACAGCAGGAAGCGGTCGAAGTGCGCGCCGTTCTGGTCGATCCAGTCGGCGGTCGCCTGCATGGTCTTCGGGCCGGGGAAGTCGAGTTCCTCGCGGAACCAGGTGCGCGACTCGTCGTAGTGGAAGCCTGCCTGGCTGGCGGGCAGCGCGGGAGCGCCCATCCACGACGGGTCGGGGCGGGACCGCCAGGGGTCGCTCTCGTGGCCCCGGAGGTAGTTCCAGGCGTAGAAATCGGTGTGGAAGTTCTCCCCGCCCCGCTCGAAGAGATGGGGGTGGTCGGTGACGAGCATGGTCGTCACGCCGTCGCGGCGCAGTTGCGCGGTGATCGGCTCCTCCCAGAGCTCGATGGAGCCCCACGGCTTCCACAGGAAGTCGAGCGCCCCGCAGAGGATGTCGTGCCGCGCCGGCATGCAGGGCAGGGAGCCCGTGAAGTGCCGGTCGAAGCGCACGGCGCGCCGCGCGAACCGCTCGATGTTCGGCGTCTCGAACTCGGTGCCGCCGTAGTCCTCGATCATGTGGCGGTTGAGGCTGTCCAGCAGGATGACGATGGCGCGCTGCGGGCCGGCGGCCGGATCGCTCATGGGTTGCCCTCCTCCAGGTCGGCGTCCATGCTACGTGACATGAACGTCGATCCGCGACCCGTCGCCGAGCGCCTCGCGGGCATCTACGGGCAGTCCGTCGAGTCGCCGCTGATGTATCCCACCGGCGTCGCCTTCCTGGGCCGGCTCCGGCTGGCCGGTCCGGACCCGGAGGTCGTGGAGCGTGTCGCCCGTCTCGCGGAACCCCTCGTGGCGGCGCCGGACACCGTGCCCGACTGGGCGCCCTGCCTCGCGATGGCCTGTTTCGCGAGCGAACTCTTCGCGGCGACCGGGGACCCGCGGCACCGCGACTTCCTCATCCACCAGGCGAACCGGTTCGTGCACGACCCGGACATCCGGGTGGAGGACTTCTTCTTTGCGGGAACCCTGCTCGGACGTGCCTACGCGGTCACCGGCGAGGCGTCGTACCGGCGCCGCCTCGTGGACTTCCTGGGGTCGGTGGACACCCGCCAGCCGAACGGCCTGTACTGGCACTGCCACGCGTCGCCGTACTTCTGGGGCCGCGGCAACGCCTTCGCCGCGCTCGGTTTCGCGGAGGCCCTGTCGCACCTGGGCGCGGCCGGAACGGAAGACCTCGCGTCGGCGCACCTCGAGCACCTGTCCGCGCTGGCGCGGCACCAGGACGACTCGGGCCTTTGGCGACAGCTCATCGATGCGCCCGCGACCTATCTCGAGCACAGCGCCACGACCATGATCGGCGTCGCCCTCGCCCGGGGCCTGCGCGACGGCCTGCTGCCGGGCGATCCGTGGCGGTCGGTGGCGGAACGGGCGTGGGACGGCGCGGCGGCGCGCATCGGTCCCGACGGCGAGCTGGACCAGGTGTGTGTCGGCACGGGACCGCTCGAGTCCCGCCAGGAGTATGTCGACCGGGCGTTTAGCACGGGCACCGACGCGCGCGGCGGGGCGATGGCGCTGTGGTTCGCCGTCGAGATGGCGGCCCTGGTCGAAGGCGAGTCCGGAACGTGACATGACCACGCTGCGCGAGGCAGTCCCGGAAGCGAAAGCACCTGCACTTCCGACTGCCGGCCGATCCGCCTGTCCTGAGCGCGCTCGGCGCCTCCGGGCGTTCGTCTGCTGGTAGAGTGTCGCTCCCTATGCGCCGCCTGCCCCGGGAGAGACCGTGACCACCCCGTACCCCGACCACCCGCAGCTCACCGGCAACTTCGCGCCCCTCCGCATGGAGTGCGACATCGACGACATGATCGTGCGCGGCGACCTGCCCGCGGACCTCGACATCACCTACTACCGGAACGGCCCCGATCCGCAGTTCCCGCCGCGGAGCGACCACCACTGGTTCGCCGGCGACGGCATGCTGCACATGTTCCGCATCCGGGACGGCCGCGTGCGCTACCGCAACCGGTGGGCGCGTACGGTGAAGTGGACCCTCGAGCGCCGCGAGGGACGCAGCCTGTTCAATCCGTTCAACCCCATGGACACCGATCCCGTGGCGCAGGGCGTGGAAACGGACGGACTCGCGAACACCAACGTCGTCTGGCACGGCGGCCGGTTGCTGGCGCTCGAGGAGGGGCACGCCCCGTTCGAGCTCGACCCGGAGACGCTGGAATCGAAGGGCGTCTGGAAGTTCGACGAACGGCTCGAAGGGCCCATGACGGCCCATCCGAAGATGGACCCGAAGACCGGCGAGATGCTCTTCTTCGGCTACATGGCCGACGGCATCTTCAGCCCCGGCATGAGCTACCAGGTCGTCGACGGCGACGGCGTGCTGACGCGCTCGGACCGCTTCCAGGCGCCCTACGCGAGCATGGTCCACGACTTCATGGTCACGGACGAGCATGTGCTCTTCCCTATCTTCCCGCTCACCGGGAGCATGGAGCGGGCGATGCGGGGCGAGCCCGCGTTCGCCTGGGAGCCGGACAAGGGCACGCACGTGGGGGTGATGCGCCGCGACGGCTCGGTGGAGGAGATCCGCTGGTTCGAGACGGATCCCTGCTACGTGTTCCACCCGATGAACGCGTACACCGACGGCAGCCGCATCGTCGCCCACGTCATGCAGTTCGAGGAGGCGCCGCTGTTTCCGAAGGCGGACGGCAGCCCGGCGGACCCGGCGAAGGCGAACGCGCGCCTCTGCGAGTGGGTGATCGACCTGGCGGACAACTCGAACGGCATCCGGCGCCGGTATCTCGACGACATCACGGGCGAGTTCCCGCGGCTCGACGAACGCTTCGCGTGCAACGGCTACCGGCACGGGTATTACGGGGCGGCCATCGGTGCGGCGCCGGGCCTCGGGTTCAACGCGGTGGCGCATCACGACTTCGCCGCGGGGAAGCGGAACCAGTACGTGCTGCCGGACGGCGATGTGACCGGGGAACCGGTGTTCGTGCCGCGGTCGCAGGACGCGGGGGAGGGTGAGGGCTACCTGCTCTCGGTGGTCTACCGGGCGGCGGAGAACCGCAGCGACCTGATGTTCCTCGATGCCGGCAACGTGGCCGACGGTCCGATCGCCTGCGCCGAGCTGCCGCATCGCGTGCCTTACGGCTTCCACGGCAACTGGAAGTCGAACGCCTAGCCGCGGTAACGCCCCGACGTCTCGAGGAACGCGCGCCTTGGCGATCGCGAGCAAGCTGCCCGACGAGGGCACGACGATCTTCACGATCATGTCGAAGCTCGCCGCCGACGAGGGGGCGATGAACCTCTCGCAGGGGTTCCCGGACTTCGACGCGCCGCCGGGCCTCCTCGAGCGGGTCGGCTACTACCTCACCCACGGCTACAACCAGTACCCGCCGATGTCCGGGATCGAGCCGCTGCGCGAAGGCATCGCGGCGAAGGTGCTCGACCTGTACGGGGTACGGGTCGATCCGGAGACCGAGGTGACGGTCACCTCCGGGGGCACGGAAGCCCTGTACTGCGCCATGACCGCCGTGATCCACCCCGGGGACGAGGTGATCCTGTTCGACCCCGCCTACGACGCCTACCGGCCGGTGGTGGACCTCAACCAGGGCGTCCCGGTGCGCCTGCCGCTGACGGCTCCCGCCTTCCGCCCGGACTGGGACCGGGTGCGTGACGCGGTGACCGACCGCACGCGGCTCATCGCCGTCAACACGCCTCACAACCCGACCGGCGGTGCCTGGACGGCCGACGACACGGCCGCGCTCGCGGACATCGTCGCGGACCGCGAGATCTACATCGTCTCCGACGAGGTCTACGAGCACATCGTCTTCGACGGGCGGCGGCATGAGAGCATGACGCGGACCCCGGAGCTCTTCGAGCGGAGTTTCGTGGTGTCTTCCTTCGGCAAGACGTACCACGCGACGGGCTGGAAGGTGGGCTACTGCGTGGCGCCCGCCCCCCTCACGAAGGAGTTCCGCGGCATCCACCAGTGGGTGAACTTCACGACGCCGACGCCGCTGCAGCACGGCATCGCGGACTTCCTCGCCCAGTGCCCGGAACACCACCACGGGCTCGCGGCGTTCTACCAGCACAAGCGCGACCTCTTCAACGGCATGCTCGCGGACTCGCGCTTCGAACTGACGCCGTCCGCCGGGACCTTCTTCCAGTTGCTCGACTACTCGGCCGTCAGCAACGAGCGGGACGTCGACCTCGCCCGCCGGCTCACGGTGGAACACAAGCTCGCCTCGATCCCGGTGTCCGTGTTCTACGCCGAGCCGCCCAACCAGCGGTTCCTGCGCTTCTGCTTCGCGAAGGACGACGAGACCCTCGTGCGGGCCGCCGAGATCCTCTGCCGGTTGTGAAGAGCCGGTTGTGAAGAGCGGACTGTGAAGGTCGCCGTCGTCCAGACCGCCCTCGACTGGCACGACCCGGCGGCGAACCGCCGGCGTTTCGATGCGTGGTTCGAGCAGGTCGAGCCGGGCACGGAACTCGTCGTCCTGCCGGAGATGTTCAGCACCGGCTTCACGATGGACTCGCGCGAAGTGGCGGAGACGATGGACGGCCCGACGGTGGCGTGGCTGCGGGAGCGCGCGGCGTCGCTCGGCGCGGTGCTCGCCGGCAGCGTCGTGATCCGGGAGGGGGAGCGCTGGTTCAACCGGCTTGTCTGGATGCCGCCGGACGGGACGGCGACGACCTACGACAAGCGGCACCGGTTCCGCATGGCCGGCGAGCACGAACACTACGACGCCGGGTACGAGCGCGTCGTGGTCGCGCACGGCGCGTGGCGCGTCTGTCCGCTCGTCTGCTACGACCTGCGCTTCCCCGTCTGGTCGCGCAACCGGGGCGATTACGACGTGCTGATCTACCCGGCCAACTGGCCCGCGGCGCGGCAGGCACACTGGAACGGCCTGCTCCGGGCGCGCGCCATCGAGAACCAGTGCTACGTCGTCGGCGTGAACCGCGTCGGCGAGGACGGCAACGGCGTCGTCTACCGGGGCGGGACGGCGGTGTACGACTTCGAGGGCAACCCGGTAGTGGAAGTCTTCGACGCGGAACGCATCGCGCACGTCGAGTTGGACAGGGTGGCCCTCGACGGCTATCGTGCCGCGTTTCCCGCGTGGCGCGACGCCGACGACTTCGAACTCGGGGTCTGACGCCCGCGACGTGTGACCCATCGATGCGGAACCTGACGCGTATCCTCGTCCTCGGCGCCGCGCTCGCCTGGCTGCCCTCCTGCGACCGCGGCGAGACGGCGGACCACCCCGGCAAGCGCACCTACGAGCGCTACTGCTTCTCGTGCCACGCGGCGGGCGTCGCGGACGCGCCGAAGTTCGGCGACCGGGCGTCCTGGGGGACGCGGCTCGAGAAGGGCGAGGACGCGCTGCTCCAGTCGGTGATCGACGGGATGCCGCCCGGCATGCCGGTGATGGGGCTCTGCTACGCCTGCAGCGAGGAACAGCTCCGGGACTCGGTGGACTACATGCTCGAGGCGCTGGAGTAAGTCCAGGCAGAGGCGCACGCGACGCCTTGTGACGACCGCGTTTGATGCCATATAGTACCTTTCTTGAGAGAATTTAGGCATGTAAAGGTATCAATCATGCCGCACTTGGGACGATTGCCGGACGATGTCCGCGAAGCGATCCGGGCAGCTCGGCGGGGGCGTGGCTTGAGTCAGCGGGAGGCGGGACGGGCAGCCGGGCTTACGCAGCGCCACGTCTCCCGGATCGAGAGCGGTGGTCTCGTGCCTCGCTACGACACGCTACTGGACCTGGTCCGGGCGCTCGACCTGGACATCGTGGTGGTGCCGCGCGTGCTGGCAGCTCCCGTGCGTGCGCTCGTGCACGACCACGACCATCCCGATGCCCCCAGCGCGCTGTCCAGTCCGCTGTTCGCGGCGGAGACGGATCCTCTTGGCGAGTAGCGGCGCATCGGCGTCTCCGGAGGCGCTGGTCGTTTCCCTCGGGGACTTGCCGGTCGGGAGGATCCTGCGCCTGGCCGGCGGCCGCTACGCGTTCGCGTTCGCGGAGTCCTACGTGGGGATGCAGCCGCGGCCGACGCTCAGCCAGTCCATGCTCACGCCGTCGGGACAGTTGGGCCAGGATCTGCGGGCCTATGGGGGAAGGCTACCCCCGTTCTTCTGCAACCTGCTGCCGGAAGGCCCTCTACGGGAGTGCCTGGCGGACCTGGCCGGGGTTCGTTCGACGCAGGAGTTTGCGCTGCTCGCGGCCTTGGGGGCGGACCTGCCCGGAGCGGTCGTCGCCGCGCCCTCCGACCTGTTCTCCAGGCCGGAGACGGGCGTTCTCGATGCCGTTCGGAGCAGCCTTGCGAAGGGCGATGGTCTCCTGCGGTTCTCGTTGGCCGGCATGCAGCTCAAGTTCTCCGCGATGCTACGCAAGGGCGGGGCGATATCCGTGCCGGCTGGCGGCGTCGGTGGGGACTGGATTCTCAAGCTGCCGTCGCCATCCTTCGACGCCTTGCCGGAGAACGAGTTCGTCGTCATGTCGCTGGCCCGGCGTATCGGCATCCCCGTGCCGGAGGTGCGGCTCGTGCGAGTCGAAGACGTATCCGGATTGCCGGGGGGGATGTCGGACTCGGGTGGGAATGCCCTGGCCGTGCGACGCTTCGACAGGGAGGCGGACGGCGGTCGCATCCACATGGAGGACTTCGCCCAGGTGTTCGGGGTCTTTCCGGAAGCCAAGTACGAAGGACACACCTACGCGAACGTCGCGGCGGTCATTGCCGCGGCCGCGGGGCAGGAAGCCGCCAGCGACTTTGCCCGCCGGCTCGTGTTCTCGGTGATCACCGGCAACGGAGACATGCATCTGAAGAACTGGTCGTTGCTGTACCGGGACCCCTCGCGTCCGTCCCTCAGCCCCGCCTATGACCTGCTTTGCACGCGGGTGTACCTCCCGCGGGACCGCCTGGCGCTGCGGTTGGGCGACAGCAACAGGCTGGTTGGGGTTACGGCGGACCGGATGCGACACTTCGCCCACGACGCGCGCCTGGCGGTCGCGCCACTACTGCGTCTCACCGGGGAAGTGGCGGAGCGGACAAGAGATGCCTGGCGGGACCTCGAGGAACGGGGCTCGTTGCCCGGGCCCATCGACCGGACCATCGACCGTACGATCGGAACGCTCGCCGACGCGACGTTGGCATCGGCCGGCGTCGACGCCGGCTGAAACACGCGCTGGTCTTCCTCGGCGCCTCGCGCATCCGAGGGCCGCGAATTGCACCGAGCGGTAAATTTCCGTTGACAGGGCAAGGGCCGCGGTGGGATATTCCCGTACGGTAACTTTGTCATGCCGAACCGAGTGCTGACGCCGGCCGAGATCGGCGATGTCGTGCGTACCGCCCGCAAGGCCGCGGGGTTGCGGCAGTACGAACTCGCGGGAGCCGCGGGCGTGGGCCTGCGCTTCCTCGTGGAGCTCGAGCGGGGCAAGCCCACGGCCCAGCTCGGCAAGACGCTCGAAGTGCTCCGGG
Source organism: Pseudomonadales bacterium (assembly GCA_022827245.1). GTDB lineage: Bacteria > Pseudomonadota > Gammaproteobacteria > Pseudomonadales > Azotimanducaceae > VXNE01. The sequence continues at coordinate 7,924 of JAJDTI010000161.1, read as the reverse complement.
CGCTCGGCTGCACGTTCGACATCGCACCACCCGCGGAGGGCTGAAGGGGCCGACCCCGTGGCCGGCACGCTACACGTCTGGTGGAACCATCGCCGCGTCGGTCGGCTCACGCAGGATCGCCATGGCGACCTGAGTTTCGATTACGAGCGGGATTGGGTGGAGCACCCGGACTCCTTGGCCCTGTCCGCCTCGATGCCGAAGCGCGCGGAGACGTACCGGCGTCGCCAATGCCGACCGTTCTTCGCGGGTCTGCTGCCCGACGAAGGGCAGCGGGAGGCGGTGGCCCGGGCGCTTGGCGTTTCTCCGGGGAACGACTTCGCCCTGCTCGAACGGCTCGGTGGCGACGTTGCCGGGGCGCTGCAGCTCCTGCCGGCCGACCAGTCCCCGGACGGGAACGCACCGGACCGGCTGCCGGAGCCGCTCGACGACGCGGGTTTGGCGCGCGTGCTGGACACGCTGCCGACGCGGCCCCTGCTCGCCGGCGACGGAGACCTGAGACTGTCCCTCGCAGGCGCCCAATCGAAACTGCCCGTCGTGCTCGTCGGCGGCGCCGTGGCGTTGCCGGTGCCGGGACAGCCCACCACCCACATCCTCAAGCCGCAGATCGACCGGTTCCCGGGTACGACGGAGAACGAGAGCTTTGCCATGCGCCTCGCCGCGGCGGTCGGCCTCGATGCCGCGGCCGTCGAACCGCGGGCGGCCGGCCGGACCTTCCTGCTGGTGGAACGGTATGACCGGTCGGTGTCCAAGGACGGCGTGTCGCGTATTCACCAGGAGGACTTCTGCCAGGCGCTCGGCGTCCCGCCGGAGCGCAAGTACGCGGGCGAGGGCGGTCCCGCGTTCCGGGATTGCTTCGCACTCCTGCGACGGGTGAGCGCGCGGCCGGCGGTCGATGTCCTGAAGCTGCTCGACGCGGCGGTCTTCAACCTGGTCGTCGGTAACGCGGATGCGCACGGCAAGAACTTCTCGCTGCTGCATGACGGCCGGGGTCCCCGCCTCGCCCCGCTCTACGATCTGCTCGCCACCGTGGCGTACCCGGACCTCTCGCCCCGCCTGGCCATGCGGATCGGCAGGCGCGGGACGCTGGAGGAGATGGACGCCGACGGCTGGGCGCGGTTCGCGCGGGACGGAGGCTTGAGCCTGCCCCTCGTCCGCCGGCGCGTAGTCGAGGTCGCGGAACGTGTCGCGGCGCTCGCCGGGCAGGTCGCCGCGGAGTTGGAGCAACCGGGTCTCGATGGAGCCATGCTCGCCGAGCTGGCCGGCGCGACGGTGCATCGGGCGAAGCGTTGCGCCCTGACGCCTTGAGGCCGCCTTGAGGCGCTGCGGGCGGCGGCCCTGACACCGTGGTCGATCCCGCCACTTGTTGGCGCGCCATGCGCGACCGGGCGGGCGGCCTTGCTGCAATGCCTTGATTCAAAACGTCTTCCAGGTTGGAACGAATCCTGCTAGAAGATTCCTGCAAGTGTTGGACAGGCAACGCGGAAGACAGACCCATGACCCATTGGCTCCCCGGCGACATCGTCGCGCGACGCAAGGGGTTCCTGATGCACCAGGGCGTCGTGCTGCGCGACGGCAAGGTGCTGCACAACACCCCGCTGCGCGGCGAGCACGTCTCCACCGAGGCGGAGTTCCGCCGGGGCAAGCCGATGCGCGTGCGGCGCCTCGACCAGGCGCGGCGCAGCAGTGCGCTGCGGTACGCGGAGCAGGGCGAACGGCGCGGCTACAACGTCTTCACCAACAACTGCGAGCACACCGTTACGCGGGCCGCCGGCGGTCCCGCGGAGAGCCCGCAACTGGCGACGCTGGTCGCCGGGGTGGGCGCGGCGGCGGTGGCCTTCGCCCTGACGCGGCACCCCCTGGTGGCCGCGGCCGGCTACGCGCTCGGACGGCGGGTGGCGCGGCGGCTGACCGGCGGAATGCAGGATGGCCCGGACGGGTCGAGAACCATGGAGCGCACATGAACAGACGCTATTCAGTGGAATGGGAACGCCGCGACATGCGGGTCAACGGCCAACGGGTACGGAGTCCGCTGGCGCGCCTCTTCGTCGCCGCGTGCACGGTTGCCCTCGGAGTGGCTGTCGTGTGGCTGGCGCTCTTCGTCGTCCTGCCGATCCTCGGCGTCACGGTGAGCATCGTCGTCGGCGTGATACTCGCGGTGATCGGCGGCGCCATCGCGCTGCTCTTCGCCGCGCCGTGGGTGATTGCCCTGCTCGCGGCGGTCGGGCTCCTCAAGTGGCTGTTCGGCCGGTGAGTCCGCGCTTCGCCTACACCCGGTACACGCGCTCCGCCGTCCCGTAGAACATGGCGTGCTTCTCGTCCTCCGAGAAGTCCGCGACGATCTTCTTCATGCCGTTCCACATGACGTGGTAGGAGATCGACAGGCGGTCCACCGGGAAATTGCTCTCGAACATGCAGCGGTCGGGGCCGAAGCACTCGATTGTGTGCAGGTAGTAGCGGCTCTGCGCGGCGACGAATTCGTCTGAAGTAGGCGGCATGTCGCGGTCGTGCCAGCCGAAGCCGTTGTCCGGCATCGCGAGTCCGCCGAGCTTCGCGACGACGTTCGGGCACTCGGCGATGGCGGCGATGTCCTCCCGCCACTGGGCGAAGATCTCTTCCTGCTTCCCCGCGTAGGCGCCGACGCCGAGCGGCGTGCCGAAGTGGTCGAGGACCATGGTGGTGTCGGGGACGGCCCGGGCCAGGTCCAGGTAGTCCCGGTTCTGGTGAAAGAAGTGCCAGGTGTCGTAGGTGTAGCCGAGGCGGCCGAGCGTGCGCATGCCGGCGCGGAAGGCGTCCTCGCCGTACGGGCAGGGAGAGCCGCGGCCCATGTTCGTCAGCGTGCCGGTGGTGTCGTGCGGGCCGGCGTGGCGAATGCCCCGGAACAGGCCGTTGCCGGCGGCCTCGTGCGCCTCGAGGACTTCCTCGACGGCCTCCCCGAGCAGCAGGTCGGCGTGGGAGACGATGCCGGCGATGGTCGCCGCGCCCTCGCGTGCCGCGCTCTCGGCGGCGACGCGCGCGATGAACTCCGTCTCGCCGATGGGCCGCAGGTGGCGCGGTCCTTCCGTCCGGTACCCGGAACGGCAGTCGACGAAGACCGTCTTCTCGATGTTGTGGCCGGACTCGGTGTCGCCCCACAGGTCCTCGAGCACGTATCGCCCCCAGAGCGGCGTGACCACCTCCCAGAGGTGGTGGTGCGTGTCGATGATGGGGCGGTCGGGCTCGACGATCTCTTCCTGGACGGCGGTGTACCACTCTTCGGTCCGGGGCGTGGGCATCGGGTTCTCCTGTCAGGGGAAGGGCGTCCCCTACAATACACGTTGATGAGCAGGAGCCACCCGTGCGCGTAGTCCGTTTCTTCACCACGCCGGACGGAGGCTCGGCGTTCGACGAGCTGGAGATTCCCTGGAGCGACCCCACGCAGGACCCGTGGGGCAATGCGATGCGCGTCGGCGCATCGTTCGCGTCACCCGCGGTACGGCTGTTCGAGATCGCCGCGGGCGCGTTCCAGGACTGGCACAACGCGCCGCGCCGGCAGCTCTGCTTCATGCTCGAAGGGGTGTGGGAGATCGGCACGACGGACGGCGAGAAGCGCCGCTGGGGGCCGGGGGAGGCGTTCCTGCCGGACGATGTCGAAGGCCGGGGTCACACGAGCGAAGTCATCGAGGGGCCGGTGCGGATGGTGTTCGTCCCGTTGCCGGACGACCTCGACCTGGAGGCCTGGCGCGTGGGGTGAAGGCCCGGGCTACGGAGTCAGGACAGCCCCTCCACGGGTATCGATGCGCCGTGTACGGCGTTCGCGGCGTCTGAAGCCAGGAACAGCGCGACCGCGGCCACTTCGGCCGGCGCGACCCACTTCGAGAAGTCCGCGCCCGGCATGTCCGAGCGGTTGCGGGGCGTGTCGATGATGCTCGGCAGGATGCAGTTGACGTTGATGCCGTTGCCCTTCAGCTCGTCTGACAGGGTTTCTGTGAGGCGCAGCACGACGCTCTTCGACGCGCAGTAGGCGCCCATCGCCCCGGTGCCCCGGAGCGCCGCGCGGGCCCCGATGTTCACGATCCTGCCGGAGCCGCGCTCGCGCATGCCGGGTACGGCGGCGCGCACCGCGTTCAGTACCGTGCGCGCGTTGAGGTCGAACATGAAGTCCCAGGTCTCGTCGGACGTCGTCTCCACCGTGTCGCCCATCGTGAAGCCGCCGGCGATGTTGGCGAGGATGTCGACGGGCCCGACCCCGGCGAGGGCTTCGGCGGTCGCGTCCCGGTCGGTGAGGTCCGCGATGACCACCGGCCAGGACGCGTCCGCGGCGACGATGTCGATGCCAGTGACACGGGCGCCGACATCGTGGAACGCCTGCGCGACGGCCGTGCCCAGGACGCCGGCCGCCCCGGTCACGACGGCGTGCCGGCCTTCCAGGCCGCTCACGCGAGCGCCTCCAGCGCCTCCCAGTGCAACGGGCCGAGCGCGCCGTCGGGGTGAACCGGCTGGATGCAGACGTGGCTCGCGCCGGCGTCGTAGTGCGCCTTGATGCGATCGCGGATCGCCGGGGCGTCGCCCCAGGCGAACGTCGCGTCGACGAAACGGTCGGAACCGCCGTTCTCGAGGTCCGCGCGTTCGAGCCCCATCCGCAGCCAGTTGTTCTGGTAGTTCGGCAGCGTCAGGTACAGCCGGGCGGTCTGGCGTCCGAGTTCCCGCGCCCGGTCCGGATCCTCTTCGAGGATCACCTTCTGTTCCACGCAGAGCCAGGCGTCCGGACCCAGGATGTTGCGCGCCATGGCGGTGTGGTCGGGCGAGGTGAAGTAGGGATGGGCGCCCTGGCAGGTGTCCCGGGCGAGTTCCAGCATCTTCGGTCCGAGGGCCGCGATGACGCGCGGCGGCGTCGCATCGGGCTTCGGCCCGCTGTAGGGCGATGCGTCCATCTTCTCGAGGTACGACCGCATCGTCGCGACGGGCTTGCCGTAGGTGAGCCCGCGCACCCCCTCGACCATGGGCTTGTGCGAGACGCCGAGGCCGAGCAGGAAGCGGTTGCCCGACTGCTCCGCGAGCGTGTGCTGCACCGCCAGCGTCACGCCGGGCTCGCGGTGGTAGATCGACGCGATCCCGGTCGCGACGACCAGTTCGCTCGTGTTGGCGAGAAGCCACGCGGCGTGCGCGAAGGGATCCCGGCCGAAACCCTCCGGCAGCCAGAGGGCGCTGTAGCCTAGCGCCTCGATGCGCTGCGCGGCCTCGGCCGCCTCGGATGCGGACATGCCGTCGGTGAAGTACCAGACGCCGGGTTTGGTGAGATCCATGTGGTGTCCTCGTCGGTCCTGGGCCGGTCGCCCCTGAAAACGCCGCGCGATGATACAGGACGGTCGAGCGACCCGGTTGCCGGTCGCGCCGCCGGCGCGTGTCAAGAACGGTTGCAGCGCGCTGGCGAGCCCGTCAAGGTTGATTTCGTGGAAAGAAGGGAATTGCTGGGCCGGATAGGCACGCTCAATGTGTGGGGCGCGAGCGGCCAGCGGGCGCCCCACAAGCCGTTGCTGCTGTTGCTCGGCCTGGGCCGCCTGCAGCGCGGCGAGGCGCGGCTCGTGCCTTTCGGGAAGATCGAGGCCCCGCTGACCAGGCTGCTTGTTCGATTCGGACCACCACGCAAGGCACAGCATCCGGAGTATCCGTTCGGACGTTTGTGCAGGGACGGACTCTGGGAGATCCCGGGCGACGGGGTGTTGCCTCGGACCCGCTCGGGAGACCTCCACAAGGGACCGCTGATCCGGGAGCGGGTGGAGGGTGGCTTCCCTGGATCGATCCAGCGGCTGCTGCTCGGGGACCGGCAGCTCGTGGGCGATGTCGCGCAACTGTTGCTGCAGAGTCATTTCCCCGAGTCGTTGCACGACGACATCCGCGACGCGGTGGGGCTGCGGGCGGAGTGGGTGGTGCGCGACACGCAGGCTGCCGCGCGCGACCCGAACTTCCGCTCCTTGGTGCTGCAGGCCTATGAGCGGCGCTGCGCGGTGTGTGACTACGATATCCGTCTCGGTGACGAGTTGCTGGGGCTGGAGGCCGCGCACATCCGGTGGCACGCGGCCGGAGGCCCCGACCGGGTCAATAACGGCCTGGCGTTGTGCGGGTTTCACCACAAGGCCCTCGATCGCGGCGCATGGGGGCTGGAGCCATTCGAGCGCGGGTTTCGCATCCTCGTCTCGAGCGATGCACATGGGCAGAGCCAGGCATTGCGGTGGCTTCGCGACTACCACGGCGCCCGGCTGCGGCCACCTCTGCGCGGCCCCGGTGTTCCGTTGGTCGAGCACGTTCGCTGGCATCGCAGGCAGGTGTTTCGCCCTCCGCCGTTGACGACGGCTTAGGCGTGGGGAAGGTTGATTTCGGAAGCTTGATCGTTTGCCATTGCCCCAGGTCGCAAGGAAGCTGTCCGAGGGGAATGCATGGAACGGAAGCACACTCTGGCCAAAGCGAGGCAACCGGAAGTCGACGCTGTTGAGTACGCCTACTGGCAAACGCTTACCGACCCCGAACGAGGCCGCTTCTACGAGGCGGCGGTCTATGAGGTGCGCAGCGCCTCCATGCAGGAGGCACGGTTCGGCGTGATCGTGGCCGGGACGCGCGGTCGCCAGGCAGCCCTGATCGAGGCCATCGGAAGGGCGTACTTCGAATCGCCGATGCAACGCGCCCTCCGCAAGGCCGAAACCGCGGCCGCGACCGCCGCGAGAAAGGCCAGGGCTCGCGCCCTGTGGGACGCGGGCTACGTCGAAGTCAACGATGAGTTGTTCGACGTTTCCGAGTTGAATGAGCGGCAACGTGCCCTGTTCGAGCCGGAGTGAGTGGGAACGATCCGGGGTACGCTCGCCGAGGCTACGCGCGCCTCGGGAGGCCCGTCCGGGGCAAGCCGGCTGCGGACTGGCTTGGACAGACTGTCGGTAGCGGTGAACGCTGTTCTTTCACTGGAGACGCTTGCGCCAGGGCGAAGGACATCGGCATAGCGACGATCACACCGCCGACCGTCCCCTGTGCACGCAAAAGTGTACGAAATCGTCTTCATGGCGCCGATTATGTATACATTTTGTGCTTTGAAAGGCACAAAAGGTCAAAAATGCAAGCGAGTATTTTTGCATAGCATCTAAGAACACCGTATCGTGGACCGCATGGCCGTCCTCCCCCGCTACCTCACGGCTCAGACGGAACGCGATCTCGAACGCAAGATGGTGTTCGTCGCCGGTCCGCGCCAGGTGGGCAAGACGACGCTGGCGCGCAGCCTGCCCGATGCGACCGAGGGCTATCTGAACTGGGATGCCGAAGCGGACCGGGAACGCATCCTGCGGCGGGAGTTGCCCCTCGCCGACCTGTGGGTCTTCGACGAGATCCACAAGTACCGTCGCTGGCGTGGCTTCCTCAAGGGGCTGTGGGACACGCGGCGGGCGGGACAGCGCATCCTGGTCACGGGAAGCGGGCGGCTTGAGCTCTTCGGCTTCGGCGGCGACTCTCTCCAGGGCCGCTATCACATGCTCCGGCTCCACCCGCTGTCCGTCGTCGAGGCGGACATTGAGGACGCGGAGGGGCTCGCGGACCTCTTGCTCCTCGGTGGGTTTCCGGAGCCGTTCCTCGGGGGCAGCGAGATCGAGGCGCGACGCTGGTCGCGCCAGTACCGCACGCGCGTGCTCGAAGAGGACGTGAGCGCGCTGACGGGCATCCGGGACCTCGGACGCCTGGAAGAACTCATGCTGCGCCTGCCGGACCTCGTCGGCTCCCCGCTCTCGATCAACGCCGTGCGGGAGGATCTCGAGGTCGCGCACCGGACCGCTTCGAACTGGCTGGACACGCTGGAAAGACTGTTCGCGATCTTTCGGCTGGCGCCGTTCGGAGCACCGCGCATTCGGGCGGTCAAGCAGGAGCGCAAGCACTACCACTTCGACTGGAGCGTGGTGCGTGACCCCGCGGC
>JAJDTI010000037.1 GCA_022827245.1 Pseudomonadales bacterium | reverse complement strand
TCGAGGGCGTCGAGACCAACATCGCCTTCCTCGACGCCATCCTCCGCCACCCCGACTTCGCCGCCGGACGCGTCCACACCCGCTTCGTCGACGAGCACATGAGCGAACTCGCCGCCGCCGAGGCCAGGCGACGCTTCGTTGCACCTGCCGGCCAGGACGACCCGGCCGCCGCAGACGGCTTTGCCGGCGCACGGGTCGCGGATGCCCAGGATCCGCTCGCCCTGTTCAAACACGACACCGAGGTCAAATCCCAGGAGGACGATGGCGCAGCCGGGCCCAGCGGCCCCATCGCCCTCGTCGCGACCGTGCCGGGCACCGTTGTCTCCGTCGACGTGGCCCAGGGCGACCAAGTGCGCGCCGGACAGCCTGTCGCAACGGTCAACGCGCTGGAACTCGACCATGTCATCCGCGCCGAGGGCAGCGGCATCGTCGATGCCGTCCTGGTCGCCAAGGGAGATAACGTCCACGCGGGCGACCCGTTGTTCCGGATAGCCGAGTCGGACCTCGCAGGCGACTGGACCGAGCCCGGCGCCGATGGAGATCCCGACGTTCGCCGCAGCGACCTCGCCCTCGTCGACGAACGCCGCTACTTCATCCAGGACGAATTCCGCGCCGAGAAAATCGCCAGCCGGCGACATGCGAAACAGCAACGCAGCCCAGCGGAGAACATCGAGCACCTCATGGACGGCACGTTCCGGGAGTACGGGCCGCTCGTGACGGCGGCGAGCTGGCAGAAACAGCAATGGCTGCGCGAGACCACGCAGGCCGACGGCCTGGTCATGGGCATCGGGGAGATCAACGGAGACCTCTTCGAAGCCGACCGGTCACGGGCCGTGGTGGTGCACTACGACTACATGGTCGTCGCCGGCACGCAGGGCGGCCGCGGCCACTACAAGCAGGACCGCATGTACGAACTGGCCGGGCGCTTCCGCCTACCCCTCGTGCTCTTCGCCGAAGGCGGCGGCGGCCGGCCGGGCATCAGCGGCGGAGAACGCGCCCAGCCCGTGGACATCGCGGTCGAAGCGGGCCTGCGCAAGTACGCGCCCCAGGCCAAGGGAAGCGCCGTCGACGTGGCCGGCCGAGGGGGCGGTGGCGTGCCGGTGGACTCCTACACGTTCACCAAGCTCTGCGAACTGAGCGGTCTCGTACCCCTCGTGGGCGTCAACTCCGGCCGGTGCTTCGCCGGCAACACGGTGATGCTGGCGTCGTGCGACGTCATCATCGCCGCGGAGAACTCCACCATCGGCCTCGGCGGTCCGGCCATGATCGAGGGCGGCGGCCTAGGCATCTACACGCCCGAGGAAGTCGGTCCGATGTCGTTCCAGGTCCCCAACGGCGTCGTCGACATCCTGGTCAAGGACGACGACGCCGCGATCGAGACCACCAAGAAGTACCTGTCCTACTTCCAAGGACCGGTTCGGCACTGGAGCACGCCGGATCAACGCGCGCTGCGCCACATCGTCCCGGAGAATCGCCGCGAGACCTACGACATGCGTCGGCTGATCGCGACGCTGGTGGACGAGGACTCGATCCTCGAAATCCGCGAGGCGTTCGGGGTCGGCATCATCACGGCGTTCATCCGCATCGAAGGCCACCCCATGGGGCTGATCGCCAACAACCCCGCGCACCTCTCGGGTGCGATCGACAGCGACGCCGCGGACAAGGGCGCGCGCTTCCTGCAACTGTGCGACAGCTTCGACATACCGGTGCTGTCGCTGATGGACTGCCCCGGCATCATGCCCGGCCCGGACTACGAGCGGGCCGCCCTACTCCGCCACGTCGGACGCCTATTCGTCACCGGCGCCAACATGACCACACCCATGTTTGGCGTGGTAGTGCGGAAGGCCTACGGCATGGGTGTTCGCGCCATGTGCGGCGGCAGTTCCTTGGAGCCTTTCTTCACGGTGGCATGGCCGACGGCGGAATTCGCGGACATGACCCTCGACGGTCGCGTCGACCTCATGTTCGGCGAGGAACTCGAAGCCGTGCCCGATCCTGAGGAGAGGCAGACCATCCGCGGACGCCTGATCGATGCCCACGTGGATCGCGCCCGGGCCGTCAACACGGGGGGAACGAACTACGGCGTCGACGATGTGATCGACCCGGCGGACACGCGCGCCTGGATCGCCCAGGGCCTCCGGAGCATCCCCAAGATGCCCCCTCGGACTCACAAGAAGCGACCCAACATCGACACCTGGTAGGAGAAGAACGTGAAACTACTGGTAGCGAACCGGGGCGAGATCGCCATCCGCATCATGCGCGCGGCGGCGGAACTGAACATGGCCACCGTGGCGGTGGCGCCGCGCGACGACGCGGGCTCCCTGCACACCGGCAAGGCCGACGACGTGGTCGTCCTCGACGGCACGGGCTCGGCCGCCTACCTCGACATCGGCGGCGTCGTCGCCGCCGCCGTCGAGTCCGGCTGCGACGCCGTGCACCCCGGCTACGGCTTCCTCGCCGAGAACGCGGGCCTCGCCCGGGCCTGCGCCGAGGCCGGGCTGACCTTCGTCGGCCCGCGCGTCGAGACGCTCGAGCTCTTCGGCGACAAGGCGCGCGCCCGCGCCGCTGCCGTAGCGGCCGACGTGCCGGTGGTGCACGGCATCGACCGCGCCGTGTCCGTCGCCGAGGCGCAGGACTTCTTCGACGGACTCCCGGACGGCCGCGCCATGATGATCAAGGCTGTCGGCGGGGGCGGCGGACGCGGCTCGCGCATGGTGGAGCGCGCCGACGAGGTGGCGGGCGCCTACGAGCGCTGCCGCGCCGAGGCCGAGGCGTCGTTCGGCAACGGCGAACTGTACGTCGAGGAGTTCATGCGCCGCGCGCGCCACGTCGAGGTGCAGATCCTCGGCGACGCGCACGGCGCCGTCGCCCACCTCGGCGAACGCGAGTGCAGCGTGCAGCGCCACTTCCAGAAGATCGTCGAGGTGGCGCCGGCGCCCGGCCTCGACGACGCGGTGCGCGACGCCCTCGTCGACGCCGCCGTGCGCTTCGCGGCGAGCGTCGGCTACAGCAACGCGGGCACGTTCGAGTTCCTGGTCGACGCCTCCGCGGGAGCTGACGGCGCGAACGGGCGCGCAGCGCCCACGGACGGTAACCCGTCCGCCTTCGCCTTCATCGAGACCAACGCGCGCCTGCAGGTGGAGCACACGGTGACCGAGGAGGTCACCGGGGTGGACATCGTCAAGGCGCAGCTCCGCCTCGCCGCAGGCGCCACCCTTGCCGAGCTCGACCTCGACCATGCCCGCGCACCGCGCGGCTACGCGGTCCAGGCGCGGGTGTGCATGGAGTCG